>DASXXX010000047.1:0-62586 GCA_036502765.1 Acidimicrobiia bacterium | reverse complement strand
GGCGTACCGGGGCGCCGGGGTGGCGGGCTGGTGCGGCGCGTAGGGCGCCACGTACGCGAAGAAGGGATGGCCCGCTTCGGCCTTGATGAACCCGACCGTCTTCCGCGCGAGCACGTCGACCAGGTAGTCGTTTGGCTTGCGACCGTGCGGCACGAGCCTGCGGTTGTCGTTGAGCAGGTAGTGGAACTCCGCGTACGGGTTGCCGCCGCTCGGGCTCACCCAGGTGTCCCAGCCTGGCGGCACGTAGCGGGGCGAGACCGTGTTCGGGTAGCCGTTGAGGTACTTGCCGAAGAGCCCGGTCCGGTAGCCGCTCGCATGGAGCCAAGTCGCCACCGTCGACGACTCGAGACCGTCGGCGTGGAAGCGTTCGAAACCGCCCGTCGGCAACACGTTGTTGACCACGCCCGTGTTGTGCACGTATTGGCCCCGGAGGATCGACGCCCGCGACGGGCAGCACAGCGAATCGTCGACGAAGAAGTGCGAGAACGTGACGCCCTGGCTCGTCATCAGGTCCCTCAGCGCGGGAAAGCGCGCCGGGTCATACGTCGTCGCGTCGAGGTCGTCGGTGAGGATGAAGACGATGTTGGGCCGTCCCGACACGCTCGGCGTCGCCGCCGCCCCCGGCCCGCTCGCCGCACTGAACCCCAAGATCGGCAGGAGCAGGCCGGCGACCACGAATCCCGCCAGCGCCCTCACGCTCGCGGTGTCGTGGGTGCCGACGTCGCCAGTACCGCGCCGGCGGCGTCGAGGGCTTGGACGGCGAAGTAGGGCTGGTTGCTCACGACGGGGATCGAGGTCTCGAATCCCTTCTTCGGTGCGGACGCCACCCGCGTGAGGTGCTCGGCGTCCGGCCCCGCGAGCACCGCCCACGTGCTCACCTCGGTGGCACCGTTCCAGCTGACGTCGACCTTGGTTGCATCACCACTGGTACGCGCAGCCGCGACCGCGGGGACGTCGGTGGGCCGGCCGCTCCATTCGTACCGCAGGGCGCGGTATGACGTGACGGGGCCGCCCGACGACGACCGGAAGTGCACGTCGTACACCACGGTGCCGTCGGGGGCGTACTCCGTGTACTCGGGCTGGCTGCCCCATCCGACGAGCCAGTCCCCGTTCGCGAGCAGTTGCATGCTCCCTTCGGCGGTCGACTGGATCGGCTTTGGTGGGAAGTACTGATGGTCGAGGGTTGCGGTCATCGTGTGCTCGTCGATGCCGAGCACCAACCCGCGCGACTTGTGCGTGGTCGTCAGTCCCGCGCCGTCGTCGAAGACGCTGAGGGTCCCGTCACTGTTCCGTCGGGCATCGTGTTGCCAGGCCGGCATGGCGTTCTTCGGCATCGTGAAGTTGCCGACCTTGCCACCCAGACGCCAGTCGAGTGTCGCGCTGACGCGGTCGATCTTGTAGACGGTCCATGTGTGTCGCCCAGAGAGGAGCACGTTGCCGTCGTCGTCGAGGGCGACCGAGTTCGGGTGCACGTAGTCGAACATGGTGCTCGCCGCCGTGGGCATCGGCGCGTGCGTCTCGTTCAGGGCGATCGAACCGATCCCGTGCCACTCGAAGAGCAACGCGCCGGTCGCGATGTCGATCTCCTGGATCACCGGCTCGAACACGTGTTGGTTCTTCGAGCCCCCCACCGACGACGCATCGACGATCACGGGGTTGTAGATGACCAGCAGGGCCGTGCCCTGTGGCGTGATCGTCATGTCGTGGAGATCGGCCGCGTAGCCATTCACCGCGTGGACCTGCGCGATCGTGCGATAGCTCGCGTCGGCGATCACGCCCATGCCCTGGCCGATGCCGGGGTTGACGGTCGGGCCCTGGTACCAGGTGAGCACCGGTTGCCCCCGGTATTGCTGCAGCTGGAGGTTGTACACCGGAGCATCCGGCACCGGCGCGGACCACACGAGCTGACCTTCGTCGTCGACGACGAGCGGTCCGTTCTGCGCGCCCCCGCCCCGGGGAGTGAGGAAGATGTCGCCGGGCGCGGTGTTCTTCGGTGGCGTCGTGAGCGTGAGCACAGGTGGAGTGAGATCGGGCCGGCTGACGAAGTGCTGCAGATCGCCGGTGGCGGTCGTGGCCGGGACCGGGCCCGGGTACGCCGCGGGACGCGCGACCGTGAACATGTACCGCCCATTCGTGCCGGCACGGACCGAGAGACCCGTTGTCACGGTGACCCTCTCACCGGCCGTGAACGCGGCGTCGGGCACGAAGGTGGTGCCCAGCCCGTCGGCGTGTGGTTGGAAATGTCCGGCGTGGCTACCACTCTTCGCGCCGGACACGTCGATGGAGCTCAGCGTCGCCGCGTCGACGCCGCGCAAGGTGATCGTGGTGGTGGGCGAAGCGGTGAGCGTGCCCGGCGCCGGAAACGCGCTCACGGTCCCGCTGGCATCGACGCTCGACGGCCGCGGGGTGGGGAGCGTCGCGGCGGTGACCTGTCCCGATGCTCCGATGGTCGTCGTGGTCGATGCGGCGCCCGCGGCGTCGGCACCCGTCATGCCGACGAGTGAACACATCAGCAGCGGGACGAGGAACACGGACGGCCAGGCTCTCGACCTCGCGGCCTGGCGGTTCCCTGGTCGGCAAGCGCGCCCGAGCGGCGGTCTCGAGCCGCCCCTCGCGGGCCGGGAGATCCTCCACGCAGTGGGAAGCGGGCGAGTCGATGAGAACACGAGGACGATCAAGACCACCGTTCGTACCGCTACCAGAACCGGCAGCACGACCCGTACGAACTGCGTGGAGTCGAGGCCGTGGAAATGGCCGTACACGGTGATGAACACCGCGAGATCGATGCCACAGAAGATGGCCCAGAGGCGGGAGCTCAAGGGCAGGAGCACGAAGAACACGACCAGCCAGAGGTCGTACGTCGGTGAGTAGACCTTGTTGCAGAGGATGAAGATCGCAACCGCGGCTCCCGCGGCGGCGAGCGGCGGCAACCTGCGCCGCATCGTCACGATGGTCAGCCAACTCACCGCGGCCACCAATGCGACGAGCGAGACGACGTTGGCGAGCCGCGCGCCCGTCGCGCCGTGCACGGGGAGACCACCGAGGCGGAAGAGGTAGAACCACGCGCTGCCCCAGGTCGCGTTGCGTCGAGACTGGAAGGCCGTGGGCCACCACCAACCGGAAGGGTTGGCCAGCAGGACTGGCAGGTTGATCGCAACGAAGGCGATCGCGCTCGACGCGGCCAGCCGGACCGCCCCCCGTCGGTCACCCCTGGCGAGGCGAACGGCGATCAGCGGGGGGAGCACGATCGCCGGGAAGAGCTTCACCGCCGCGCCGAGTCCGAGCGCCGCGCCAGCGGTCCAGTCGCGGCGGCGCTCGAACGCGAGCAACCCGGCCACCAGGGCCGCGATGGCGAAGACGTCCCAGTTCTGGAACGCGTAGAGGAGCACCGGCACTGCGAGCGCCCAACGCCAGGCGCGATCTCCGACACGCCGCTCGAGGGCAACGGCGATCACGAGACACAGCGCCGCCGAGGCGAGCGCGGTCACGAGCAGCACCCCGAGTGCGCCGGGTGAGATCAGTGCGGCGACGTAGAGCAGGAGCCCCGATCCGACGGGATACTCAGTGGCGCGGTCGACATACGGGAACGCGTCCGGGCCGACGCCCCGGTGCAAGAACACGCGTGGGAGGTCGCTGAGCGCGGTGTGGCCACCATGAGCGAACACCGCGAGTTGGAGCGCCAGACCGACGGCGAGCAGCCCCAACGCGGCGAACATGATTCGGACCGTTCGCGAATGGTGCAGAACTTCGCGCGCACCGACGGCGCCGGTCTGCAATTGGTAGGTCGGGACCCCGGTCATCTAGTGACCACCGACGAGGCAGTACAAGCGTGCGCCGCCGCCGGACCAGTCGGGTGCGCACCTCGGCAGTGTCGGAACGGGGAGAGCGTGCTTCGTCCAGTCGAGAATCCAGAGGTGGCCGGTTCGAGGCGCGTCCGGACTGAGCACGAATCCGGTGCTGTCTCCGAACCCCACCAGGGAGACCGGCTGGTAGGGCTGGCTGTCTCGGACACCGACGGACCAGAGGAGCTCGTGGAGGCGTCCGCCGGGGTGGATCGCGACGACATCACCGGGACCGGTGACCGCTTCGACGTGGCGCAGCACCCGGTCCGGGGCGGACGGCTCGGTCACCGCGTGGATCGCGGGCGGGACCATCACCGCGACGAGCACGAGGACCACGATCGCGCCGAGCAGTCGTGAACGGGACGCGGCCGCGTCCACCAGCACGCCCAGCGCCAGCAGCGGACCCCACGACACCACTGTCAACGTCCGATCAAGCAGCACCGGCGCGACCGTTCCCGTCAGCGCGGCCAGTGCGGCAGGAACGAGGACGCAGCACAACCAGACTCGGCCGAGCTGCCGGTCGGCGCGCACCAGGAGGACTGCGCCTGCGGCAACTGCCGCCAGCACGAACACGTGGAGCGCAGGTTGGTACGTCACCAGGCGACCGAAGGTGTGGATCATGCCGTCGAAGGTCGTGCGCGGAATCCAGTCCGAATGGCCGCCCCGGCTCTGAACGAGGAACGATGAGCCCCACAGCACAGCCCAGCCGACCGCACCCGCCCCGAGGGCGAGACGCCAACGCCATGCGTCACGATCCGTGCGCCGACCTGCAAGCACGACGAGACCGGCGCCGAGCAGGAACATCGAGACGTGCGTGAGCAGCCCCACGAACACGAGCGCGGCCAACACGGCCGCGTGCCAACGTCGCGGTCGGCGCAGCCATGATTCGGCGAGCACCGCCACCCCGACGCCGATGAGCTCCATTTCTGCGTACATGCGAGCTTCGCGTCCATGTGTGAGCTGGAAGGCACTCACGGCGAGCAGGCCCGTCGCCACGATCCCGGAGAAGCCGCGGCGGCGCATCCACCAGGCGAACAGCGCGACGGCACCGATCGAGCAGACTGCCGATGGCAGGCGGAACAGGAATTCATCGACGCCGGCGCGTGCGAGTGGCGCATGGAGCAGGTAGTCGAGCGGCGGGTGCGAGTCCCGTACCCGGAGGTAGTCGAACAGGCCGCGGAGCGGGAGGCGACCGGCCATGGCGGTGAAGGCCTCGTCGAAGTCCAGGCGGTGGGCACCGAGCCCCCAGAGCCGAAGCACCGCGCCGGCCAGCACGATCGTGGTCAGCATCCACCAGCGCCGGAGTTGTACGCCGGCGCCGTGTGAGCGGTGGATCTCCCGCGCGCGGCTCGGCGGCGCGAGGAGGAACGGATCCAATCCGTGGACTGTGGACTCAGGTGGCCAGCCTGTAGTTCTGCTCATCACACCTCCCGTCGTTCCACGGTGGATCCTTCGCAATGTCGCGTTGCGCGGACGCGCATTCGCAACGCCCTGGTGGGCCCGGTCGCGCCTGCGGGGGCTACGCGTCGCGTCGGGTGATGAGTACTGCTGCGCCGGAGTACGTGGCGATGAGATAGAGCGCGGCGACGCCCAGCGCCGCCGCGGGTGACAGGTGGTTGGGGCTGGAGCGAACGCTGTAGAGGGCGTCGCCGATCTCGCTGGGCAGATACTTCGCGATGTCGTGGTTCCACGGGCTCGGGAGGGCCTGGACGAGGAGCGGGAGCACGAGGACGAAGCCGACGAGCGTGGCGATCGAACCAGCGGTGCGCCGGAGCACGGTGGCGATGCCGAGACCGAGCAACGCCACGAAGGTGAGGTACGCGCCGGCGCCGGCGACTGCTCGGAGCACGCCCGGATCGCCGAGCGACACACCCAGGCTCTTGGTGCTCAGGATGGCCTGGCCAACGAGAAACCCGACGAACACCGACACCATGTTCACGACCAGCGCCACCGCGCCGAAGACGGCGACCTTGGCGCCGAGGACGGTGCGGCGTTGGGGGACCGCGATGAAGGTGGCTCGGATCAACCCGGTGGCGTACTCGGAGCTCATGATGAGCACACCGAGCACACCGATCGCGAGTTGGGCGAGGAACAAGCCGCTGAGACTGCGGGAAGTCGGGTCGAAGGTGAGGCGGTCAGCGAGGCTCTGTTGGCTGTAGCGATTGACGTAGGCCCACGAGAACACGGCGCCGAGGCCGACCGTCATGCCGAACGTCGCCAACAACGACCAGACCGTCGAACGGACGGAACGGAGCTTCGTCCACTCCGACCGCATGACGTATGGCAGCACCGCAGGACGCGCACGTCGTTCCGAGTCGGCGAACGCGTCGAGTGCGTACTCGGGCGCGGGTCGAGGGGTGGACGCGGCGGCGGTGCTCATCGGAGGACCTCGCGAGTCGCAGGTGTGGACGTGATGTCGGCACCTTGGTATTCGGTGCTGTCTTCGGTGAGATCGAAGAAGGCTTCCTCGAGCGATGCGCGTTGCGGGGAGAGCTCGTGCAGCGTGATGCGATGCGCGGCGGCGAGGTCGCCGATGCCGGCAGCGTCGAGGCCGGTGACGACGAGCGCACCGTCGTCGGAGCGGGTCGTGGCACCTTCGTGTTCGAGCACCCGGCCCAGGTCCGCCTGCTGTGGCGAGCGGACCCGCACCGAGGAGCCGGCCGCGGCAATCATGCGCTCGATGCTCTCGTCTGCGAGGAGCTTGCCCCGTCCGATCACGATCAGGTGTTGCGCGGTCAGCGCCATCTCGCTCATGAGGTGGCTCGACACGAGGACGGTGCGTCCTTCTGCAGCGAGTCGGTGGAAGAGGGTGCGGATCCAGACGATCCCTTCGGGATCGAGGCCGGTCACCGGCTCGTCGAAGAGGAGCGTGCCCGGATCGCCCAGCAACACCGCCGCGATTCCGAGACGTTGCTTCATCCCCAGGGAGAAGGGACCGATGCGGCGACCGGCCACGTCGGTGAGCCCCACGACGTCGAGGACCTCGTCGACTCGGTGCCGTCGGATGTGGTTGCTCTGGGCCAACGACCAGAGATGATCGACCGCGCGCCGCCCTGGATGCAGCGCCATCGCGTCGAGGAGAGCACCGACCTCTCGGGCGGGGAAGCGGTGCTGCGCGAACGCCCGCCCGTTGATCGAGACCTCGCCGGCCGTGGGTGCGTCGAGTCCGACGATGAGGCGCATGGTCGTGCTCTTCCCGGCACCGTTGGGGCCCAGGAACCCGGTCACGCGACCGGGCGACACGTCGAACGACAGATCATCGACCGCGACCGTCGGTCCGTAGCGCTTGGTCAAGCCTCGAGCCTGGATCATCGCAGCGCTGCTCCTGCGTTCGGTGACCGCGACAACCGGGTGTCACCGTCGAGTGCGACGGCGAGTTGGGTCCGCGAGCGGATGTCGAGCTTCGTGAACACCTTGTGCAGGTGGTACTCGACGGTGCGTGCGCTGATGAAGAGCCGCACGGCGATCTCGGGGTTCGACTCTCCGGTGCTCGCCAACCGCGCGATCTCCAGCTCCTGGGGCGTGAGGTGGCGCACGGTCTCGACGCTTCGCCTACGTGCGCGTTCGCCCGTCGCGAAGAGCTCTCGTTCCGCGCGTTGTGCGAAGGCGGCCGCGCCCATCGTCGAGAACATGTCGCGTGCGAGACGAAGCTGCTCACGTGCTTCGAGGCGTCGGCGTTCGCGACGGAGCCACTCTCCGTACAGCAGGTGCGCTCGTGCGAGGTGGCCAGAAGCCCGGCAGCGTCCGAAGCGCTCGATGGCTTCCCGGTAACGCTTCTCGGCCGCGGGGCCGTCAGTGAGCAGTGCGGAGGAACGCGCCTGGAACCCGAGGGCCCATTCGGTGCCAGCCGCCTCGGTGCGCACCGTGAGCTCCTCGGCTGCCGACGCGGCGAGCGCGTGCTCTCCGCTCCGCACCGCGGCCTCGACGAGCTCGGGCAGGATCCAGTTCGACACGAGCCCGTCGCGGTCGTCGTAGCTCTGGAGCGCGTCGAGCGCGTCGTGATATCGGCCGAGGCCGTTCGCGAGCACGGCGGCGCTGTACTCGGTGAGGGAGAGCAGGAGTCCGTCAGTGGTCGTCAGCGCATCGCGCCTGGCCGCTTCGATCAGTTCCGACGTTCGAAGCTCACGACCGCTCCACGCGGCGAGGACCAAAGCGCCGTGCGAGACCGGCGCGAGGTCCGTCGCCGTCACGATCGAGGTTGCCTCCTCGACGAGTGCTGCGGCGGTCTCGAACTCACCCGCATGGACGTGGAGGCCGGCGGTGAAGTTCAGTGCCATCGGAAGGTGGATCAGCGCACCGGTGTCGCGGCTCAGCTGAGTCCACCGCGTCGCGAGGTCGAACGTCGCGTCCGCGTCCCAGACCTCGGCCGCGGCGCGGCATGCGAGACCGAGCCAGCGGGTGTCGTCTTCGCTTCGAAACGCCTGCACCGCGCGCCGCAATGCCGGCTGGGCGGCCGAGTGGCCGTCCGTGATCAGCAGCGCCAGACCGTCGAGCAGACAGTCGGCGCCGCAAGGGATGCTCGAGCGAGGTGTTCCTCGACCCGCGAGTGCAGCCTCGACCAGGCGGCGGTGGGCACCGAGTCGCCCGGCGACGAGGGCGGCTTCGAGTGTCTGCAGGTACGTGTCGCGGGCGAGCTGGACATCGAGCTGCTCGAGTGCGCGGGCGACGTCGAGCAGCAACGGTGGAGCCTCGCTCCCGCGGCGTTGCGCGACCACCTCGGCGCGAAGTTGCTGGAGTCGTGCATGCTCGAGCTGGTCGAGCGACGTCTCGTTCACGAGGGTGAGCAGCTGGGAGGCCGCCTCCACCGATCCGGCCTCGAACTTCGCGCGCGCGGCGAGGAGCGCGCGCTGCGCGCGGCGGTCGGGGTGGGACGTGAGCAGGGCCGACCGCTCGAGGAAGGCGGCTGCAGCTGCGAAGCCTCCGAGTACTTGCGCATTCGTCGCAGAACGTTCAAGCGCGTCGGCGACGGGCGCATCCATGCCCAGCGCGGCATGGCCTTCGTGCCATGCGCGCCGGTCGACGTCCTGCTCCGGCTCGGTCGTGCCAGCGAGTGCTCGATGCACTGCGCGCCGGTCGGCCGGGAGGGCATCGTGGTACACGAGCGAACGCAGCTGCGGCTGGAGGAAGGTGACTCGAGTACCGAATCCGAGCAGCCCGAGGGCGACTGCTTCATCAGTCGCGGCGTGATCGAGGTCGAGGCGTTCCACCGCACCCCAGAACCGCGCCAGATCGCCTTCCGGTTCCGCCGCGGCGACGAGGAGCAGTTCCCGCGTGTCCGTACCGAGACCGTCGAGCCGCGAGCGCAAGGTAGCTACGAGCGGATCGCCCGCCGGCAGTGCGACGGGCAGGCCGAACCCGCCGGCGAGTTGCTCTGGCGAGAAGCTGCGCAGCAGAGCGAGCAGCACCCGCGGGTTGCCCTGGGACTCTTCGACGATCCGATCGGCCACCTGTGGGCAGAGTGGGCCCGGGACAACCGAGACGACCAGATCGTGGGCGTCGGCGTCCGAGAGTGGGCGCAGGAGCACCTCGGGCAGGCCCGCGAGCTCGTCGGCAGTGTCCACGACCCCGAACATCAGCGCGACGCGTTCAGTGCCGAGGCGACGGGCGACGAACGCCAGCGCCTGCATCGAGGCCGCGTCCATCCACTGCGCGTCGTCGATGACGCAGAGGAA
Organism: Acidimicrobiia bacterium; assembly: GCA_036502765.1. GTDB lineage: Bacteria > Actinomycetota > Acidimicrobiia > IMCC26256 > DASPTH01 > DASUAS01. The sequence goes on along the minus strand of DASXXX010000047.1, from coordinate 53,072 downwards.
CGGTTCGCCCGCACTCATCTCCGACAGCAGACCCATGACGGCCAACCCCACGAGAAACGGATCGATCATGCCCTCCCGCGTGCCGAGCGCAGCAGCGAGAGCGTTGCGCTGAGGAGCGGGCAGCGTGTCGATGCGGTCGAGCATCGTCACGAACAGTCGGTGGAGCCCGGCGTACGAAAGACCCTGCTCCAACTGCTCGCCGGCGACCGTCGCGACCCGGAACCCGGCGGCTGCAACGACGGCCTCGTGCAGCAGCGTCGACTTTCCGAGGCCGGCCTCGCCTCGCACGATGAGCGCGTTGCCGTGACCGGCTGCGGCGGCGTTGAGGGCTTCCGTCACCTCGTCCCGTCCGATCGCAAGCGTCGCAGAGCGCGCTGGCATGTCACACGCTTGTCCGCCTCGGTCGGAAGGGCAGGTCCTTGGTCCCATCGTGTGCTCCTCGCGTGATCCTCGATGAGGATCCATGAGCACGATCGCGCTTCGGACACTTGGTGTCTTCGGGGACAGCACCCCTGCGTCGGCCCCGGCGAGTGGCAACGTCACCGTTCATGCTGGCCTGAATGTTCTGACGAACCGCTGTGGGGCGGCTCGGCTGTTGGCGTGGCCACATGTCGAGCGAGTTGGGCACGCTCCGATGGCGCCGCGGTGCAGTCGTTGCCGGTGTCGAACAGCGACGTCGTGAGCTCGATGCGTCCGGGCTGTTGGATCATGAGCTTGGTCCACTGTCGACTGTTCGACCGCAGACAGGCGCTGCCTCGGGCGATGTGCCACAGCGACGTGTAGCGGACGCGAACGAGCGCGGGACCGGTGCCAGTGGCTTCCAGTGTCACGTGATCCGGCCCGAGGGCGACGACGCGCGCGGGACCGCTCACCAGACCCGGGGAGTCGGTGACCTTCCAGAGTCGCCAGTGCGCGTTGTTCCATGCGAGCTGGAGGTACTGCTGACCGTGCTCCAACAGGTGGGCTTCCGCGGCCGCGGAGTAGTCCAGCGAGACGTCTGGGAGCGCGACCCAGGTGACGCCGCTCCGCAGGAGCCACTGGTGGTAGCTCGTCGCGTTGATCGATGCGGACGCGTAGAAGATGGGGTTGTCGAGGGTGTCGAGCTGGCGGAGCCAACCTCGCGCGAGTGGGACGCGCGGTGCCACGTACGCCGCTTCCCAGTGCGCGCTCGTGAACGGGATCTCGAGTCGACCGATGGTCGGTTGGCTGGTCAGGAACTTCACCAGAGGCGCGTAGTAGCTGGCCTGCCTCGAGTTGTCGCTCTGGAGCGACGACAGCGCCGGGACGTACTGCCAGACGAGGAGGGGAAGCACGAGCAACGCGAACGCGCGTCGCCCCGGAAGCGTCCCAAGGAACGCGAACAACGCTGGCGCGAAGTAGAGGATGGCGCGTCCCACGTTGCCCCCGAGGGGATTCGGCACCACGAACACCGCCAACGCGGTGGCGCCGTAGAGCACGAGCCCCACGCGGAGAGCCCGATACTCCTTCGGGAGCGCAATCACTCCGAGGACGCACACACTCTCGAGGACGAAGAGATCGGGACCCATGAACGGGAACGGTCCGAGGTGGGGGAGCATGATGCTCTGCATGAGGACCGGCAGCGCCGCGACCCCAGTGAGCACGAACAGCCTCCTGCGTTCTCCTGCCGCACTCGTGAGCGCCCACGAGAGGATTGCGAGGACGAGGAACGCCCCGGCGATCTGGCTGAACAGCGCGCAGCTCGCGCTGAAGACGATCGCTACGACGGTGCGATTCCGGGACGCTGCCAACAGTGCCAACAACCCGGCGGCGACACCGGCGAGGAAGGGCAACTGACCGATCGCTACCGCGACCGCCGTCCCGGCCGCGAACAGGATCCCGGGTCCGAAGTTGCGTCGACCAGAGGCAGTGGCGACGAGACGCTCGAACGCCCATGCCGACGAAGCTGCGCACACCAAGGCCGCCCCGTACACACCGATGCTCGCGCCCAAGGGTGGAAACAAGACCGAGTACGAGACCTGGAAGTGGCCGCCGTACCAGCCGTTGTCCCAGAGCACCCACCCGTGGGCGCGGAACACCCTGACGTAGTAGAGCTGCGCCGGGACGTCGGAACCGCGGAACCCCAGCTGCCAGATCGCGACCGCTGCCGCGCCCGCGATCAGCGGCGCCCACAACCACGATCTCGCCGACCACCGCCTCGGCCGCCGCGATGTGGGCCACGGATTCAGTTCGACCAGTGCGGTCGTCACGGCTCGGCTCCTCCGCTCGAGTGCGGATCGCGTTCTCGAGCCCGACTGTCTTCGTCGGGGTCCGCCTTCGCATCCGGGAGGCACCAGGCATGCCCACAGTTCCGCCGCAGCTCGGCCGTCGGCGCGCGCACGACTGGGGCAATCGCCTAGGGCCTCCCCGATGCGAGACGTCCCGACAAGGGGCGACGCTCTGTGTGCTGGGTGGTTCGATCACTCGGTGACACGTCGTCGCGCCAGCCGCGAGGAGGACCAATGGACAGGGTCAGTGTCGGTCGCAGCGGTCCGCAGGTGTCGCACCGTGTCGTCACGGCCACCTTCAACGGGGCGGTCTCCGCGCTCGACTGGACCTATGCACTCGACGAGCTGCGCAGGGTCTCCGATGATGCGGCGCCGGCGGGGTACTGCGCACACGCACACCTCACTTCGGAACCTGTCAGCCACCCGCGCCCGTTGGCAATCGCAGAGTGCGCAGTGGTCCTCGACGGCAGCAGCAGAGTGATCGTCGCCGGAGCCGTGGCAACCACGATGCAAGCCGCAGTCGACGAGTTGACCCTGCGGCTACGACGCCGCATCGGAAACGCGAGTGAGTTCGTCTCGCGCGCTGCACACCCCGTCCAACACGAAGGAGGCAACCGCCATGACCGCTTCCGCTGAGCTCCGCGAGATGCACTCCGATCCAGCCACGTTCCGGACCCTCGTCGTGCTACCGACCTTGCAGGAGAGCGCCAACATCGAGGAGGTGCTGCGGCGCGTCCGCAACGCGCTTCCGGCCGCGCACGTGCTCGTCGTCGACGACGGCAGCACGGACGGCACCCCGGAGCGGGCGGAGGCCGTGGCGTTGATGATCGGACGAATTCATGTGCTTCGACGCACCGGGCCGCGTGGGCTCGGACCGGCCTATCGCGCGGGGTTCGGCATCGGACTGTCGGAGGACTTCGACGTGCTCGTCGAGATGGACGCCGACCTCTCCCACGATCCGAGTGATCTCCCCGCGCTGGTCGCAGCCATCGAGTGCGGTGCCGACCTCGCAGTCGGCTCGCGGTACGTCCCGGGCGGGGACACGCCCGGTTGGTCGGCCCGCCGCCGTCTCCTGTCGCGGGCGGGCGGCTGGTACGCACGCACCTTGTTGGGGCTTCCGCTCCGCGACGTGACGTCTGGCTACCGCGCCTATCGGGCGAGCCTGCTGCGCGCGATCGACCTCGAAACCGTGACGACCACTGGCTACGGATTCCAGATCGACATGACCGATCGGGCGCGAGTTCAGGGCGCGGTGATGGTCGAGGTGCCGATCGAGTTCCGTGACCGCACCGCCGGCGAATCGAAGATGTCGTCGGCCATCATCCGCGAAGCGCTCGTGATGGTGACCCGACGGGCGTTCCAACATCGGCGGCGCGAGCGCGACGAGGCCGTGGTGCTGCACTCGATCGGCGGCCGGTCATGACTGCTGCGCTCGATGTCCAGGAATGCGTTGCGCCTGAAGTTCCCACGCTGGTCGGTCGGCTTCGGCGTTGCATGAGCGTCTCGGTGGTCACGACCGCGATCAGCGTCGTGGTCATCGTGGTTGCCACGAACGTCTTTGCCTTCGCCGCCGTCGTCGCCAACATCCTGGCGACGAGCGTCGCAACCGTTCCGTCGTACCACCTGAACCGTCGGTGGACGTGGGCGCGGCGGGACCGCAGCGACTTCTGGCGGGAGATCTTCCCCTTCTGGCTCCTTGCATTCTGCGGTCTCGCCCTCTCGACGGTCACGGTCGCCATCGCCGCTTCCTGGACGGCGCACATGCAGCTGACGCCCATGCTCCGCACGGGCGCCGTCCTGGTCGGGCATTTCGGCGGCTTCGGCCTGCTCTGGATCTTGCAGTTCGTGCTCCTCGACCGGGTGCTCTTCACGCGCAGTCGGCCGACCTCGTGACCCACCACCGATGAACCGTCCCACGGTGCTCGCGCTCACCGCTGACGAGCGCGACGGCTGCGACGACGTTCAGCGCGATCGCTTCGTCACCGGCTGCTGGCTCTGCGTACTGACGAGAACCCGCCTCTTACACCGTTCTTACTGACGTCCGACACCATTTTCTCGTGCAGAGCACTCTGTGGTTCCTCACCCGGGCTTCGGGGATCGTCGCGATGGTCCTGATCGTTGCTGCCATCGCTGACGGGCTCGTCTTCTCGGGCCGCGAGGCAGGGAAGCAGCGTCTGCGTCCCGCGTGGTGGCTCGACCTCCATCGCGGCCTGGGTGGGTACGCGCTCATCTTCACCGGACTTCACGTTCTCACGGCGTTCGGGTCCGACCTCGGTGTGGGCATCGCGCAGATCTTCGTGCCGAACGCGTCGGCGACCTCTACGACGGCCTTCACCCTGGGGGTCCTCGCGATGTACGGGATGCTCATCTCGGTCTTCACGACCTGGCCGAAGCGGTTGCTCCCCCGGAAGGCGTGGCACGTCGTCCACCTGGTCGCCTTCCCGGTCGCGATCGTGACGGGAATCCATGCGTATCTCCTCGGGACCGACGCGCGGGCGCCCTGGTACACGATGTTGACCCTCGTGCTCGTCGCCGTCGCCATGTATCCCATCGGTCTTCGGCTCACCGGCATCTACCGGCGGCGGCGGGGCCAGGAGCTCCGAGAGCTGCAGCCGATCGCGGCCGATCGGCCGGGGCCCCGGCGACGGGCAGTTGCACCAGCACGTCGAGGAGGCAGCCGATGAGCGATTTCGCAGAGCATCCGTTCCCCTCGGGCGCGGCGGAGAACCCGGCCGACGACCGGCTCGCGATGCTGACCAGGAGATCGGCCGAACGTCGACGGGCACTCGGCGCGCCTTCACCGGGCACCGCCGCGACGCCGGCGCCACCGCCGCGACGCCGCCCCGGTGACCGACGCGCGCGCCGTCACCCTGCGAGGGGCAGCCGCCTCGCCGCGCTCGCGCTGAGCGTGGTCTCGACCCTCGGACTCGGCGCGTTCCTGGAACACTCCAATGCGTCCTCGGGGAGCTCGTCGATCCCGCTCGCCACGGTGCCCAGCGGCACGAGCGGCACATCGATTCCGAACGCCGGGGGCACGAGTTCCAGCAGTTCCACCAGCTCCAGCAGTTCCACCGCTGCCGGGACCGCCGTGCCGCCCACGTCGAACGGCCTGGGCGACGGCACCTTCACCGGATCCGCGTCCACCAACAAGTACGGCAACGTGCAGGCGCAGATCGTCGTGGCCAACGGCCAGATCACGAACGTCGCCATGGTCCAGTACCCCGACCGCGACGGGAAGAGCGTCCGCATCAACAGTGACGCCATTCCGCGACTGATCGCGGGAACGCTCCGCGCACAGAGCGCCAAGGTCAACTCCGTCAGCGGCGCGACCTACACGAGCACGAGCTACCAGCACTCGCTGCAATCCGCCATCGACAAAGCCCGCGCGGTCACCGCGTCGACATGACGCCGGGACGATGCCCCCGCCATCACGTCGAGCAGGTCATGGGCACGGCGATCTCGATCGATCTCGAGGACCCGGTGGAACAGGAGGTCGTCGACGAGATCGTCCGCTGGTTCCACCACGTCGACGCCACCTACAGCACCTATCGACTCGAGAGCCCGATCTCTCGGTACGGTCTCGGTCAGCTCACCCGCGCGGAGCTCACGCCCGAGATCAACCAGGTCCTCGACCTCTGCGACGAGCTCCGGCTCGAGAGCGACGGCGCCTTCGACCCGTGGGCAGTGCCCGCACCGAACGGCAGCTCCTTCGACCCCTCCGGAATCGTGAAGGGATGGTCGGTCGAGCGCGCCGCCGCGATCCTCGACGCCCATGACTGCGCGAACTCCTGCATCAACGCGGGCGGCGACGTCGTCGTTCGCGGCACCCGGTCCGGTGTCCCGTGGCGAATCGGTGTGCGCCATCCCACCTCGCCCCGATCGTTCGCGACCGTCATCGAGCTCTCGGGCAGCTTCGCGGTCGCGACTTCGGCGGCATACGAACGACCGGGCCACATCACCGACCCCGCCACCGGTGAAGCGGCGACCGCGATCGCGAGCGCCACCGTCGTCGGACCGAGTCTCACCTTTGCCGACGCGTTCGCCACCACCGTCTTCGTCAAGGGGATGGACGGGCTGCACTGGCTGCGACACCGACACCCGGATTACGACGGCTTCGTCATCGAGGGAGATCAGACCCTCGCGACCGACGGTTTCCTGGAACACGTCGCGCCGTAGTCATCCCGAACTGACGGCTGCGTAGCGCCGTTGCCACGAGAGCCGCGCAGCCGAGCGGAGCCGAAAGTCGTTGTACGTCGATCGGCGCGCCCCGCGGGCATGGGCAACGTCAGGGGAGACGTTCTCGGGGGAACCAGGATGACCGCGGCGTTCTGGGCAGAGATGCGCGCGATCCGCAGAGCTACGGCGCGAGCGCTTTCGCCTTCCCGATCTCGAACTCCTGGTCATTGATCACGCCCTGCGCCTTGAGCGCGACGAGCCGCTGGATCTCGTCCGCCGCGCTCGGCGCAGTGCCAACTGCTTGCTGGATGTAGGTCTTGGCCGCGGCGTCCTGCGCGGCGGCGGCCTGCTGGGCGTGCTCGGCCATCTTGTGGCCGCGCGCGATCAGGTACACGAGCACACCGACGTAGGGGAGGATGACGATGCCGATCACCCAGGCCGCCTTCGCCCAGCCACTGAGATCGTGGCTCCGGAACAGGTCGCTGAACACCACGATCAGGAGCCAGATCCAGATCACGAACACGAAGAACATGAGCAGATCGACGAAGACCTGGCCGGAACCGAAGTCGTCTGCGAGCACCATGGTGATCTCTCCTCGACAAGATCCGAATCGCTCTGGAGCGGTGAAGGTACGCCGCGTGGCGTGTGAGCGCCAGGAAGCGTTCGGCGCTCGCATCGCCTGGTTCTGTCCGTTGACATATGCCCATATCGGTATATGATCTCGACCATGGCACGGGCCGCGACGACGTCGGACGTCTTCAACGCGATCGCCGAGCCCCAGCGTCGGGAGATCCTGGTGTTGCTGCGGGCGGGTGAGCGGCCGGTGACCGAGCTCGCTCACGAGTTGGGGATGACCCAGCCGGGGGCGTCCAAGCACCTGCGGGTGCTCCGGGAGGTCGGGCTGGTGCGGGATCGCAAGGCGGGCAAGCAGCGTCTGTACGGCCTCGACGCCCGCGGGCTGCAACCGGTCCACGAGTGGACCGGCGGGTTCGAGCGGTTCTGGAACGAGAGCTTCGATCGGCTGGACGCGTACGTACAGGACCTCGAACAGGCAAGAAAGCAGGAGTGATCGATGGCAGCCACAGGACGGGACGCAGCCGTGCGGTCCGCGACGGCCGACCGCGAGATCGTGATCTCGCGAGTGGTCAGCGCCTCACGGGAGCTGGTGTTCGAGGCGTTCACCGAAGAGCGGCACCTGTCGCGGTGGTGGGGACCGGAGGGGTTCACCACCACCACGCGGGCGTTCGACTTCCGCGTGGGCGGGGAGTGGGAGTTCGTGATGCACGGACCGGACCGGACCGACTACCAGGAGTGGATCTCGTACACCGAGATCGCACCGCCGGAGCGGATCGCGTTGCTCCACGGTGAGTCCCGCGGCGACCCGAACGCCTTCGAGTCGGTCCTGACGTTCACGCCCGACGGCGCGGGCACCCGGATCGAGATGCGCACGGTGTTCCCCACGAAGGAGCTGCGCGACGAGGCGGTCGAGCGGTATCACGCGATCGAGGGTGGCCAGCAGACCCTGGACAACCTGGCTGCTTACGTCACCGAGATGTTCCCCAAGGAAGGAGAGGACTGATGGCCGGCAACGTGTTCTTCAGCGTGTCGATGTCGCTGGACGGCTACATCGCGCCCGAGGCTCCCGAGGCTCCCGAGGAGTTGATGGGTCAGCAGTGGATGGAGTTGCAGGCGTGGGCGTTCCCGCAGCGATTCTTCCGGGAGAACCTGAAGCTCGGCGAGGGCGGCGAGGAAGGACTCGACAACGACATCGCGCGGGAGACGTTCGAACGCACAGGCGCGAGCGTGATGGGCAAGCGCATGTTCGAAGCCGGCGAGCAGGCGTGGCCGGAGGAGGCACCGTTCCACACGCCGGTCTTCGTCGTGACGCACGAGCAGCGTGACCCGTGGGAGCGACTGGGCGGGACCATCTTCCACTTCGTCAACGACGGCATCGAGACCGCGCTCGACCAGGCTCGCGAGGCTGCCGGCGACCGGGACGTCCGCATCGCGGGCGGCGGCGCAACGATCCTCGAGCACGTGAACGCGGGCCTGATCGACGAGTTCTCGATCGCGCTGTCACCCGTGCTGTTCGGCTCCGGGATCCGCCTGTTCGAGGGCGTGGACGCCGGTCGCGTGGCCCTGGAGCAAGGGCGCGCGGATCCTTCCCCGAGGGCCACGCATCTGACCTACACCGTGCGGGAGCGGTGAAAGAACGATGAACGACAGGGTGCGGCAGCTCGTCATGTGATCACCTGGCCGATCCCGAAGAGGTTCCCCTCGCAGTCGTGGAACCAGGCGCCGCGCTCACCGCGACCCTTCGACGGATAGTTCCCGTCGATGTCGGCGATGCCGTCGACGGTCTTCATGCCGGGTGCATCGACAGCATCGAACTCGACGCCGCGGGCCTTCAGGTCGCCGACGACAGCGTCGATGTCGTCGACCTCCCACCCCATCTGCGTCGACGTTCCCGACGCGCGCCCCGTCGACTGGAACACGACGAAGTAGGTCGTGCCGCACCGGTACCGCAGTCCGCCCGGGCGCTCTTCGACGGGATCCAGTCCGAGCTTGTCCGAATACCAGCGGCGCGCGCGGTCGAGATCCTGCGCCGGGAGCCGCGTCGCGACGTCGGCGCGCGCGAGTGCGGTGGCAATGGTCATGTCGGGGGCTGCGCGAGCGAGAGGATGTCGGCGCCGGGCACGAGCCCGAGCACCCCCTCGTAGAACCGACGCGCCCGTCGCATGTCAGAGACCGCGACGCCCGCGCCGCAGCGGTGATCCTTCAAGCTCACCATGGATGCACTCCTCGGTCGTCCCGGTCACGGTGGTATACCCGCCTGCAGGAACTGCCATCCACATCGATCGTCGGGTCCTCAGTGGGGAAGCACGACGCTGCGGACCACCTCGCCGTCGAACGCACTCAAGGACGGCCTGGAGTACGCGCCCGCCATCTCACCCAGTGAGCTTTCCGGCGCCAGGTCTACGCCACCTTCGAGGAGGAGGCCTTGCCCGAGCAGATCCCGGTGCTCGGGGCCGACCGGTGCATGTGGGCGTCCGACTCTCCGCACACCGACAGCACGTTCCCGCACTCCCGTCGCGTGATCGACGACACGCTGGCCGCGCTCACGCCCGACGACCGGAGCAAGGTCACCGGCACCAACTGCGCCGCGCTGTACCAGTTCGCCTGACCGGCTAGATCGGATCGTTCGGCGCCAGGTAGGCGGCGAGCGCCTTGTAGATCTCGGTCGCGATGCTCGTGCCCGCCGCTGCGTTCGGGCCGTGGGTGTTGTCGATCACGATCGAGATCTTCTGCGCCCGCTCGTAGGCGGCGATCCCGGCGTATCCGTTGAAGACCGGGTTCTGGAGGACCCAGTCCGTGCCGGCGACGGCGATCCCGAGCCCGTAGCCGATCGGGTTCGGTGCACCCTCCAGGCCCTTCGACAAATTCTCGAACTGCTCGCTCACCGACTTCTGCGACAGGAACTTGCCGGTGCCGATCGCCTTGATGAGGGTGGTCATGTCGCGCGCGGTGGACGTCATGATGAGCCCGTCGCCGAGGCCCCACGACGGGCTCCATCCCGTCGACTCCTCGTAGACGCCGCGCTCGTCGGTGTAGGCGTGCAGCGCCGGCTCCGGGATGGCGGGAAGCTTCGTGATCTTCGTCTGGGTCATCCCGAGCGGGCCGAGGAACTTCTGTTGGATCAGCTGGGTCACCGACTTCCCGGTGACCTTCTGGATCACGTTGCCGAGCAGGATGAAGTTGGTGTGCGCGTAGTGGAAGCACGCGCCCGGGTCGCAGACGACCGGCAACGCGAACGCGTACTGCAGCAGCTCGTCGTCGGTCCACTGGCGGAACGGCTCCGCGAGCTGCGCGGCCTGGAACGGCGGGTTGTCCTGGATGAAGTCGGGGTAGCCGGAGGTGACACTCGACATCATCCGCAACGTCACCTTGTCGGCGTTGGGGTAGTCGGGGTACCACTTCGAGAGCGTGTCGTCGAGGCTGAGCTTGCCCTCTTCCTGCAGCTGCAGCTCGATGCTGGTGAGCATCGGGATCGCCATCGACCCCGGACGCCACTTCATGTCCGGCGTCACCGGTGACCCGATCTGGGAGATCCCGAGACCCGTGTTGACGACCGTGTCGTTGCCGACGTCGACGCGCAGGACCACACCCTTGGCGTCTTCTTTCTCCATCACCCCTTGGGTGATCGAGACGATCTGCTTCGACACCTCGGCCTTGCTCGTGCACGTACCGCCGATGTCGACCTGACTCGCCGAGCACTTCACGCTGGTCGCCGCGCCCGCCGCGACGGGCAAAGCAGCCGCGACGACACACACGATCGCCGCCACGACGACGCCACGAACACCGGTCTTCTTCATCACGGTCCTGCCTCCGGAGGGGAGAACGACCCCATGGCGACCGGCACCGTAGCTGAAAAGGACGAATTGACAGGAGAACCCTCCGACATCTGGCCTTGAGATCCCGTCCGCATCGAGCCCGTACTCTGGTTGCGTGCCATGGGGATTTCACCCTCTGTGGTGCACGCCCCCCCGGATGTTTCCCGCATCCAGGGGGGCTCTTTCTGCGCCAGTGCGTAGCATCTCGGTACGACGTCGGGCATAGGGCGCGGGGAAGGTTCTCAGCCGTGGACTCTCTCCTGGAGATCGCGGATCTCGTGTTGCTACCGAGCGGTGACGCGCCGCGGCACGCGCGCGAGTGGGTGCGCGGGCTCCTCACCGACGCCAGCGCGTCCGACGACGTCCAGTACGCGATCACGCTGGTCGTCGACGAGCTCGTGACCAACGCCGTGATCCACGCCGAGACCAAGGTGCACATCACCGTCGGGCGCAAGCTGGATCTGTACCGCTGCGTGGTCCGCGACGAAGCCAGTGACGGTCCGTACCCACGGATCATCGAGACCGCGGATGGCTACGGGCGGGGCCTGCGGTTGGTGGCGCTGCTGAGCGTGTCGTGGGGTGTCGAGCGCGACGTCAAGGGCACCAGCGTGTGGGCCGAGATCGACGGCGCGGCCTGATCCGACAACGACGTCAAGCCTGTTCGACCTCGTGCTCCTTCTTCGACGTCGTCATCGTCTTCGCCCTCGTCCCCAGCGCCTTCAGGTGCCGCGACGTACCGCTCCGGAGCCGTTCCACGCGATCGTGAGCGCGGCTCATCACGCTGACCGAGACGTGGGCCGACGGCAGCGGGGCGGCGAGCACCGGCGCCGGGAGCGCGGGAGCAGGTACCGGCGTGGGCGGTGATGGAGGCCACGGCTCGGGCGCGGGTTCGGGCGAGGGCATGCCAGGCATGACGGGCGCGGGGGCTGACGTCGCACCCCACCACGCTTCGGCCTCGTCGTCGGGTTCGTCGAGCACGAGTGGAGTCGGCTGGGGACCGACACGCACCAGGGCACGCACCGAACCAACCGCTCGCGACGTGAACGACACGCAGGTGAGGGCGATCGACCGGAGGAACGGCAGGCGCACCACCCGGTGGAGACCGTGGAGCGGTGCGAGCGACTCGGCGTGCAACGCGACGAGGGCGAGGCACGCAGCCGCACCCGCGAGCAGCACCACTGACGCGGTCGTACTGCGCGGCAACACCAGGCCGACGCCCACGCCCATGAGTGCGAAGAGCGTGGTCGTCACAGCAGTGCGGTGCACGCGCCGTCGTTGCAGGCGGCGTATCCGACGAGTTTCCATCCTGCCTCTCTTCAGGTTGGCGACTCGCCCGCTTCGGTGTCGAAGTGTACGGACCCACGATGCGGATGGGCTCCGGAGCACCCAAATTTGATCGCGCGTTGATTCTGCAGGTCATGATTGGCGCGAATGGGAACGCTCGACACGGACTACCTGGTCGTGGGCGCCGGCGCGATGGGGATGGCGTTCGTCGACGCACTGATCGACCACGCCGACGTGCACGTCACGCTGGTCGACCGCCGCTACGGCCCCGGCGGGCACTGGCAGGACGCGTACCCGTTCGTGCAGCTCCACCAGGCGTCGCTGTTCTACGGCGTGGCGTCGACCGTGCTCGGGACCGGGGCGGTCCAGCAGCACGGCCCTGAGACCGGCCTGCAGGAACGGGCTCGACGCTCCGAGATCCAGGCCTACTTCGACGAGATCCTCTACCGCCGCTTCGTCGGGAGCGGCCGCGTGCGGTTCCTGCCCGCGAGTGAGTACCAGCGCGACGGCGACGACCACATCGTGACGTCGCGAGTGTCGGGTGAACGCACCTGGGTCACTCCGCGTCGTCGTGTGGTCGACGCCGCGTACCTCTCACCGACCATCCCTGCCACCACCGCGCCTCCGTTCGGTGTGGCCGACGGTGCGCGCGTGATCGCGGTGAACGACGTTCCGAACGTCGTCGACGCGCCGAGCGAGTACGTGATCGCCGGTGCGGGGAAGACCGCCACCGATGCGATCGTGTGGTTGCTGGGCAACGGCGTCGATCCCGACCGGATCGTGTGGCTCCGACCGCGCGATCCCTGGATGCTCAACCGCGCGCTCGTGCAGCCCGACCCCGCGGTCGCGATCGGACTCGCGGCCGACATCATGGGCGCAGCCACCGACGCGGCATCGCTCGACGACCTGTTCGTCCGCCTCGAAGACCGAGGAGTGATGCTTCGCGTCGACCCCGACGTGATCCCGACGATGGCCAAGACCCCGACGCTGGGTGTGTGGGAGCTGGACCTCCTGCGTCGCGTCGAGCGCGTCATTCGCCACGGACACCTGCGGGGCGTGACGACTCGAGAGCTCGTCTTCGCCGACACGACTGTGGCGCTGGCGCCTGACGCACTCGTCGTGCACTGCGCGGCATCGGGCTTGCAGTACCCGCCGATGGTTCCGCTCTGGGGCCCGGACGCCATCCGGCTGCAGACCATTCGGGTGGGGTTCCCGTGCTTCTGCGCCGCCCTGTCCGGCTACGTCGAGGCCACCCGTGACGACGACCGGGAACGGAACCGCCTGTGTCCGCCCAATCTCTACGGCAACCGTGCTGCCCAATGCGCACGCATGCAGGCGCGGGGCACGGTTGCGGCCGCCACGTTCGGCGCCGAACCGGACATCGCGGCATGGGCCAATGCCTGCGCGTTGAACCCGTCTCGCGTCGATGCGTCGCGACGTGACGATCCCGTAGTGCAGGCGGCCGCGACGAGGCTCGCCGGCACACGAGAGACCGGTCTGGCGCGGCTCTCCGCGCTCGCGGATGAAGGAGACGACTGATGGCGTCGTCGCAGTACGTCGCGTTGCTCCGCGGCATCAACGTGGGTGGCCGCAACAAGGTGCCGATGGCGGAGTTGCGGAGCGCATTCGAAGACGCGGGACACGTCGACGTACGCACCTACATCCAGTCCGGCAACGTGCTGTTCCGTTCGGCTGCGCCGCGCGCATCGGTCGAGGCCGATGTCGAGAGCATGCTCGAACGTCATCTCGGATTTCCGCTCGTGGTCGTCGTCCGCTCGCGTGCGCAACTCAGTTCGGTCGTCACCCAGGCACCCACGGGCTTCGGGACCGAGCCCGACGCCTTCCACTCCGACACGATCTTCCTGCGTTCGCCACTCACCCCGAGTCAGGTGATGAAGCTCGTCCGCCTGCGCGACGGTGTCGACCAGGCGTGGGCAGGCAAGGGCGTCGTGTACTTCGCTCGACTGAGCGCGCAGCGGACCAGGAGCCGCATGTCGAGCATCGTCGGTACGCCCGAGTACGCGAACATGACGATCAGGAGCTGGTCGACGACGACGAAGCTGTTGGCCCTCCTCGACGACGGATGACGAAGGCGTCAGGACGCGAAGACGTGGTCCAGCAACACCAGCGTCCCGTTCCACGAGACGTCGTGGGCAATCGGGTCGTATGCGACGCCATCGAGTTGCAGGTTGCCGGCTTCGGGATCGGTGAAGCCGTGGCCCACGCCGCCGAAGACCGTGATCCCGTAGCGCTCCACGTCGGCATCGACCATCTCTCGGCGGAGCGCGTCGACGTCGTCGCGTGGTGCGTAGGGATCGTCGGCGCCGCAGTACGCGACGACATGGGCTCGCACTGCTCCTGGCTCGGCGCGGGCGTGCGTCTGCAGGATTCCGTGGTAGCTGACGGCGGCCCGTAGGTTCGCGCCGCTCCGGGCGAGCTCGAGCACGGTCATCCCTCCGTAGCAGAACCCGATCGCCGCGACCCGGGTCTCGTCCACATCGGCGCGGCGTGCGACTGCTTCGAGCCACGCGACGGTCCTCGTGCGTTGCTGCTCCGGCGCGGCCAGGTTCTCGGCGTAGGCGAGCCCGGCCTCCTCGATCCCCGCACCCAGGAGATGCGCGCCGTACATGTCGGTGCACACGGCGAGATACCCGCGTGCGGCGAGCTTCCGAGCGGCGTCCTCGTTCACCCCGTGCGCGACGCCGAGCGCGCTGTGCATCACGAGGACCGCGGGGACCGGACCCGAGGTGGCGGGCCGGGCTGCGTAGCCGCGGAGGAGCCTTCCCCCGTGCTCGAGCTCGACGGTCTCCATGCCTGCGAACATCTCGGTCATCGGGTCAGTCTGGCGCACTGTCCGGCGCGGCACTCCCGGACAGGTCGAGGCAGTCACCGAAGTGCGCGATCACGCGGGCGCGCTGGTGCCGGCGCTCTGCGAAGACACCCCGGAGCTGAGCGCACTCGCCCGAGTGAATCAGGCCAGGGTGTGCTCACCGCTCACGTCGTACACCACGATCGACACCGCGGTCGGCGCCACCGACGGCGCGTCGGACGGCGCGTCGGACGATGGTGCCGACGACATCGCAGCGAGGTGGGCGTCGAGGTCGGCCTGGCTCGCCCAGCGTTCGAACAACACCGCACGACCGGGCTCGAGGGGATCGGCGGCGATCACGTACTCGATGCACCCTTGCTCAGCACGCGAACGACGCATCACCTCGGCCCGCTCGGCGACGAACGCATCGCGTTCACTCGGGTCGACCTCGAACGCTCCTCCGACGATGACCACGGTGCTCTCCTCCTGGTGTTCGGGTTCTGCGTTGCGGTTGCGGACTCGACGAGGATGCTGCCAGATGCGACGCCCCCGCGATGAGTTCTCGAGCCGCCGGCGGTCCTACCTGACATGAGCACGTTCGACACGGCCCGGATCATCCGCCTCGGTGATGCGATCGCAGAGCACGCTGCGGCCGACGACGTCGGGGGAGTGGCCTGGCTCGCGGCGTGCGGTGACGACGTGCACGCCGGCGCGGCCGGCCACCTGACGCGCGGCGAACCGGCGCCCGTGGAACGCGACAGCGTCTTCCGCATCGCGTCGATCACCAAGCCGATCGCGGCGGTCGCCGCGCTGGTCCTCGTCGAGGACCACGCGCTGCACCTCGACGATCCGATCGACGCGTTGCTCCCGGAACTTGCCGATCGCCGGGTGCTCGTCGACGCCCGCGGGCCGATCGACGGCGACACCGTGCCCGCAGTCCGACCGCTCACGGTGCACGACGTCTTGACCTTCCGCACCGGCATCGGCATGGACTTCGACGCGCCGTTCCCGCAGCCGCTGATGCAGGCGATCGACGACCTCGGCATCACCACCGCGCCGCCGGCACCACAGCTCCCGCCGGAGCCCGACGAGTGGATCCGCAGGCTCGGCACGCTCCCGTTGCTCCACCAGCCCGGGGAGCGGTGGACCTACCACTACAGCGCCGACGTGCTGGGGGTGCTGATCGCGCGCGCGGCCGGGCAGCCGTTCGAGGTCGTGCTCCGTGAGCGCGTGCTCGAACCACTCGGCATGAGCGGTACCGCGTTCGTCGCGTCCGACGTGTCCCGGATGGGGTCGTCGTACCAGCGCGACCCGGCCACCGGCGCGCCGGTCGTCTTCGACCCGCCCGACGGCCAGTGGGCGACGATGCCCGCGTTCCCGTCGGGCGGAGGTGGGCTGGTGTCGACCGTCGACGACGTGCACGCGTTCGGACGCATGCTGCTCGCGGGAGGGCGTCTCCCGAACGGGCCGCACCTCATCTCGCGGGCCGCGGTCGAGGCGATGACGACGGATCAACTGGGTGTCGCGGCCGGTGCGCCGGGTCTGGCGCCCGACGGTGCCCAGGGGTGGGGCTTCGGCGTGGGTGTGCAGATGCGCCGCACCGGGCTCGGACCCACCGTCGGTGCGTACGGCTGGACCGGCGGGCTCGGTTCGTCGTGGTCCAACGACCCGCACCACGACGTGGTGGGTGTCATCCTCACGACCGACGCGTTCGCCGGCCCGTTCCCGCTCCCCGCGATCGTCCAGGAATTCTGGATCGACGTGTACGCCGCGCTCGACTGACTATCGTGAAGCCCGAGCCGGGCCACGGTCGTCACGACCCCAGTGCGTCGTCCGCGCTCGTGGGCAGGCAAGACCGATGGGCAGGTCGGTGTTGGGGCGTCAGAAGGGCGGGTGCGTGGAACGCGCAGATACCCGCGGCTCGTGCGGGGACCACACAGAGGTTGCAGCGGTTCGGGTGTTCGTGCTCGCCGACGCGCGTCATTTTCCGGGCCTGGTCGCCCTGGTGAACTCGCTGCGCCTGCACGGTCGTCGCGAGCCGATCACCGTGCTCGACCTCGGGTTCGAACCCGAGCAGCGGGCAGCGCTGCAGGACGAGTGCGAGTTCGTCGCGCCGCCCGAGCACTCGCCACGCCATCCGTGGTTGTTGGAACCGCGGGCGTGCATGACCCGTGAAGCGGAGATCGTCGTCTACGTCGATGCCGATGTCGTCGTCACCGGTCCCCTCGACGGTGCGCTCCGGGCCGCCCGGGCGGGCAAGGTCGTGCTGTTCGCGGACCTCATGGAGGACCGTCGGTTCGACGAGTGGCAGGAGATCTTCGGTCTGCGTGGGCCCGTACGGCATCAGACGTACGGGAACGCCGGATTCCTCGCGTTCTCCACGCAACATTTCCCCGATCTCCTCGCGCGGTGGGCCGAGTGCTGCGAACGCATCGTGGGGGAGACGACCTACCTCGACACCGGTTCGTTCGATTCGCCGACCGCGCTCTCGAGCCAGGACGCCTTGAACGCGATCCTCATGAGCGAGCTCACCCCGGACCAGGTCGACATCCAACCGGCCGAAGCCGAGTCCCAAGGGCAGGTGCAACTGACCGGCACTCGCGTGGTCGACCTCACTGATCTGCGGTGTCAGCGCGGTGGTCACGCGGTGGCGCTGCTCCACGCGTGGGGGACACCCAAGCCGTGGGAACCCCCGGCCCGCCCGACGCTGCGGCGCAGCGCGTACCTCACGTGCCTGCGGCGGCTCCTCGTCGCCCCCGACGTCGCGGTGCAGGCGCCGGGCGCGCTGTTGCCGTCGTGGCTACGCGCCGGTGTCCGCGGCCGGTTGTCGCTCTGGTACCTGACGCAGGCGCGGCGCCCGTGGCGGGGGACACGCGAGCGGGCCAAGGGACTGGCGGAGGAACTCGCGGGCAGACTGCGCCGATGAACCGCGGCCATCTGAAGCGGCGGGTCCTCGACCTGATTCCTCCGGTGCTCCTGCCGACCGTGAAGCGCCTCACTCGCCGCTGGCGCACGCCAGGAGTGCCGGAGTGGGAGTACGTCCCGGAGGGGTGGTCGCGCGCGCGCGACGATCTGCGGGGTTGGAACGACCCGAGCGTGCTCGAGGCCTACCGCACGAAGCTCGACGCGTTCCGGGAGACGCTCGCCGACGCGCGCCCGTTCGCGTTCGGCTCGTCGGCCGAGCTCGACCTCGGTGCCCCGAGCGTCGAGGAGCAGAACGTCAGCCTGATCTTCGCCTACGCGCTGCTGGAGGCGAGCCGGCACAGCACGCGCGTGTCGGTGCTCGACTGGGGCGGTGGGCTCGGCGCGTACGGCCTCGTCGCTCGCGCCATCCTCCCGCCCGACATCGAGCTCGACTACCACTGCAAGGAGGTGCCGCGGATCGCCGAGTACGGACGGCGGGAGATCCCCGAGGTCACCTTCTGGGACGACGAGGCGTGTCTCGATCGCACCTACGACCTCGTGTTCGTGAGCAGCGCGCTCCAGTACACCGAGGAGTGGAGACCGCTGCTGCACCGACTCGCCGGTGCCGTGAACGGCAGGCTGCTCCTGAGCCGCGTGCCGATCGTGCACCATCACGCGTCGTTCGTCGTGCTCCAACGCGCACACACGTACCGGTTCGAGACCGAGTACCTCGGGTGGGTCTTCAACCAGCAGGAGCTCCTCGACGTCGCGTCGGACGCCGGGGTGCAGCTCACCCGCGAGTTCGTGATCGGCCACCAGCCCGATGTCGTCGGCGCGCCCGAGCAGGACGAGGCGTGGTCCTTCTTGTTCCGACGCTCCACCGCGTGACGCGGTGCTCCGGACCTACGGCGTGCGGTAGCCGTCCCTGGTGAGGATGCGCACGGGATCGGTGCCGTCCCACTCCGCACACGTGCGCGCCACCCGCGTGAGCCCTTCGACGAACCCGGGCACGTCTTCGGCGAGCTCGGTGTAGAAGCCGAAGTCGTCGAGCGTGTCGACGAACCCGACGTGTTGACCGCGCACGTGCATCTCTGCCACGAGCGGGTAGCCCTGCTCCGCGTACCACGCCTTCTTGCCCTGGTAGTCGGACGTGATCGTGCACAGCTGGTGGATGCGGGTTCCGGTGCCGGCGAGCTCCCGGTACACGCTCGGCCGATCGCAGTGCTGCTGGATGAGCTCGAACTGCACGGGTCCCGCCTGCGTCACCGCGATCTGCAGGTCGACGGCGGTGTCGGTGCCGCGGTACCAGCAGTCGGTCTCGATGCGCGGGACCACGTGGAACGGGCCCATGCCGAAGACCCGGGAGAAGTCGCCGCACGCGGTGAGGAGGTCGTCGACGACGACACCCACCTGGAACATGCGGTAGTCGCCGTCGGGCCACCGCTGCTCGAACATGGGCGCCGGATGCTCTCGCGTCACGCGCGCACGCTACGTGGTCGCGTTGGGTCGCACCAGCACCTCCTGCATGACGGTGGCGACGCGGCGGCCGTCCTCGTCGTGCACGGAACCGCGGACGAGCCCGCGATGTCCGGCGAGTGCGACGATCTCCTGGGTGTGCAGGTGCCACCGGTCGAACTGCACCGGGCGGTGGAACCACAGCGCGTGATCGACGCTCACGGCGGCGAACCCGCCGGGCGGCACCTCTCCCGGGTACGAGCGGAACGCCATGTCGAGCAGCAGGTAGTCGCTGGCGTACGCGAGCAGCACGGTGTGCAGCAGCCGATCGTCACCGACGTCGCGCGGCAACCGCATCCAGTGCGCGCGTGCGCCGTCGGCGGGTGTGCCGCCGAGGAACGTGGGCGCTTCGGCGATGCGGAGGTCGAGCGGCGGCGGATGGTCGACCCAGGCGCGGCCGTGTCCCGCCAGCGCGGGTGGCAGGTCGTGCAACCAGTCCTGCAGCAGAGGCACGTCGAGGGGGAGGGGCGCGTCGAGCAGGGGATCGGCCAACACGGGTTCGTCGGGGTTGTCGTGGAACGACGCGATCGCCACGAGCAAGGTCCGGTCGCCCTGGGTCACCGTGCTGCGGCGGGTGGCCATCGTGCGGCCGTCGCGCACCCGTTCCACCGCGACCTCCACCGCGTGGCCGGCGACCCCGGCCTGCACGAAGTACGCGTGCAACGAGTGCGGGGCCAAGTGGTCGGCGATGGGTCCGCCGACGGTGGCACCGGCCGCGAGGAGCGCCTGCGCGAGGGTCTGGCCGCCGAACACCCGCGTGAAGCGGTCCGGCTCCGGCGGCGCGACGAACCGGTCGTCGCCGGTGGGTGCCAGCTCCAACGCGTGGAGCAGGCCGTCGAGCGAGGCGAGGATCCGTTGGTCGAGTGGCGGCGGCACGGGCGCCATGGCTACCACGTACGCTCCGGGACGCTGCGCAACGGACCAGGGACGTAGGCCAGGGGGAACCGTCGATGCTGCAGGACGAGAAGATCCTGATCACGGGCCCGGCCGGGCGCATCGCGTTCGGGCTGGCCCGCTCGCTCGTTGCCGACAACGACGTCTGGGGCATCGCGCGCTTCTCCGATCCGGCCAGCCGCGACAAGGTGGAGGCGCTCGGCGTGACGACGCTCACCCTCGACCTGTCCGACGGCGACTTCGGTGACCTGCCGACCGACTTCACGTACCTGTTGCACCTCGTCGCCGACTTCAGCCCCGACGACTACGACCGCGCCCTCCGAGTGAACGCGGAGGGCACGGGCTTCGTGCTCGAGCACTGTCGCCACGCCAAGGCGGCACTGGTGATGTCGACGGTCACGGTGTACAAGCCGCATCCCGATCCCTGGCACGCGTTCCACGAAGGCGACCCACTGGGCGACGCCATGGCACCGCCGTCGGCGCCGTACTCGGTCACCAAGATCGCCGAAGAGGGTGTCGCCCGCTACTGCGCGCGCTCGTTCGGGCTCCCCACGACCATCGCCCGGATGGGCGCGGCGTACAGCGACCAGAGCGGCTTGCCGGTCTGGCACCTCGACGCCATCGCGGCGGGCGAACCCGTGCACACCCGCTGGGACCCGATGACCTACAGCCCCATCCACGACGACGACATCTGCGCACACCTCGAACCGTTGCTCGACGCCGCCACCGTTCCCGCCACCATCGTGAACTGGGCGGGCGACGAACCGGTCAGCGTGCAGGAGTACTCGGCGTTCTTCGGTGAGCTGCTCGCGGTGGAGCCCGAGGTGGTGGTCACCGAGATCCCGGGCGCGTCACACGGCTCGGTCGCCGACCACACCGCGCGGACCTCGATCACGGGACCGTGCACGGTCGGCTGGCGCGACGGCTTCCGTCGTGTGGCCGAGCACTTCTATCCCGACCGCGTGTGGAGCTGACGTGACGGACCGGTACCCCAGCGTCGACGACCTGCTGGCGGCAACGGCCGTCGAGACCGGTCTCGACGACTTCGGCCCCGGTGACTTCCGCGAGGGTCTGCAGGTGCTGCTCGAGAGCTACGGACATGACGCCGGCCTGGACCCTTCGACCGATGCCGACGTGGTGGCCGACCTCCGGCGCCGGCTGGTGAACCGGCTCGAGGTCGAAGCCTGGTACGCGGAGCACCCCGAGGTCGACGACCTGCCGGTGCTCGGTCCGGTCGACATCAACGGCCTGCCGCGCACCGGCACCACCGCGCTGGCCAACATGCTGTCGCTCGACCCGCAGTTCCGCAGCCTGCGCCAGTGGGAGCAGGTGCAGCCGTGCCCGCCGCCGACGCTCGCCGGTGAGGCCACCGACCCGCGCCGCCTGCAGCTCGAGCGCGACAACGACGCGCTCCCGGCCGAGCTCAAGGCGATGCACCTCTACGAGGTCGACGCGTCGGTGGAGGACACGTGGTTGCTCGGCATGGCGGTGCACGGGCAGCAGTACACGGTGCCGGTGTACGGGTACCACGCGTGGTGGCGCGAGGCCGACGCGACCGAGGCCTACGCCTACCACCGTCGGGTGATCAAGCTGCTCGAGTCACAACGGCCGCCGCACCTCTGGTTGTTCAAGGCGCCGCACCACAACTTCCACCTGGACGCGATCGTGTCGGCATATCCCGACGTGCGCTTCGTGATGACGCACCGCGATCCGGCGAAGGCAGTGCCGTCGTGGGCCAGCCTGGTGTCGGCGATCTTCCCCGAACCGGCCGGCGACTTCGACCTCCACCGGCTCGGACGCGAAGTGTCGAACCACCTGCGGGTCGGCGTCGAGCAGGCGATCGCGGCGCGCGCCCGCATCGGGGAGGACCGCTTCCTCGACGTGCACCACCGCGAGTTCGTGGCCGACCCGATGGGTACCGTCCAGCGCGTGTACGACTTCCTGGGCTACGAGCTCGTGCCGTCGGTGGAGCAGACGATCGCCGACTGGACCGCCGTCAACCGGTCCGGCGCCCAGGGCACGCACCGCTACACCGCCGAGCAGTTCGGCCTGACCGACGCGAAGCTGCGCGACGACTACCGCTTCTACATCGACCACTTCGACATCGACACCGAGGGGAACCCATGACCGAAGCAGCATCTCTTGGCGGGTTGCCCACCTGGGCCGACCAGCTGCGCGCGCTGGAGGGCGTCGGCGACAACCTCATCGCCGCGTGGCGGCCCGACGGCGCCACCGCCGCCGAGACGCAGGACATGAACAAGCTCGCGCTGTCGATCCTGGCCGAGGGTTACCTGTGTCGCGTGTACACCGACGCGGACCGGCCTGTGTTCATGCCGTTGTGGAACTACGCGTTCAACCAGGGTGGTCCCGACCCCGACTACGTGTACTCCACCGTCGAGATCGACCCGCAGGGCGTCTACGAGATCTCGGGCTTCCGCGGTACGTCGCGCTTCGTCGAGATCCAGCCGCAGGCGTACGACATCATGACTCCGGAGCTCATGTCGGGTCGGGGCGGGACGTCGATGCAGCAGGCGTACGACCTCGACGACCTGTCCCTCGACTCCGACGGCCGGTTCCGCGTGGTACTGAGTGCCGAACGGCCCGCCGGTCACGACGGCGACTGGTGGGAGCTGCGCGAGCAGACCGTCCGGCTGCTCATGCGCCGCTGCTCGTGCGACTGGATCAACGAGGTCGACGCCCGCGTGTCGATCAACCGGCTCGACAACTCCGGAGGCTCCGGCGCCGACATGTCGCCCGAGGACACCGCGCGCCGGT
This sequence comes from Acidimicrobiia bacterium, assembly GCA_036502765.1. Lineage (GTDB taxonomy): Bacteria > Actinomycetota > Acidimicrobiia > IMCC26256 > DASPTH01 > DASUAS01. Next base: position 30,078 of record DASXXX010000047.1, on the reverse strand, counting down.
TCTCCGACCTCGCGACGTGGATCGAGGGCACGATCCAGTTCGACATGGGGCTCGTGCGGTACTACAGGGAGCACCACGGCGTGAACACGTTCCTGCGGTCGAGCAAGATCGACGACATGGGCGGCCTGCCCCGCCAGGCGTACTACGACGGCATCCACGAGATCGACGACGACGAAGCGCTGATCCTCGAGACGCCACTCCCGTCGGAGTGTCGCTACTGGCAGGCGCTGGTCGCCGACGACCGCTTCGCCACCGTCGACTGGGTGAATCGCCAGTCGAGCATCAACGACGCGCAGGCGCACGTCGACACCGACGGCTGGTTCCGTGCCGTCATCTCGCACGACGACCCGGGCGTGCCGAACTGGCTCGACAAGGCCGACTTCCCGTGGGGCATCATCCAGATGCGCTTCTTCGTGGCCAACGAGTACCCGACACCGATCATCCAGAAGGTGAAGGTCGCCGACGTGCGTGCGCACCTCCCGGCCGACACACCGGTGGTGTCACCCGAGGAACGACGCGCGCAGCTGCGCGCGCGACGAGAGGGTGCGCAGCTCCGGCGGATCTGGTAGGGGCGGATCTGGTGACTCAGGTGCCCTGGCACATCCCGTTGGCGGTGGTGTTGTAGGTCCCGTCGGCGCAGCGCACGTTGACGTTCTCGTGCGAGAACACGCCCTGCGGGCTCTCCCACCCGGGGACGACCCAGGCGTGCACCATGTAGCCGGTGATCGACATGAAGAGCCCGCCGACCTCCGAGCACTGCGCCTGAGAGACCTCGGCGTCGGCGGGGAACGGCACGTCGATGCCGGTGGCAGTCGGCTTGATGCACACGTGGCTGTGGCGGTGCCAGTGGTCGTTCGGCCCCGCGAAGCCCTCGGGTGCGTCACCCATCGCGTAGTACATGAGCCCGACGATCTTGGACGTGGAATTGGTGCCGTCATAGATCAGCGACTGCACGGCGTTGGGGTCGAACGTTCCACCGCCGGTGATCGGCCCACCCACGTAGTGGGCCCCGCTGCCGGGCGCGAACCCACCGGCGAGGTGATAGCCCGCGGCAGTGGCGTCGGCGACGGTGGGGTACTGCATCGCGTGCGAGCGCGCAGTGGTGAGCTGCTGCGCGACGAGCTCCCGCGTCGGCGCGTCGAGGGGCACGTCGGGCTGGGTCTCGGCCGCGATGTCCTGCGCCTTCACGCCGTGCACGTGCGCACCGTTGACATCGGTGACACCAGCGTTCGAGGACGCGGCCGACGAACCAGCAGTCGGCGTCGCGGCGTTCGCGGCGGTCGGTGTCGCAGAGACCGAGGACTCGTTCGGGTCCGAGTCGGTGAGGAGCACCAGGGCTGCGCCGACGACGAAACCGAAGACCAGGACGGCGCACCAGCGGGCGGTGCTTCCGGAGCGGCGCCGTCGCGGGGCCTGCAGATCGATCGCCATGACGATTCCCCCCGGTCTCGTCGTGCCCAGATGGTGCGAACTGGCCGGAACGCTATCCCGTCAGCCGTCGACCGCGGTGCGGGCCGCCACCTCGACCTGCTGCGATGCGGGCACCGCGACGTCGGCGCCCCGGTCGTCCTGGACCCCGACGACACCCCAGGTCCGGCTGGTGAAGTCGATCCAGGGGTAGAGGCCCTTCCCGCCGTTGCCGCTGACCACTTCGGTGGCACCGTCGCTCCCGACCACGTCGGGCCAGCACCCGAGCCCGTACCGGGGGATGCCGGTGATGCCCACGGAGTAGTCGTGGGTCGTGTCGTACGCCGCCACCTGGTTGCGCACCATCTCGTCGACCGCGGCGCGCGAGAGGATCCGTCGGCCGGCGGCGGTGCCCCCGTGGAGCAGCATCGCCACGAACCGTCCGTAGTCGTCGACGGTCGTGGTCGCGCCGAACGCGGGGTTCGGAGCCTCGGGCGCGCCCGGCCACGTCGTCGACGACATGCCCAGCGGCCCCGCGAGCCGCTGCTGCACGACCGACGCGAAGTCGGCGCCGCCGAGCACCTCGACCAGACGACCGACCACGAGCAACGGCGAGTTCCCGTAGGAGAACGCGCTCCCCGGGGTGAACTCCCGTGACGAGACCGCCAACGTCTGCACGCACGCGGTGAGCGAGACGCCGCCGTTCTGGCACGAGTTGTCGTGCACGCCGGAGGTGTGGTCCATGAGCATGCGCGGCGTGATCGGCGGCGTGGAGCCGGCGAACTCCGGGAGCCACCGGGCGATGTCGTCGTCGAGTCCCACCGCGTGGTCGTCGACGAAGGTCATGAACGTCGCCGCGGTGAGCCACTTGCTGGACGACGCGATGTCCAACGGCGTCGCGCTGGTCACGCTCCCCACGCCGTGCTCGTGGATCACCGCATCGTCGTCGGCGACGATGCGGACGTACCCGCCCGGGAGCCCGGCGTTCGCCACTCGCTGCTCGAGCGCCGCGTCGACGCCCACGAACGCGTCGGGCGCGTAGGTGCGCGGCGCGGTCGCCCGGGCCGCGGTGGTGCTCGGCGTCGCTGCACTCCCGGTGGTGAACGACGACGTCGGGACCGACGACGTGTCCGTAGTCGGGCCGGCGTCGTCGCCCGAGCTGCCGCACGCGCTGAGCGCAAGGGCGGTGACCACGACGACTGCGCCCACTCGCGCGTGTCGGAACATGGTGGTGGTGCGCTACGTGCCCCGGGGATGCATGCCCGCGGCGACGTAGATCGCGTCGAGCACGCGCATGTTGGCGATCGAGTCGGCCGGCGGAGTGAGCGTCGGTTCGCCGCGCAGCACGGCGGCGGTGAACGCGTCGAGCTGATACTCGTACGTCGGGCGGCGGGAGAAGCGCTCGGTGCGCGACACGCCGTCGACCTTCACCCGCATGCGGTGCCACACCTGCGGACTGGTCGGGTTGATCACGTGCAGCTCGCCGCGTGTGCCACGGGCGCGCACGAACGTCTTCAACACGTCGGTCGACCACATCGAACAGGTGATGCGGCCGGTGTGGCCACTCGGGAACGCGAGCTCCGCGGTCATCGCCCGATCGACGTCGGGTGTACGCAACTTGGCGGTCGCCGACGTGACCGTGGGCTCCTCGAGCCCCAGCAACCGGGCGAGGTGGACGGTGTAGCTGCCCACGTCCATCGTGGCGCCACCACCGAGGTCGTACTGGTAGCGGATGTCGGAGAACTTCGGCAGCGGGAAGCACAGTGCGGTCTCGACGTGCTCGAGCGTGCCGAGTTCGCCGCTCTCGACCAGGGTGCGCATACGCGCCGCGAGGGGGTGGTAGCGGTAGTGGAACGCCTCCATCACCACGAGGCCGGTGCGGTCGGCGACCGCCGCCACCTGTTCAGCTTCCTCCGCGTTGTTCGTGAACGGCTTCTCGCAGAGGACGTGCTTGCCGGCTTCGAGCGCCGCGATCGTCCACTCCGCGTGCAGTCCGTTGGGGAGGGGGTTGTAGACGGCATCGAGGTCGGGATCGGCGAGCAGGTCGGCGTAGGTGTCGTAGACCCGCGGAATGCCGTGCTTGGACGCGAACGCATCGGCCCGTGCACGATCACGCGCGGCGACGCCGACGACCTCCGCTTCCGTCGAGTTGCGCGCGGGCTTCACGATCGCGGCGGGCGTGATGCGCGCCGCGCCGAGGACACCGAAACGGACCGAGCTCATGGGCCCGCACTGTAGGGGGAGCGCTCCGGGCGCCCGTTTCAGGCGCCCGTTTCAGGCGCTCTGCGACACGTTCTGGTTCAGGTCGCGCAGCAGGCGGTAGAGGAGCGCGCGTTCGAGATCGCCGACGTCGATGAACTCGAGCCCGGCACGCGGGGCTCCGTCGTCGGCGGTGGCGTGCCGAACTTCGGCGCGCACCTGGATGCTGGCCCGCTTGTTGTCGCCGAGCGGCAGATCGAGCTCGATGTGGTCACCGACCGTCACCTCGCCCTCGGTGAGATGGAGCCCGGCGCCCTCCATCGAGAGATCGGTCAGCAGGCACACCTCGTAGTCGTCACCCGCGTAGTGCAGGTGCTCACGCTCGAGGTCGACCACTCGGTAACGGCCCTCCCAACCGGCGGACTGCCGCTTCGCCTTGCGGCGATCCCCGAAGCGGGGTTGTCCCTCGGCTCGTGCTCCACGACGCTTGAACATGATGGTGTCGCCCCTTGCGCTCCCGCCCGGCCAGCACGAAGGGCATCGGCGGCCGCGGTGACCCGCTGAAGTCACCGTGACCCCTGCCACGCGCGCGTGACGCGTGACCTTGGTCACGCGTCACGCGTCACGCGGAAGCCGTCACGCGGAGGGAGGTGCGAAGAACTCCAGCGCGATGCCGTCGGGGTCGCGGAAGCTCACGCCCGAGCCGTAGGTCGCGTCCTTGATGCGACCGCGCTCGATGCCGAGCTCGTCGAGGCGGGCGGCCCACTTCTCGAGCTCGGTCCGGTCGGACACGCCGAACGCCACGTGGTCGAGGCCGACGCGGAACTCGCTGAAGCCACCGGCGGGAGCCGGGGTGCCGTGCTGGTGGAGACCGATCAGGGTCCCGCCGCCGACGAGGTACACGGTGTGGTGCAGGTCGGGGTCGGTGTCCTCGTCGATCACCGGTTCGGAATCGAGGAGCGCCTCGTACCAGGGGACGCTCACGGACAGGTCACGCACGGTCAGCGCGACGTGGGTCAACGGGGGAACTCGCTCATGGCTGCTTCCTTTGTCGTTAGGGTCAGTGTCAGGTACGAGTATCCGGCTGACAGGGATTGGCGGCCATGACCGCGCAACCGCGAGACCTAGCCGCGACACCGCTCCTCGGCGACGCCCTCGAACAGATCCGTCTCGACGGCGCGATCTTCTTCCGCACCGAGCTCACGGAGCCGTTCGAGTTCGAGTCGACCTTGTCGGCCATCGCCGGTCAGCTCCATCCGGGCGCGACTCGTGTGATCCAGTTCCACATCGTCGCTCGCGGGACCTGTTGGGTCGCGGGCGAAGACGGCGAACGGCACTGGGCCGAGTCGGGTGACGTGATCGTGCTTCCCTACGGCGAGTACCACGTGATCGGTGGTGCGTCGCCCGCGTCGTGCATTCCCATCATCGAACTCGTCGCGCCGCTGCCCTGGAGCGATCTCCCTGTGATTCGCCACGGTGGTGGCGGCGCTGCGGTCGATCTCGTGTGCGGATACCTCGTCTCCGACGACCCGCTGTTCGAGCCCGGACTGCAGGTCTTCCCATCGGCGTTCGTGGTGCGACTGCCCGACGGTGCCGCGAAGGGCTGGGTGCGGGCGAGCGTCACCTACGCCGCGAGCGAGAACGTCCCGTCGAATGCGAGCGCGAGCGTCGCTTCGACGCGACTGCCCGAGCTGGTGCTCATCCAGGTGCTGCGGCACCACCTCGCGTCGGCACCCGCGGCCGATCAGGGTTGGCTCGCGGCGCTGCACGACCCCGTCCTCGCGCCCGCGCTCGCGTTGCTGCACGGTGATCCCGCGCGCCGCTGGACGGTCGGCGAGCTCGCGGCCGAGGTCGCGGTGTCGCGTTCGGTGCTCGACGACCGGTTCCGCCAGGTCCTCGGGCGGTCGCCGATCCGGTACCTCACCGAATGGCGCATGCACCTCGCCGAGGAGCTGCTCGACACCACCGAGCTCGGCGTCGTGCCGATCGCGCGTCGCGTCGGCTACGAATCAGAGGAAGCGTTCAGCCGTGCGTTCAAGCGAGCGCACGGCGATTCACCGGGACGATGGCGGGCGCGTGACAGGGGGACGACATGACCGGACGATTCGACGGCAAGACGGTGATCGTCAGCGGCGCCGGCGGCGGCATCGGGCGGGAACACGCCCGCTTGTTCGCGCGTGAGGGCGCGTCGGTCCTGGTGAACGACACCGGGCGTCGCACCGGTGCCGACGCCGCGAGCGTCGTGGCCGAGATCGAGGCCGACGGCGGCACCGCGGTCGCCGACACCACGTCGGCGACGTGGGACGGTGCCTCCGCCATCGTCGAGCACGCCCTCGACGCGTTCGGCCACGTCGATGTACTGGTGAACAACGCCACCGCGGCCCGCAACGCCGACTTGTGGACGCTCACCGAGGCCGAGTGGGACCTGGCGATCGACGTGAACCTCAAGGGCTACTTCGCCCTGATCCGCGAGTGCGCACCGCAGTTCTGCGGGCAGGGCGCCGGCGCGATCGTCAACACGAGCTCGGGGTCGGGCTTCGGACACCCGTCGGCGGTCGCGTACGCCGCCGCCAAGGAAGGCGTCGTGGGCCTGACGCGCACCGTCGCCCGCGAGCTCGGGCGCTTCGGCGTGCGCTGCAATGCAATCCGACCGCTCGCGCTGGGGCGCTCGACCGCGGAGTACAGCGAAGCCACCGCGAAGTGGTCCGTGCTCATGGCGGAGACGATGCGCCCGCGTGGCGGGCAGGCGTCGCAGTTCGCGGCGGCCACCCCCGACACCCACCCGCCCGCGAAGATCTCGCCGATGGTGGTGTGGCTCTGCAGCGACGCCGCGCGCGACGTGAACGGGCGCACGTTCCACGTGACCGGCGATCGGGTGGCGCGCTTCGCCGACTCGCAGTACGAGCGTCAGATGGAACACGTTGGCGGCTGGACCCTCGACGCGCTCGACGAGCGTGCGCCGCGCGAACTCGTCGACGACCTCAGCAACGACTTCCTGCTCGACGACCACCCCGAGCTGCAGCGGTTCGGCTAGGGGCAGCGGCGAAGGCTGACTAGCTGCTCAGATCCGTGAGGACCGCGCGCCCGAGGTACTTGCTCCCCTCGAGCTCGTCGAAGATCGTGCCCAGCTCCGACATCGCGCCGGTGCGCGACACGTGGCTCTTCACCTTGCCCGCGGCGGCCAGGGCGACGAGCTCGCGCATGTCCTGCACCGTGCCGACCGCCGAGAAGATGATGGTCGGGTCCTTCATGAACAGCTCGAACGGGTTGATCTCGAGGTTGCCGTCCTCGGTGGGCGGGAGGCCCACACCGACGAACAGCCCGTGGGGTCCGAGCAGGTCGAAGCCGAGGCGGAAGCCGGCGACGCGTGCCGCGAAGACGAGGCTGGCGTCGACGCCGCCCAACTCGGCCTGCACGCGCTCGAGTGCCTCCGAGGCCTCGTACACGTAGTCGGCGCCGAGCGACTTCACGAAGTCGAGTCGTTCCGCGCCCACGTCGATGCCGACGACCTGGTACCCGAACGCCTTGGCGATCTGCACCGCGTAGTGACCGAGTCCGCCGGCGGCGCCGAGGATGGCAACCGGGCGGTTGGGCAGCACGTGGTGGTCGAGCAACTTCTTCACCGCGCCGTACGCGGTGAGGCCACCGCACGCGAGCGGCGCCTCTTCGTCGCCGAGCGAGTCGGGCAACGTGACGAGGCTCTTGGCGTACACCGGGAAGTACTCGGCGAACGTGCCCATGATCGGCTTGTTCTGCGCGCACAGCCGCGGCCGGCCGCTCAGGCACTCGCGGCACGCACCGCACCAGTAGCCGCCACCGGCGCCGCCGAGACCCAGGATCACGCGGTCGCCGACGGACACGTACGCATCGGCGCCCGGACCCAGCGCTTCGACGATGCCGATCGCCTCGTGCCCGAGCACGCCGCTGCCGATCCCGTACCAGTCACCCCGCGAGAGGTGCAGGTCGGAGTGACAGACGCCGGCGGCGCTGATGTGGATGAGCGCCTCTTCGAACCCCGGTTCCGGGACGTCGACGTCCTGGATCTGGAGCGAGCCGTCCTCGATCCGAGCTGCCTTCATGTGGGATCCCCCTCGTTCGACCGGTGTACGGGGTCAATCTTGCACAGGTCAGTCGCGGAGGGCGACCTCGACCTCGATCTCGACCGCGCCCCCGCGGGGCAGCGCAGCGACGCCGACCGCTGAGCGCGAGTGGCGCCCGGCGTCGCCGAACACCTCGTGCAGGAGCCGGCTGGCGCCGTCGACGACCGCGGGCTGCTGCGCGAAGCCCGGGGCCGACGCCACGAACGCGAGGACGGTGAGGACGCGCTCGACCCGGTCGAGCTCGCCGAGCTCGGCGCGCAGCACCGAGAGCGCGTTGAGCGCACACCACCGGGCGGCCTCGGTCCCCTCGCCGACAGTCACCTCGTTGCCCAGGACACCAGGGTGGACGAGGTTGCCGTCGTGGTCACGGGGGAGCTGGCCGGAGGTGCGGGCCCGGCCCCCGTGGAGCACGACCGCGTCGAGCGGATCGTGGGGCGGATAGGGACCCGGGAGCACGATCCCGAGGGTGTCGAGGCGATCCTGGATGCTGGTCATGCGCCGATCATGAACTGGATCATGGTGCGCCCGCACGCCGCGGCGCCATCCGAGCGGGCGGAATGTATACAGTATGCCGCCCTGGCGGAGGTCGTCAGGAGTGAGGGGGAAACAGATGTTCCGCAAGAGTCGGATCCTGCTGGTCGGCGTGTGCGCGACCGCCGTGGCGATGCTGGGCGTCGCTCCGGCGGTGGCGCAGTCGTCGAGCGACACGCCCAAGGCCACCGAGATCGGCGTGACCGCCAAAGAGATCCACATCGCGGTGCTGGCTGACGTCGACAATTCGCTCGCGCCCGGGCTGTTCAAGGGCGCGGCTGACGGTGTGAAGGGCGCGGCGAAGTACCTCAACAGCAAGGCGGGCGGCGGCGGGGTCGCGGGCCGCAAGCTCGTGGTCGACTTCATCGACACCCACCTCAACGCCAACGACATCATCACCGCGTGCCAGAACGACTACGCGATGGTCGGCACGTTCGTGCTGTTCCTCAGCAACGTCGACGACGAGATCAACTGCACGAACCAGGCGGGTGACGCGATCGGCATCCCCGACCTGGCCAGCGTCGCCACCGGCGTGCCGCAGGCATGCTCTCCGGTCGCGTTCCCGGTGAGCCCGGCGCAGCTGGTGTGCAGCACCAAGGATCAGGATCCGCAGACCTACAACGGCAACCAGTTCGAGGCGAAGTACCTCCTCAAGAAGAACAAGAACGAGTTGAGCGGCCCGATGATCTACGGCAGCGACACGAAGGATGCCCAACGCGGCGGCGAGGTGCTGATCAACACCGAGATCAAGGCCGGCATCAAGGCGACGCAGACCCTCGGCATCTCCGGGCGTGACCCGCAGAGCGCCTACACGCCCGTCGTCAACAAGATGAAGACGGACGGATCGAACTACGCCTACGACGCGTCGTCGGCGCAGAGCAACATCCTGCTCCGCAGCGAGGCCCAGCTGCAGGGGCTCGACAGCTCGAAGATCACGTTCGTGTGCACGATCGCCTGCTACGACAAGGCGGTCAAGGCACAGGCCGACGTGATGGAAGGCCAGTACGTGCCTCTGACGTTCCTGCCGTTCGAAGAAGCGAGCACCAACACGACGTTGGCCGCGTTCCTGAAGTACGTCGGGAAGGACAACGCCAACGGTTTCGCGGTCTACGGCTGGACCGCGACCCTCGGCTTCAAGCAGGCGGTCGAGGCGATCGTCAAGAAGGACGGGGTGAACGGGCTCACCCGGGAGAACATGCTCAGCACTGGGATCGACGGACTCACCAGCTTCAATGCAGGCGGCATGATCGGCAGCGTCGACATCAAGAACAAGGTCCCGACTGCCTGTTCGATGATCACGCAGCTGCAGAAGGGCAAGTTCGTGCGGCTCGCCCCCACGAAGAAGGGCACCTTCGACTGCAGCAAGTCGAACGCAGTGCAGATCAAGGCGAACCTGATCAGTCAGTAGCCACCCGGAGCGCGCCCGGTCTACGAACCGCCCACTCAGGATCCGCCAGGCTTGCCGGAGCGGAACGTGGCCGGGCGCTTCTCCAGGAACGAGTCGACGGCTTCGCGGTGGTCGGCGGTCTCGAACGTGATCGCCTCGAACGCGACCGACAGGTCGTAGAGCTGGACGACGCGCATCTCGAGCTCCTTGTTCACCAGCCGCTTGTTGAAGCGGATCGCCACCGCGGGGCCGGCGGCGAGGCGACGGGCCATGGCCATGGCTTCGTCGAGCACCTGGTCGCGCGGGACCACGTGGTTGACGAGACCGAGCCGGTCGGCGTCGGGCGCGCTCACCAGGTCGCCGGTCATCAGGTACTCCTTGGCCCGGTTGGGACCCATGAGCAGCGGCCAGAGCACCGCGCCGCCGTCGCCCGACACGATCGCGCCGCGCACGTGGGGGTCGGCGATGCGGGCGTCGTCGGCCATGTAGACGATGTCGCAGAACAGCGAGATGGTGGCGCCGATGCCGATGGCGTCGCCATTGATCGCGGCGATCAGCGGGACACGCACCGCGAGGATGTTGCGCGCCATCGCCACCGACTCGATGAGCAGACCCGGGTGGCCGTCGGGGTACTTCTCGTTCGCCTGCATGTCGTTGAAGTCGGCGCCGACGCAGAAGTACTTGCCGGCTCCGGTGAGCACGACCGCGTTGAGCCCGTCGTCGGCGACGATGCGCTCGTAGAGCTGCTTCAGCTCGAGGTGCATCTGTGGGTTCAGCGAGTTGCGGTGCTCGGGCCGGTTCAGCGTCGCGACCAACACGCCGTCGTCGTGGAGCTCGGTGCTGATGGTCGTGAGTCCGTAGCGGTCGGTCATCCGGTGATCTCCTGCGTGAGCGGTGGAACATCGAGAGAGGTGGCGATGGCGTCGAGCTCGGCCACCAGTGCGTCGTCGAGTGGGATCCCGTCGGCGAGTCGCTCGGTGCGGCGTTCGGCTTCGAGCTCGCCGGGCACGAGGATGCGTTCGGCGCCGGGTGCGAGCTCGGACGCGTGGACGTCGTCGACCAACGCGTCGACGTGGGCGCGGAACGCGTCGAGGGGCAGGAAGCGGGACACGTCGAGGACCACGAAGGTGGCACCTTTGGCGAGACGGTCCCAGCCGGTCAACTCCGAGTCGCTGTGCTCGGTGGTGCCGAAGCTGCTGTCGGCGAGCACGCCCGCCATGATCTCGACCAGCAACCCGATGCCGAAGCCCTTGTGACCCCCGAACCACTGCAGCTGCGAGATCGACGCCGCCTGCGGATCGGTGGTGGGGTAGCCGTGCTCGTCGTTCGCCCACCCTTCGGGGATCGACGCGTCGCCGCGCTTGCGGGCGAGCAGGATCTTGTTGCCGGCGGCGGCGGTGGTGGCGACGTCATAGACGAGGTCGGGATGACGGCCCGCGGGCACTGCGTACGAGAACGGGTTGGTGGAGAACAACCCAGTGGTGCCGCCGAAGGGTGGGACGATGGTGCCGCCGTTCTGGAACGCCATCGCGAAGCACCCGGCCGCGGCGACGCGCATCGTGTAGTAGCCGAGCGCGCCGACGTGCGTGATCTCGCGCACCGCCACCGTGGCCATGCCGTGCTTGCGCGCGCGCTCGACCGCGAGGTCGACCGCGGCGACGCCGGCGATCTGGCCGAAGCCGATGCCGCCGTCGAGCAGCACGGTGGACCCCCGATCGGCAACGGTGGTCACCACGGTGTCGGGACGCAGGTGCCCGCTCCGCACCCGCCCGGTGTAGAGCGCCAGGAGATGCGAACCGTGCGAGTCGACGCCGCGCAGGTCGGCTTCGACGAGGTTGTCGGCGATCACCACCGCTTGCGCGTCGGGGACCCCGAGCGCGCCGAGCAGCCGTTCGAGTTGGCGGCGCAGGACTGCCGCGGCCACTCTCATCATGAAGGCAGCACTACGAACGAGGACCCGTGCCGTCGCCGAGACCTTGGAGGTCGAGGAGACGGATGGCGTTGCCGCGCACGATGTCGTAGACGGTCTGGTCGTCGAGGTGGCCGAAGAGCTCCTTGGCGACCTGGTGGGTGTTGGGCCAGGTGCCGTCCTGGTGCGGGTAGTCGGTCTCGAAGGCGATGTTGTGGCGTCCGACGCGGTCGAGGAGGTCGAGGCCGACGCTGTCCTTGAAGAAGCAGCTGGTGACCTGGCGGTAGTAGTACGACGACGGCGGTTCGCTCACGGCGTCTTGGCTGTGGCTCCAGCCCCGGTGGGTTTCCCACACGTCGTCGATGCGTTCGAGCACGAACGGGATCCAGCCGATCTGCGCTTCGGCGTAGAGCAGCTTCAGGTCGGGGTGGCGTACGAGGATGCCGGAGTAGAGGTAGTCGACGAGCGACACCGCGCTGTTGGCGAAGATGTTGGTGGCCTGCACCGCGTCGGGCGCGTCGTCGGACGTCACCACGGTCTTGGTACCCGACCCGATGTGCATGGCGACGACCGTGCCGGTCTCGGCACACGCGGTGAAGAACGGCTCCCAATACCCGGAGTGGATGCTGGCCAGGCCGAGCCACGACGGGAGCTCGGAGAACGCGACCGCGCGCACCCCGCGGGCGGCGTTGCGCCGCACCTCGGCGGCGGCGAGCTCCGCGTCCCACAGCGGCACGAGACACAGCGGGATGAGCCGGCCGTTGCTCCCCGCGCACCACTCGTCGACCTGCCAGTCGTTGTACGCCTCGACGCAGAGCTTTGCGAGGTCCTTGTCCTTGGCGCGCAGGAAGATCTGGCCGCAGAAGCGCGGGTAGTTCGGGAACGACAGCGACGCCTCGACGTGGTTCATCGTCATGTCGTCGAGGCGGGCCTGGGGTTGCCAGCAGCCCGGGCGCATCTGGTCGAACGTGATGCCGTCGAACGTGATCTCTTCGGGCGGGTAGCCGGCCGCTGCGATGAGGCGCTTCACCGAGTACTGCTGGTCCTCGTAGAACCACCAGGCCACGTCGGGCCCATCGGTGCCGGGCGCCTCGCGGTAGGTGCCACCGTCGAGGACGGGTGTGCCCGCGGGCGCCATGACGATGTGCGGGCCGACATCGCGGTACTTCGCGGGCAGCCGCGAGGTCCAGACATCTGCAGGTTCGACCACGTGGTCGTCGAGACTCACGATCCAGGGGATGTCGGTCATGTCGCCTCCTCGTTCATACGGGCTCGTTCATACGGGCTGTCCTCCTGCAACTGTCGTCCGATGGAGGGAGCGGCGCGCACCGTCGGTGTCGCCGACCACGGAGTGCTGCGCACAGCGGTTGTCCCAGATGAGGAGGTCGCCCTCCTCCCACCGGTGACGGAACGTGTGCTCGGGCTTGTCGAACTGCGCGTACAGCAGGTCGAGCAGGGGTTGGCTGTCGTCCACCGACCACCGGTCGAAGTGCTTCGTGTAGTTGTCGTTGACGAACAGTGCGCGTCGACCGGTCTCGGGGTGCGTGCACGCCGCCGGGTGCGAGTTGACGATCTCGTCGTCGGGCATGCCGCTGTCGATCGCGAGCTGCGTCGCGTAGTGCACCGCGCGCAGCGAATCGACCGTGCTGCGCAGGCCGTCGGACAGACTCTCGTACGCGAGGTAGCCGTTGGAGAACATCGTGTCGCCACCCACGGGCGGGATGATCCGCCCGAGCAGGAGGCTGACCGACGGCGGTTGCTTGGCGTAGGTGAAGTCGGAGTGCCACGTGACCGTGATCGGGTTGGGGTCGTAGATCTCGATGATCTCGGGATGACCGTCGATCGGCGGTACGTACGGGTGCGGCTCGATGCGTCCCCAGCGGGCGGTGAACGCAACCTGGTCGTCGGGGGTGGCGTGGGCCTGGCCCTTGATGCAGAGCACCAGGTGCTCGAGCAGCGCTTCGTGCACCGCGGCGAACGTGGCGTCGTCGATGTCGGCGATGTCGACGCCCGTCACCACCGCGCCCAGCGCGCCCGCTTGCCGCTTGACGTCCATCGCTAGAACGACTCCATCAGAAGGGCTCCATCTAGAAGGGAGCTGGGAGGCGGTCCATGGGCACCTCGATGACGGTGGGACGGTCGTTGCCGAGAGCTTCGCGCAGCGCGGGACCGACGTCGCCGCCCTTGGTGATGCGCGTGGCGTCGGCCCCGAACGACTCCGCGAACTTCACGAAGTCGGGGTTGCGCAGCGCGGTGCCGATCTCGCGACCGCCGAAGCGCTCGCGCTGGTCGCGGTTCGAGTTGCCGTACGCGTCGTCGTTGTAGACCACGGTGACGGTGTTGATGCCGTACTGCACCGCGGTGGCGAGCTCGGTGGCGGCGAACAGGAAGCCGCCGTCGCCGGTCGCGCACACCACGGGCGTGTCGGGGCGCGCCACCTTCACGCCGAGCGCGGCCGGGAAGCCCCAGCCGAGCGTGCCCATGTAGGAGGTCGACAGGTAGGTGCGCGGCCCGTACGCGGGGTAGAGCATGTGGCTCATGTAGCCCATCGTGGTGGTGCACGGCACCAGCACGCCGTCGTCGGGGATGGCGGCGCGCAGCTGGTCGACCATCAGCGCCTGCGGTCCCACCGTGCGCAACGACGCGTCGACAGTGGCGCGGAACGCGGTGATCTCCGCACCGCGGTCGGCCGCGGGATCGCGGCGCGTGCGCAGCTCGGCGAGGAGCGCGGCGAGCGTGGGTGCGGCGTCGCCGACGACGGGCAGCGCGTCGACACGGTGGATGCCGATCTCGGCCCGGTCGACGTCGACGTGCACGACGGGCGTGCCGGCAGGGAGCGCATGACCGATGAGGTGCGTCCCGACCGCGAGCACGACGTCGGCGTCGTCGAGCAGGGGCTGGAGGCGCTTGTTCACCCAGGCCGTGCCGGCGTAGAGCGGATGGCGGGCGTCGAACCCTCCTTTGCCCTGACGGGTGGTGACCACCGCGGCCTGGAGGAACTCGGCCAGCTCGGCCAGCTCCGCGGTCGCGTCACCGAGGACCACGCCGCCGCCGACCCAGATGACCGGGCGCTCGGCACCCGCGAGGAGGTCGGCGGCGCGCGCGATCTCGTCGGGATCGGCGCCCTCGCGCACGCTCTCGGCCGGTGGGCACAGCGTGATCTCGCCGTCGAGGGAGAAGGTTTCGGAGAACGCTTCCGGCGGCATCTCGATCTCGACCGGTTGGCGGCGCCCACGTTGCACGCGCACGAACGCTTCGTGCACGGTCTCGGCGATCTCGCCGGCCTGCAATGCACGCCGTTGCCACGCGGTGATCGGGCGCACTATGTCGAGCTGGTCGTCGATCTCGTGCAGCAGGCCGAGGTGCTTGCCGATGCCCGCTCGATTCACCTGTCCGGCGATCAGCACGACGGGGGAGGAGGACGCGTAGGCGGTCGCCAGGCCTGCGCCGGCGTTGTAGAGGCCGACGCCGGGGACGACGAAGGCCACGCCCGGCCGTCCACCGCCGCGTGCGTAGCCGTCGGCCAGGTACGTGGTGCCCTGCTCGTGGCGGGTGGTGACGAACGCGATCGACGGTTCGTCGTAGAACGCGTCGAGCGCGTGCATCGTCTGGTCGCCCGGGAGCCCGAAGACGTGCGTGACGCCCTCGCGGACGAGCTGGGCGACCAGCGCCTGGCCACCGGTCATCGTGGTCGTGCTCATGGGTTGTATACGTTATCCAATCCTGCGCATGGTGCCCCTTCGAGAGAATGCCCTGATAGAGGATCGCGTGCAGGCGTTGCGGGCGTGGTCGTCGTGCTCGTTCTCGCAGACGGTCAAGAAGCTGTTCGCGCAGTAGCGCGACGCACTCCGGCGGCGCCGTGGCGACCGGTCGGGCGCAGGGTGACCGTGAGGCCGCCGGTGTGGCACTCGTGCTTGCGGCCCGCGGCGACGACCTCGGCCAGCGTCGCCGCCGAGCGCGCCACCGCCTCGTCGACCGTCGGGGTGACGACGTCGTAGAGCGTGAGGTGGTTCGCGCCGACTTGTACGGGCGTCACGCGCCGCCACCGCGACATCGCCGAGAAGGCGCCGCACGAGAGCATGTCGGGCACGTGCACCTCGTCGTACCACTCGTCCCATTCCGCGACACGCGTGGGATCGGTGCACAGCACGTGGGTGAGGATGTGCCCCGTGCGCGCCGACGACGGCTCGGCCTTGCTCCCGTAGCGACCGTGCGCGACGAACGCGTCGGCGGCGATGGTCGCGTGCGCGGGATGCATGCGGCCGTCGGCGCGCAGCGCGTCGTCGACCGCGAGGACGCGCGCGGCCTGCGCGGCGACGTCGGGATCGTCGAGCTCGAGGATGGTCACGTGCGTGAACCCGATGCCCGGCGTGCCCGGTTCGGGTCGCGCGGTGAGCTCGAAGCGGGTCGCCGCCCACGCGCCGTCGGCCGAATCAGAGCCGTCGCAGAGTGCGGGGAGATGGACGTCGTCCTCCCACGCACCCCACGCGGGCTCCTGGGCGGCGCGCACGCATTTGGCGTGGAGGACGAGCAGCCCGAGCGTACGAGCGTCGGCCATCAGTCGAACGCCATCAATCGAACGCCATCAATCGAGTAGGGGATCGATGACGGCGCGGTCGACGGGTCCGCGGTAGGCGACGGCACCGTCGCGCAGCGCCACGCACCGTGTCGCGCGCTCGAGGAACGCGAGCTGGTGCGTCGCCACCATCACCGCGCACCCGGCGTCGGCTGCCGCGGTCAACAGCTCGGCGAGTGCGTCCTGACCGGCGGGGTCGAGCCCCACGAACGGTTCGTCGACGAGCAGCACCGAGAACGGGCGCACCAGCGCGAGCGCGATCGCGGTCTTCTGGCGCAGCCCGCGGCTGAAGCGCGCGGGCAGGTCGTCGGCTCGGGGGGTGAGGTTGAGGAGGTCGAGGAGCTCGTCGGCCGATTCGGGACGCGCCGGTCCGCCGTGCAGGCGCGACACGTACTCGATGTGCTCGTTCACGGTGAGGTCGTCGTACAGCGACGGTTGGTCGGAGATGTACGACAGCGAGCGACGGGCGTCGAGCGATCCCGCGGCGGTTCCCTCGATGAGCACGTCGCCGCTCGTGGGTTCGAGCAGCCCCACGGCGAGTTGCAGGAGCGTCGACTTCCCCGCGCCGTTGGCGCCGACGAGCGCGACGAGCTCCCCGCGCGTGAGCTCCAACGAGATGTCGTCGAGGGCGACGCGGTCGGCGTAGGCCTTCGTGACCCCGCGGAGCTCGACGGCCGGGCTGCTCATCGCACGACCGCCGTTCGTGATCGCATCCAGACTGCAGCCAGTACCGCGAGCACCAGGGGCACGAACGCGAACGTGAGCGTCGTGCCGAGCGCGGAGGCGCTCGCGTCGCCATACGCGTTGTCACCGACCGCGAGAGGGACGAACGCGGCGATGACGAGCAGCGGCCCGAGCACCTGGCGCAGCACCAACCACAAGGTGGTGAGCTCCGGGAAGCCGAAGTCGAGGTAGAGGGTCGGCGGCGGCGCTCCCATCACCACCGACAGCCCGGCGCCGGCCACCCCGGCCAGCGTGGCGGGCACCACCGTGATCGCGGCCACGGCCAGCGCATCGACGCTCCCCGTGACGGCACCGATCGCGAGCGCGGCTGCGACCGCGAACCCGAACAGGACCACTGCGGGCGCGAGGAGATGGGAGAGCACGAGCTCGCCCCAGACCACCGGGTACTGCTCGGATCGTTCCGGGTGGTCGGTCTCCTGCGCCAGGCCCTCGACCGCGTCGACACCGAGGAGGAACAGTGCGAGCCCGGCGAGGAGCACGAGCGCGTCCACGCCGTGCCAGAGCCCGACGCCGGCCAGCGCCACGACGACCCCGAAGGCCACCGCGCGCGCGACGCGGCTCATCGGCCACCGCGCCAGCCCACGCCAGTCGCGCTGCCAGGCCGGTCCGCCCCGGCTGCCCCGGGCGTGCCACCACGGCGTCGTGCGCGGCAGCTCCTGCGCGAGCTCCCGGTGCAGGACGATGACCGAGCGCATGTCCTGGAGCGTGGCCGCGAACCGCAGCTCACCCACGAGACGCGCCCGGTCCCGCAGTTGCTCGAGCGACGTGTGTCCGACCCGGGCCAGACCGACACCCACGAGCACCAGCGGCAGCACCACCCCGACGATCGCGAGCGCCGACCACGTGAGCGGCAGCAGCGCGACCCGCCCGAGCTGTGCGGTCGGGGAAGAGGCATACCCGGCGGCCACGTCGATCGCGGCCCAGACCACGACGGCGGCGCCGACCACGTTCGCATCACGCGCCCGCAGCCGCACGCTCGACGCGACCAGCGCCGATCCCCAGACCGCCAACGACGCCAACACGCCGAAGGCCGCGCCCGCGAGCAGCCACTCGATCCGGTCGCCGCCGAGCGGACGGGAGGCGATGCTGCCGGCGACCGCGCCGCCCACCGCGGGGACGAGCACGACGCCGCGGAGTTGCCGGACCGCGAGCGGTCGCAGCACCTCGGTCCGCGCCACAGGTGCGAGGAGGAGGAACGTGATGTCGGCCGACTCGGGCGCCAGGGGTCCGCCGTGCGCGCCCGAACGGAGACCCAGGAGCACCAGCACCGCGACCGCGAGCCCGAGGAGGGCGGCGCCGTGTCGTTCCACGTCGTGGAGCGCGGCGGCGTCGAAGTCGGCGCTCAGGGCGACGCTGCCGTAGAACAACCCGAGCGCGGCCAGGATGCCGACCACATAGGCCTTGTAGAGCGAGTCGACCCAGTCGCCCTCGCGCAGGTAGTGGCGTCGACGGGCCTGGCGGAGCGACCGGAGCGTGCCCTGCGTCAGCGCTCCGTCGACCACGCGCGCAGCATACGAGCGGGCGACGTCAGATCACGCTCCCGGGAGCACACCTCCGGCCGCGACCCACCGCGCCACCACGTCCTCCGCTTCGCGGGGGTTGTAGACGTCTTCCTCGAAGCTCCACGTCCCGTTGCCCGCATAATGGAGGATCGTGTTGACGTCGAAGCCGTAGTAGCCGTCGTCACCCTCGGGTGCAGGCAGGATGTTGGGGATCAGCGTGCTCACCCGGTTGCCGTCGATGAGCGCGTACGACGGCGGGAACTCCATGGTCGGGAACGGCTGCATCACCGACTTGATCCACTCGCGGATCTGCTCGCCCGACGTGTAGTACCCGTAGTGGTGCTCGCGGTAGTGGGCGTCGGCGGTGAACTGGTCGGCCCACTGGTCCCAGTCGCCGGTCTCGACCGCCAGCGATGCGCGGTTGCGGTACTTCTCGAACTCGGCCTCCACCTCTTCGCGTGGGAACGCGGGGGTGGGCGGCTCGGGGTTCCAGCCGTCGATGCCGCGGAGCGTGCGGTCCTGCGGCGTGTCGCGCTTACCGCCGTCGGTGAGCCACTCGGTGAAGACGCGCTCGGCGTCGGCGGGGTTGTAGTAGTCGGCCTCGAACGAGAACTTCCCATTGCCGCCGTACTGCAGGAAGGTGGTGTTGGGGAACGCGTAGCGCTTCCCGGTTCCGGTGGGATCGGGCAGGTTGTTCCAGATGTAGAACGCGATCCGGTCACCGTCGATGATCGACCACTCGATCCAGAGGGTCATCGCCGCGTACTCCTTCATCACGTCGACGATGAACTTGGAGATCGCGGCCTTGCCCTCGAACACGCCGAGGAAGTGCTCCTCGTAGCGCGCGTCGTCGGTGAACATGTCGGCCCAGCCCGGCCAGTCGTGCTCGCCGACGCCGCGCCGCTGGTACTCGGCCCACGCGGCCTCGATCTCTTCCCGTGGGTACTCGGCCATGGTGGTTCCCCCCTGTCGTCTGCCGGGAGCGTACCGTGATCGGGTGGACCTCGAAGTCGCCGGACGCGTCGTGAGCGTCACCAGCCCCGACAAGATGATGTTCCCGGAGCCGGGCCTCACCAAGCTCGACGTCGTCGACTTCTACCGCCGCGTCGAACTCCCGTTGATGACCGCGATCCGCGGCCGACCGGTCCTCATGCAGCGCTTCCCGAACGGCGTCGACGGCTCCAACTTCTTCCAGAAGCGGGTGCCGAAGGAGCGTCCCGAGTGGCTGGAGACCTCGGTCGTGAGCACGCCCAACGGCACCATGTCGGAGGCGTTGGTCGCGGCCGACCTCGCGCACATCGTGTGGGCGGTGAACCTCGGTTGCCTGGGGTTCCACGTGTGGCCCAACCTCGCCCGCGACGACGACCACGCCGACGAGCTGCGCATCGACCTCGACCCGCAGCCGGGGCTCGGGTTCGACGAGGTGCGGGAGGCGGCACGCGAGCTCAAGGGGTTGCTCGACGACGTGGGCATCCGCGGCTGGCCCAAGACCACCGGCAACCGCGGCATCCACGTGTACACGCGCCTCGAACCGCGCTGGACGCCGATCGAGGTCCGCCGGGCGGCGGTGGCGGTGGCGCGTGAGCTGGCGCGCCGACGGCCTGAGGCGATCACCGACGCGTGGTGGAAGGAAGAACGCGGCGACCGCATCTTCGTCGACTTCAACCAGAACGCGCCGCACAAGACGGTGTTCGGCGCGTGGTCGATCCGGGCGCGCCCCGCGGCAGAGGTGTCGACGCCGTTCCACTGGGACGAGCTCGACGACATCGACCCCGAGGCGTGCACGGTGCTCACCGTGCCCGACCGCGTCGAGTCGCGCGGTGATCCGTGGGCCGACATCGCCGACAGCCCGCAGGTGCTCACCCCGCTGCTCGAGATGTACGACCGCGACATCGAGTCGGGACTCGAGGACGCGCCGTGGCCGCCCGTGTACCCGAAGATGCCCGGGGAACCGCCGCGGGTGGCACCGAGCCGGGCCCGCAAGGACGACGACGGGAACCCCATCACCCCGCCACCACCGAAGAAGCGCAAGACGCCGCCACGCGGCCCGAAGCGCGGCGTCTGAGCGAGCCCGAGTTTCAGGGGCGCCGATCGCTCAGCGCCCACGCCGCGGCGGCGCTCACCGCGGCGACCGTCAACACCGACGGCCACGGGCCGATCTTCTTGGCCAGCGGGTGCGACACGCCGAAGGCGCCGAAGTAGACGGCCCCGAGGATCGCCGCGTTCACCGGTCCCGCGTGCTTCCGCCACTCGCGCTCGGCGATGAAGCCGCCGAGCGTGAGACCGCGCCACCGAGCGGACGGATCTTGGTGATGCGAGCGACGTAGTAGCCGCCGATCAACGAGCCGGCGACGACGGGTGCAGTGGGGACGCGCATGCTGCGCAGGCTACGCGGTGAAGGGTTCCGCGTTCGCTGACCGGGGGTAACTTCGTCCGATGGCCGACTACGTGATCCCCGATCCCGAACCGAAGGAGATCGACGAGAAGCTGGCGATCGAGCTCCGCCATCTCGCCGACAACGCCGTCCTGAAGGGTCAGCCGCAGGGCGAGGAGCAGTGCGACAACTGCCTCTACTACCTCGAGAACACCGCCGAGATCTCGTACTGCTGGCACCCGAAGCTGCGGATCCTCGTGGGTGCCAACTGGTGGTGCCAGTGGTGGGAGAAGATCCCCGACTGACGCCCTCGTAGGCTGCCGCCCCATGGCTTACCGAGTCGTGGTGTGGGGGACGGGGAACGCGGGGCGACCGGCGATCCGGGCGGTGGCGGCGCACGCCGATCTCGAACTCGTCGGGGTGGTCGTGTCGAACCCGGCGAAGGTCGGGCGCGACGCCGGTGAGCTCGCGTTCATCGAATCGTTGGGTGTGCTGGCGACCGACGACATCAGCGTGGCGCTCGCGAGCGACGTCGACGCGGTGGTGTACACCGCCACGTCCGACACGCGACCCGACGCCGCGTTCGCCGACCTCGTCGCGTGCCTGGAGGCCGGCGCCAACGTGGTGTCGACGTCGTTCTATCCGCTGCTCCACCCGGCCAGCGCGCCCGCACCGGTGACCGAGGCCATCGAACGCGCCTGCGCCAACGGTGACACCTCGGTGTTCGTGTCGGGCATCGATCCCGGCTGGGCCCTCGACATCCTCCCCATCCTCGTGAGCGGCGTGAGCGCGGGCATCGAGGAGATCCGCGTGCAGGAGATCTTCAACTACGCGCTCTACGACGCGCCCGACGTCGTGCGCGAGGTCATCGGCTTCGGCGGCCCGATGGACCAGACGCCGTTGATGCTGCTCGACATCGCGCTGGAGATGGTCTGGGCGCCGATGGTCCGCATCCTTGCCGACGCGCTCGACCTGGAGCTCGACGAGATCCGCACGCACGTCGAACGGCGCGCGCTCGAACGCACCGTCGATGTCCCGGGCATGGGTGTGTTCGAGGAGGGCACGCAGGGCGCGTTCCGCTTCGAGGTGCAGGGCATCGTCGACGGCCGGGCACTGCTCGTCATGGAGCACATCACCCGCATCGACGACGACTGCGCGCCCGACTGGCCGTCGTCACCGGAACCCGGCGGCGTCCACCGCGTCCGCATCACCGGACACCCGAACCTCGACGTCACCATCCACGGCACCGAACCGGGCGAGCCGGGCGCGGCCGGTGGGGGCAATGCCACCGCGGCCAACCGGATCGTCAATGCCATCCCCGCGGTGTGCGACGCGCCAGCCGGACCGCTCAGCTCGCTCGATCTGCCTCCGATCACCGGGAGCGCACAGCTGCGCCTCGGGTGACGCGCGCTCAGACGCTTCGATCGCGAGCGAGAAGAAATTCTGGTTGCGGTGTCGATCTGTCGTGGTGCCGTTCGACGCAGCAGTGAGCGTGGGGCAATCGTGCCGCACGACAACCTGAATGGAGTGATCACATGCGCTTTCTCGGTTACACCTTGGGCGACGAGTCCGTTCCCGCGCCGCCGCCCACCCCCGAGCTCATGGACAAGATGGGCAGCTTCATGGAGGAAGCCACCACGGCCGGGGTCATCGTGGCGACGGGTGGAATCGCGCCGACCGCGATGGGAGCCAAGATCTCCCTCAAGGACGGTGAGTTCACCGTGGTGGATGGTCCGTTCACCGAGGCCAAGGAACTCGTCGGTGGTTGGGCGTTGCTCGAATGCCGCGACCTCGACGAGGCCGTCGAGTGGTCCAAGCGATTCGTGGCCGTGCTCGGCGAAGGCGAGGTGCGGGTCCGTCCGGTGTTCGGCCCGGAGTGACCCATTGCTCGGTCCGGTGGTTGAATCGGCGGCGTGATGGCCACCGATCCAACCGCCGCGATCGAGGCCGTCTTCCGGATCGAGTTTCCCCGGCTCGTGGCCGGGCTCGCCCGGTACGTCCATGACCTCGGTCTCGCCGAAGAGTCGGCGCAGGACGCGCTCGTCGATGCCCTGAGGCAGTGGCCGCAGGAAGGGACGCCCCGCAACCCGGGGGCCTGGCTGATGACGGTGGCGAAGCGCAAGGCGATCGACCGCGTCCGCCGCGAGGTGGCGCTGGAAGGAAAGCGCTCGCAGATCAGCTGGGCGCTGCCCCCGGGTGACGATCCGTTCCCGGTGGAAATGGCCGAGGACGAGATAGGCGACGACCGCCTGCGGCTGATCTTCGTGGCGTGCCATCCCGTCCTCCCGGTTCCGGCGCGCGTCGCGCTGACCCTCAGGCTGCTCGGGGGTCTGACCACGGCGGAGATCGCCCGCGCATACCTCCAGCAGGAGTCGACGATCGCGCAACGGATCGTGCGGGCGAAGAAGACGATCGCCCAGGCGGGGGTGCCCTTCGAGGTTCCCGGTGGCGAAGATCGGGCGGCGCGGCTCGGTTCGGTCCTCGAAGTCATCTACCTGATCTTCAACGAGGGGTACTCCGCGACCGCGGGCGAGGCGTGGTTGCGGCCGGACCTCTGCGCGGAAGCGCTCCGCCTCGGTCGACTCCTGGCTGCCCTCGCACCCGACGAACCAGAGGTGCACGGGCTCCTGGGCTTGATCGAGATCCAGTCGTCCCGCCTGGACGCGCGGGTCGGTGCCGGCGGCCGGCCGGTCCTCTTGCTCGACCAGGACCGTAGGAAGTGGGACCGCCTCCTCATCCATCGCGGCCTGTCGTCATTGGCGCGAGCCGAGCGAGTGGGAGCGGTGCCCGGGCCGTACGCGCTCCAAGCGGCGATCGCCGCGTGTCATGCCCGGGCCGCTCGAGCCGAGGACACGGATTGGTGCGAGTTGGTGGCGCGCTACGACCAGCTCGCAGTGACCACGCCGTCACCGATCGTCGAGCTCAACCGCGCGGTCGCGGTGTCGATGGCTGCGGGACCGCTGGTCGCGCTGCAACTCGTCGACCAGCTCCGCGACACCCAGACCCTCGATCGCTACCACCTGCTCCACAGCGTCCGGGCCGATCTCCTCGCTCGGCTCGATCGCCCTGCCGAAGCCCAGGCCGAGTTCGAGCTCGCGGCATCGCTCGCCGGCAACGAGCAGGAACGGCAACTCTCGAAGGACCGTGCACGCGCGACCGCGCAGGTGGCTCAGCGCGCGCGTCAGTAGCCGGCCTGCCGATCGACGACGTTTCGCAGCCCTAGGCCGTGGGTGTAGCGCTCGAGGTTGTCGGCGAACAGCGCGAGGAGCGTCTCGGTGTAGCGGTCCTGCGCGGCCGAGCAGTGCGGGGAGATGTAGATGTTCGGCGCCGACCAGAGCGGGTCGCCGGCCGGCAGCGGCTCCTCGCGCGTCACGTCCAGGATGGCGCCGCCGAGGTGGCCCGACTCGAGTGCCGCGATCAGCGCGGCCTCGTCGACCAGCGAGCCGCGGCCCACATTGCAGAACAGCGCGCCCTCACGCATGGCCGCGAACGCGGCGGCGTCGAAGAGGTTCTCAGTCTCGGCGGTGCCCGGCGCGCTCACCACGACCGCGTCGCAGCGACCGAGCACCTCGTGCAGATCGCCGGTGCCGCGCAGCTCGTCGACCGCGGGATGGTCCTGACCTTCCTTGTAGCTCCGGCGGGTCCCGATGAGGTACATGCCGAACCCGCGGGCCCGTTGCGCGACCGCGGTGCCGATGGCGCCCAGACCGATGACGCCGAGGGTCAGCCCCTCGACGGTGCGACCGAACTTGGGCTTCCACTCGTGCTGCGCCTGCTCGTCGTCGATCTCGGGCAGGCGCTTCCACACCGACAAGAGGCGGCTCATCGCGAATTCGGCGATGGGGGCGGCGGCGACACCGGCCGCGTTGGTGATCGTCACCGTGTCGGGCAGGCCGGCATCGGCGAGGTGGTCGATGCCGGCGCCGATCGCCTGCACCCAGCGCAGCTCGGGCGCGAGCTCGGCGATGGGCGCGGGAAGGTCGAGCGCCAGCGTCGCCTCGGCGCGCGACCACACCGCGCGCGCGTCGTCAGTGAGCTCGTCGTCCTGGTCGGGGAGGTGATGACCGAAGCGGCCGAGGTACGGCTGGGCGACCAGCTCCAGGTCGGGGAAGCGCTCCCGCAGCGGCGCGAGCATCGCGTCGTCAGCGTTCCAGGGGAACGCCACCACTACCGTCGTCGTCACAAGGTCACGTCCTTCAACACGCCGGGCGCGTGCACGGGCGCGAGTGTGCTGGTGAGGTAGTCGGGCGCATCGGGCGTGTCGACGAACCAACCGGTCGGGCACATGGTCAGGATCTCGACGAACGAGAAGCCGAGCCCCGCCTCCTGGATTTCGAGCGCGCTCCGGATCATCTTCTTGGTGCGCGCCACGTTGCCCGCGTTGTTCACCGCGCCGCGCGCGACGTAGGCCGCCCCGTCGAGCTCGGCGATGAGGTTGCTCACCCGGATCGGGAAGCCGTGCTGCTCGGCGTCACGACCGTCGAGCGTGTTCTTCGTGCGCTGGCCGAGCGCGGTGGTCGCGGTCATGTGCCCACCGGTCTCGCCGAACACGCCGTTGTCGAGCATGAAGCAGGTGACGCGCTCCCCGCGTGCCGCGGTGTGGAGCACCTCCTGGAGGCCTTCGTTCACCATGTCGCCGTCGCCCTGCAACGTGATGACGAGGTTCTCGGGTCGGGCCCGCTTCGCCCCGGTCGCCAACGACGGCGCCCGCCCGTGCAGGGCTTGGAGCACCTCGATGTCGAGGGAGTTCGCGAACGCGGTGTAGCAACCGATCCCGATGACGCCGATCGTGCGTTGCGCGGCACCGACGTCCTCGATGGCCTCGAGGATGGCGCGCAGCGCGACCGGCTCGCCGCAGCCAGGGCAGAGGCTGTGTTCGGCGACGTCGAGGAGCGACGGCCCGAAGTCGTCGACCAGGTGCGCGGCCTCGACCGGCGGCAGCGCAGTCGGGAGGAAGCGATCAGTCATCGAGGACCTCCACATTCAAGACATCCACATTCAAGACATCCACATTCAAGACATCCAGGAGTCGGTCGCGCAGGTAGTCGCCGTCGAGATCGGGGGCGATGCCGAAGCCGGAGCTGTCGAGGCTCAGCCGCCCGATGAACTGCACCGGGACGGCACCCTCGAGCGCGAGGCGGACGTCGTCGACCATCTGTCCCTGGCTGTTCTCGTACACCGCCACGGTACGCGCGCCGCGCGCCGCGCGCGCCAGGATCTCGCTCGGGAACGGGAGCAAGGTGATCGGTCGCACGTATCCGATCCTCGCGCCCTCGGCGCGGAGGCGCGTCACCGCGGCGCGCACGTACTTCGCCGGCGTGCCGAACGCCACGACGACGACATCGGCGTCGTCGCAGAACCCGGTTTCGGCGAGAGGTTCGATGCCGGCGAGCATCGCCTCGGTCGCGTGCGCGCACTGCACGAGGTGGTCGGCATAGCTGCTCTCGGCCCCGTACTCGCCGGAGCCGAGCGGCGACACGAGTCGGGCGTTACCGGTGCCGCTCGTGGCCCCGGTCAGCGCCCAGTCGTCGGCCCGAAGCGGCGCGTGCTCGACGCGCGTGACGTCGACCGAGCTCGCGGTGTGCGCGAGGTAGTAGTCGCCGAAGAGGAGCACCGGGTTGCGCCACCGGTATGCGAGCTCGAACGCGAGCTGGGTCAGCGTGATCGCCTCGGGCACGTCCATCGGTGCGAGGACGGGCATGCGCGAATCGCCGTGACCGGGTCCGCGGGTCGCCTGCCAGTAGTCGCCCTGCGCCCGGGCCATGTTGAGCACCACCAGGGGGATGCGGGCGAGCGTCGCCTCGCTGAGCGATTCCTGCATCAGCGAGAGCCCCTGGCCCGTCGAACCGGTGGCGCTGGGCGTGCCGGTGGCCGCCGCACCCCACGCCATGCCGACGGCCTCGAGCTCGCTCTCGGCGTTCATGCACGTGCCACCCACCTCGGGCAGCTTGGTCGCCATGTGCTCGAGCACCTCGGTGAACGGCGTCATCGGGTAGCCGCTGAAGAAGCGGCATCCGGCCGCGACCATGGCGTCGGCGATCGCTTCCGAGCCTTCGAGCAGGGCCACGCTCACGACAGGTCCTCGAGCACGGGGATCTCCAAAGGCTGTTCGTACTTGTAGACCTGGAAGCAGAAGTCGGGGCAGATCTGCGCGCACGCCCGACAGCCGGTGCAACCGGCTACGAGACGCGGGTAGCGGTAGCCGCGCGTGTTCACCTCGTGCACCGTCATCTCGAGCACGCGCGGGGGACACGCGTCGATGCAGAGGTCGCAGCCCTTGCACGCCTCGACGTCGATCACGACCGTGCCGCGCGTCAGGACCGTCGTCATGCGAGCACCTTCCATGCGGGGGAGAGGTCGCGGGGTCCGGCGTCGAAGCCGGCGCGGATCGCGGCGACGTTCCGCGCCACGTGCTGGGTGCGGTACGACGGCAGCGAGTCGGCGACCGCGGCGTCGAGCGAGTCGAGGGCCACCATGCCGGTGGCGGCGGTGTACGCGCCGAGCATGATCATCGAGGCGGTCATGATGTTGCCGAGGTCGACGGCGAGATCGGTGGCCGGCACCTCGACCACGCGGTACACGTCCGGGTCGAACGCGCCCTCGAACACCGTCGAGTTGACGAGCACCAGGCTCCCGGGGCGCAGCTTCGCCCGGGTGGGCTCGGAGAAGTCGTGGTGCATGAAGATCGCCGACCACGTCTCCACCACCGTCGGCGGCGCGCCGATCGGGCCGTCGGCGAGCACCAGGGTTGCTTCGGTGTTGCCACCCCGCATCATCCCGCCGTAGCTCCCGAACATCTGGGCCGATCGGCCCTCGGCGATCGCCGCCCGCGCCAGCACCTGGGCCGCGAGCTGCACGCCCTGGCCCCCGATCCCGGTGAGCACCAGCTCTCGTTCCATGTGCCGTTTCCCCCGGTCGCCGGTCTGGCAGAGTACCGTTCTGACCGTAACAGAACAGTGATCTGGACATCGGGGAGCAGCGCTGTGGCGGACGACCTGCGGGGAACCCTGGCCCAGCGGGCGGTCGACCGTTCGCTCGGCGACCGGCGCACCCAGTACGCCGACGAGATCCAGCGCGTGCTCGAGGCCACGTACGACCTGATCGGGCGAACCGGCAAGGTCGACCCGTCGCTGCGGGAGATCCTCACCGAGACCGGCCTCTCCACCCAGGCCTTCTACCGGTACTTCCAGTCGAAGGACGAGCTCTTCCTCCTCCTGCTCGACGACGGCCGGCGCCGGATCCTCTCCACCCTCGAGCGCCGGATGCAGCGGGTCGACACGCCCGAGGCGCGGGTGCGGGCGTGGATCGAGGGCGTGCTGGCCCAGGCGACCGACACCCGCGCCGCCGGTCGCACGCGGCCCTTCGTCACCGACCAGGACCGCCTGGCCGAGGCGTTCCCGCGTGAGCAGCAGGCGTCGGTCGACCTGCTCGTCGACCTCCTCGCCTCCGCCATCGTGTCGCTGCACGGCCCCGCGAGCGCGCGCGACGATGCCGTCGTCGTCTACCGCGCCGCGTTCACCACCCTGCACCACCACCTGCTCCACGGAACCCGACCCACCACCGCCGAGACCGACCACCTGGTGCAGTTCTGCCTGCAGGGCATCGGCGGCGACCGAGAGGCAACATGATGATGAGGAACGTGCCATGAGCGAGCCCAGGGTGCTCGGGCCGATGGGCGACGACGTCGTGTTCGAGAACGATCGTGTGCGCATCTGGGAGCTGAACCTCCCGCCCGGCGCCGACAGCAACGTGCACCAGCACGAGCTCGACTACATCCTGGTGATCCTCGGTGGCGACCGGGTCGCCGCGGTGCAGGAGCCCGACAGCGTGAGCGCGCTGCCGCCGTACTTCGAGAGCGCGGTCACGCCGGGGCAGGCGGTGTTCGTGGAGCGTGGTGGCATCGAGATCGCCCGCAACGTGGGCGCCGAGCCGTACCACGAGTTCATCATCGAACTGAAGGACTGACGCCCATGGGATCCGACCTGGGACCCGACTTCGGACTGGCCGGCAAGAAGATCCTCGTCCTCGGCGGGGGCCAGGGCATGGGGGAGAGCACGTCGTTGCTGCTCGCCGCGGCCGGCGCCGACGTCGCGGTCGCCGACCTCGAGGTCGAACGCGCCGAACGGGTCGCCGCGGCCGTCACCGCGGCGGGTACGCGCGGGTACCCGCTCGTCGTCGACGTCACCGATGACGACGCCCTGGTGGGCGCGATCGCGCGCACCGAAACCGAGCTCGGGCCGCTCGACGGCCTCGTGACCATCATCGGCATGGCCGCATGGGCGCGCCTCGTCGACATGACGACCGAGACGTGGGACCTCGATCACCGGCGCAACCTCCGCTACTTCTTCCTCTCGGCGCGCGAGGTCGCGCGCTCGTTGATCGCGCGCGGCGCGCCGGGATCCATCGTGTGCGTGGCGTCGATCGACGGCATCCGGTCGGCCGCCGGTCACGCGTCGTACGGCGCGGCGAAGGCCGGCCTCGTGAACCTGGTGAAGACGATGACCGCCGAGTGGTCGGGGCACGGCATCCGCGTCAACGCGGTCGCGCCCGGGGCCATGATCACGCCCCGCATCCCCGAGCGGTCACCCGAGGAAGAGGCCGAGATGATGTCGACGGTGCCGATGCACCGGCGCGGCACGACCGACGACATCGGCAAGGCCGCGTTGTTCTTCCTCTCCGATCTCTCCACCTACGTGAGCGGCCAGACGTTGGCGGTCGACGGCGGATTCACCGCGGTCGGACCGCTCGACTACACCGCGAACATGCCGCTCGTCGACGTGTCGGGTCCGGGAGGGACGATCGGGCTCCAGTAGGTAGCGTGCGGGGCATGGATTATCGACTGCTCGGCCGCACCGGCCTCCGTGTCAGCCCGCTCTGCCTCGGCACCATGAACTTCGGCATGGGGAAGGTCGGAGGCGGGGTCCAGACCGAGGAAGCCGACGGCCACCGCATCATGGACCGCGGCCTCGACCTCGGCCTCAACTTCTTCGACACCGCCAACGTCTACGGCGACGGCCGCGGCCTCACCGAGTCGATCATCGGCCGGTGGTTCGCGCAGGGCGACCGTCGACGTGAACGCACCGTGCTCGCCACCAAGGTCTACAACTCGCGTGATTCGTGGCCGAACAGCGGGCGCCTCTCCGCGCTCGCCATCCGCCGCGAGTGCGAGGCCAGCCTGCAGCGGCTCCAGACCGACTACATCGACCTGTACCAGATGCACCACGTCGACCGCGACACGCCGTGGGACGAGATCTGGCAGGCGATGGACGTGCTGGTCACGCAGGGCAAGGTGCTCTACGTCGGCAGCAGCAACTTCGCCGGCTGGCACATCGTGCAGGCCAACGAAGCC
>DASXXX010000046.1:0-2136 GCA_036502765.1 Acidimicrobiia bacterium | reverse complement strand
CCGACCCATCCGTGAGTCGGCGGCGCTGCTCGCCGCGCAGCTGCGCGCGATGCAACGGGAGAACCCCGGTCGCGAGGTCGACCTGATCGCGCACTCCCAGGGTGGGTTGGTGGTCGACGTGTTCCTCGCCGACTTCTACCGTGCCGGTGATCGGTCGTTCCCGCCGCTCGGCAACGTCGTCACGTTGTCGTCGCCGCACGAGGGTGCGCCGATCGCGACCGTCGGCGAGCAGGTGCGCAGCACCGGCAAGGGCAAGGCCGTGCTCGACCGCGTGGAAGCCTTCCTCCCGATCCCGCCGCCGAGCAGCCCCGCCGTGCGCGACCTGGCCGAGGACTCGGCGGTGATCCACGAGGTGCAGGCGCACGGCGTCCCCGAGCACTTCGACTACACGACGATCGGTGCCACCGAAGACTTCGTGGTACCCGCCACCAACATCTCGCTGCCGGGGGCCACCGAGACGGTCGCGGCGGTGAACGACGTCAACGAGCACAGCGAGATCGTGCGCGCGCCCGACGCGTTGAAGGCGGTGCGCGCCGCGCTGGAAGGCCGAGCACCACCGTGTGTCGGCCTGCTCACCGCGCTGCGCACCGCGGTGAGCCCAGTGCTGATCAGCCGGTTCGAGCACATGGCCGGTGACGACGCCGAGTTCGTGCTCCGCGGCGGACTGAAGTTCGCGCCGTGAGCCCGCGCCCGGTCCGCGCAGTCGTGGCTGCCGTGCTCGTCGTCGCGAGCACGTGGTTCGTTGCCCGTCCCGCACCCGCCGACGCGGTCGCGGCCCAGGTCGTGTGGCGCGCCGTCATCGACGACGGCCCGTCCGATCTCGCCGCCGACGCCGACGGCGTGGTCGTCACCTCCAACGCGCAGTCGGTCCACGTGCTCGACCGCGCGGGTCGGATGCAGTGGCGGGTCGCGCCGGTCGACGTCGGTCTCGGGCAGCCCGCGCTCGGTGCCGACCTCGTCGTCGTGGGCGGCCGCGCCTCGATCACCGCGCTGGCGCGGTCGGACGGCACCGAGCGCTGGACCCGACCGCTGGCCGCGCCCGCCAACTCGGTCGCGGTCACCGGCCGCACCGTCCTCGTCGGCGACGACTCGGGCACGCTCGCCGCGTTCGATGCCGCCACCGGCCGGCCCCGCTGGTCAGCGCAGTACCCGGGCGCGCTCTGGTCAGGGGCTCGGGTCGACGAAGCGTCCGGCGCGGTCGTCGCCACCTGGCACCAGTCCGAGACGCCCGCGGTGCGCGTGTTCGACCTCGCCAGAGGTGCGCTCCGATGGGAGGCGCCCACCGCCCGCTACACCGGAGCGCCCGCGGTGCACGGGGGCCGGGTCGTGCTCGCGATCGGCGACGGCAACCGCCACGCGCGCGTCGAGGCGCGCGACCTCGCCACCGGCGAGCTCCAGTGGCAGACCCCGGTGCCGGCGTCGTTCGAGGAGGCGATCGAGCCCGCGGTCGACGACCACGCGGTCGCGGTGGTCGACCACTTCGGGGTCGTCACCGTCCTCGACCCCACCACCGGGACCCTGCGCTGGCAGCACGACCTGGCCGATGTGCTCATCGAGACGCGGGTCGTGCTCACCGACGAGCGGGTGGCGTTCACGTCCTACGCCGGTGTGCTCCACGTCCTCGACCGGCGCGACGGCCACCAGGTGCAGGCCGTCGCCCCCCGGCGCCTCGGCGGGCTCCCGGTGGCCATGCTGCCCTCACCTCCACACTGGGGCCGGGCACACTGGCACCAGGGAGTGCTCTTGGCCCTCCGACTCCGGGAGTGGGGCATCCAACTCCGCCGCCTGCCCTGACGGCTCTGCCCTGTGACGCCCATTGCCCGACGCCCATTGCCCTGAAGGGCCCGGAGGGCCGCCCGCTACACTCGTGCCCGACCCGAGTCATCTGACCCGGGATCACGCACGCCCGCATTCCGAGGTCGTCCGGGGCAACCCGTTCGCCGGCGGGCGGAGGAACAACCGAGGAGCAGTTCGTCCCGAGCCCGGCGACCGCACGCGGTCGGCGCCGCCACGAGCGACTGCACGAACGAAAGGACGTCCCGTGGCAGAAGCAACGGCCGTCGTCACCATGAAGCAGCTGCTCGAGGCCGGAGTCCACTTCGGTCACCAGACCCGGCGCTGGAACCCCAAGATGAA
>DASXXX010000045.1:0-5047 GCA_036502765.1 Acidimicrobiia bacterium | reverse complement strand
GAAGTGCGTGGAGCTCGACATCCCGATGTGCATCAACGCCGGCATCGTCGGACCGCGCATGCCGAGCTGGCCGCAGGAGGTCTTCCGCCTCGACCAGGTCTGTTACGACTTCCCCGACCTCACCATCGTGATGATGCACGGTGCCGAGCCGTGGCAGGAGCTCGCGGTCAAGCTCATGCTCAAGTGGCCGGGGCTCCACTACATGACGAGCGCGTTCGCGCCCAAGCACTACCCGAAGGCGATCATCGACTACGCCAACACCCGCGGCGCCGACAAGATCATGTTCTGCGGCTACTTCCCCGCCGGTCTCACCCTCGAGCGCCAGTTCGAGGACATGCCCAAGGTGCCGTTCCGCGACCACGTGTGGCCGAAGTTCCTGCGCGAGAACGCGCTGCGCGTGTTCAAGATCCCCGAGACCATCGAGCGCGCCACCGGCAAGCCCTTCGGGAGTGCCTGAACCGTCGAGACGTCAGGTCATCCGGGCGCGCTCGGCGGCCATGAACTCCGCCCACCTCGGGAACTCGACCGGATTCCACAGCTCCTGCACGAGGGCATCGGCGTCGGATTCCGTGCACAGCCCCTGTGACTGCGCGTAGAGGCCGTAGAACGCGCTGACCCGGTAGTTGGCCGCGCAGTGCACGTGCACGGTGTCGTCGGCGTGCGCGCGCATCGCGTCGGAGAACGCCACGAAGTCGTCGTGCGTCGGCGCGTCGAAGTCGACGGGGATGTACACGTAGTCGAGGCCCTGGTCGCGCACGAGGTCGCCTTCCTCGTGCACCGCGTGTTCGTAGTCGTCGGGCAGGAGGTTGATCACGGCCTGGTACCCCTCGCCCTGCAGGTCGGCGAGCTGCACTGCGTTCACCAGTCCCGACGTCGTGAGCCGATCGGAGATGCGGCGGAAGTTGAACGTGTCCTCGATGCTCATCGTGCGTCCGCCCGTCCCCTCAGCGCATGGTTGCGAGGTACTCGTGCACGAACCGTACGGCCGCCGAGCCCTCGCCGACCGCGGTCGCGACCCGCTTGCTCGACCCGCTGCGCACGTCACCGGCGGCGAAGATCCCCGGGATCGACGTCTCGTAGGG
Organism: Acidimicrobiia bacterium; assembly: GCA_036502765.1. GTDB lineage: Bacteria > Actinomycetota > Acidimicrobiia > IMCC26256 > DASPTH01 > DASUAS01. The sequence goes on along the minus strand of DASXXX010000045.1, from coordinate 3,965 downwards.
GAATGGGGCGCGTGCCGCGAACGTGGGCCCGAGGGCGATCTCGCCCGGCAGCGATCGGTCGGTGAGCACGAAGCCCTTGTCGTCGAGCGCCAACGCGCCACGGAGCCAGGACGTCGCGGCTTCGGCGCCGATGAAGCAGAAGAGGCCGGCGCACTCGATGGTGCGACGTTCGTTCGTGGGGGTGTGTTCGAGGGTCACCGTGTCGAGGTGGTCGCGGCCCGCGAGCGCGCGCACCTCGGTGGTCGTGAGCAGCGTGATCCGGGGGTCGGCCTCGATGCGCTCGACGAGGTAGCGCGACATGCTGTGCGCGAGGTCGGCGCCGCGGATCGCGATCGCCACTGCGCTGCCCTGCTGAGCGAGGTAGATCGCGGCCTGGCCCGCGGAATTGCCACCACCGACCACGAGCACGGGTTGGCCGGTGCACGTGCGCGCCTCGAGATCGGTCGCCGCGTAGTACACGCCGGCGCCTTCGAAGCGCTCGAGGTCGTCGACCGGGAGCCGTTGATAGCGCGCGCCCGACGCGACGACGACCGCTCGGCACGGGATCTCGCTGCCGTCGGCGAGCTCGATGACGTGGAAGCCTTCCTCGACGCGCAGGCCGCCGACCTCGCACGGCGAGTTCAGGCGCGCACCGAGTCGTTGGGCCTGGATGGCGGCGCGCGACGTGAGCTCCTCACCAGAGATGCCGCTCGGGAAGCCGACGTAGTTCTCGATGCGGGAGCTCGCGCTCGCCTGCCCGCCGGTGGCGGCACCGTCGAGCGAGAGCGTGTCGAGTCCCTCCGACGCCCCGTACACCGCCGCCGCGAGGCCGGCCGGTCCGCTGCCCACGACGACGAGGTCGAACATGTACCCCGGCATCGGCCGGAACGTGAGGCCGAGATGGTCGGCGAGCACGCCGGGTGACGGGTGGCGCAACACGCCGGTGCTGGTGATGACGACGGGCGTGTCCGAGCGCCGGAAGCCCATGTCGGCGAGCATGACCTCGACGTCGTCCTCGTCCTCGATGTCGATCCAGGTGTGGGGGAGACGAGACCGTGCCGCGTACGCACGCAGCGCCAGCGCATCGGGTGAGTACCGGGAGCCGATGATCCGCAGCGCGCGGGCGCCCTCGCCCGCCCGGAGGATCTCCCGTCGGGCCACGAACGCGGCGAAGACCACATCGGCGAGATCGGGCTTGCTGCTCATGATCTGGCGGAACTCACGCGTGGGAACCGCGAGGATCCGTCCGGGCTCGCTCACGCGGGCGGTGAGCGACAGCCGTTGCCCGGTGAGCATGTTGAGCTCGCCCAGGAACCGTCCCGCGACGTGGGTGGTCACCAGGGTCTCGCCCTCGATGTCGGGACGGATGATGTCGACCGCGCCTTCGAGGACCACGAAGAAGTCGGACGAATCGTCGCCCGCGCGGAACAGCACGTCGCCGACTTCGACCGCACGTTCCTCGCCGAACTGCGCGAGCTCGCGCAAGATCACATCGTCGAGTTGCGGTGAAGCGCTCTCGGGGAGCGCTCCGGCATACCTCCGGTCGAGGGGTTGCCCCCTCGGGCTGATCGAATCGCTCACACGCCGAATCTACGGGCTCAGCTCAGAGGTGCTTCGCGATGAACCGGCGCAGCTCGACGCCGATCTCGGCGTCCTCGGGCGCACCGAAGAACCCGCCGTGGGGCATGGCCTCCCAGATGTGGAGCTCGGCGTCGACGCCCGCGTCGCGCAGCTTCCGGTGGAACCGCACCGCGTTGGAGAGGAACAGGTCGCGCGTCCCCGCCTGCACGAACGTGGGCGGGAAGCCAGTGACGTCGCCGAAGATCGGCGAGAGGTAGGGATCCGTGAGGTCGTGGTCGCCGGCGTACAGCGCGATCGAATCGGTGAGCCGGTCGACGAGCACGTAGTCGATGCCCGCATTGGTGTCGAAGCTGTCACCCGACTCGGTGAGGTCGATCTCGGGCGTCATCAGCACGAGTGCAGCCGGCATCGGCAGGCCCTCGTCCTTGGCCCGGAGCAACATCGCGGCGACGAGGTTGCCGCCCGCCGAGCCGCCACCCACGACGATCTCCTCCGGCGAGCGCTCGTCGAGCAGCGCGCGGTACACCGCAACGCAGTCGTCGAGGGGGGTGGGGTAGGGATGGTCGGGCGGCATCCGGTAGTCGACGCCCCAGGTGTGCAACCCGGCGCGCGCCGCCGCGCTCGTGTTCATCAAGCGGCACGCGTCGCCGCCACCGGCGACCAACGCGCCGCCATGGATGTCGAGATGGATCGGTGCGTCGTCGCTCGCGCTCACACCTTCGGGTGTGATGACGTTCACGACCACGCCGGCGATCTCGCGCGTCTCGACGGTGGCGGAGATGCCGAGCGCACTCGCGGCGAAACCGGTGACGATGGCGTCGTCCATGAACGCGATGCGCGCCTTCCAGGCGTCGGCGTCGTCGAGCGCCGGACTCGGCTGGGGATGGTCGATCCGATCCACCACCATCGCCACACCGGCCGCCATCACGGCCTGCGCGTGCGGGCTGACGGTCGGAGGGACGCGGATGGAGCGTTCGAACGTGAGCGTGCCGTCGGGCGTGGCGTCGGTCATGGCCGGAACCTACCCCCGAGTCGTCGCGCATGCCGGTGGAGGAGCAAGCTCTCGTCATGACGTGGAGCGACCCGGCGAAGGTCGACGAGTACGTCGGTCGGGTGGGCCGCCTCGCGCCCCGGCTCGCCGGCGAGGCCGCGCTCGTGGAGCTCCTGCCGGATGCTCCCGACCGCGTCCTCGATCTCGGGTGCGGCGACGGGCGGCTCGCGGCCCTCGTGCTCGACGCCCGACCGAGCGTGACGGAAGTGGTCGCAGTCGACTCGTCCCCGGCGATGCTCGAGCGCGCGCGGGCGCGCTTCGCCGACGAGCCGCGTGTGCGCGTGGTGGAGGGTGACCTCGCCGATCCGATCCGCGCGCTCGGCGCCTTCGACGTCGTCGTGAGCGGCTTCGCCATCCACCATCTCGTCGACGACCGGAAGGTCGCGCTCGTGCAGGAAGTCTTCACCCAGCTGCGGCCCGGCGGGGTCTACGCCAACCTCGAAGTGGTCGCGTCACCCACGCCCGAACTGCACGCCGAATTCCGGCGTGCGATCGAGCGCGAGGCCGACGACCCCGAGGACAGGCTCGTCGACGTGGCCACGCAACTCGGCTGGATGCGCGACGCCGGGTTCGCGCACGTCGACTGCATGTGGAAGTGGCGCGGGTTCGCGCTCCTCGCGGGACGCCAGAAGGATTGAGTCGGCCGGGCTGAGCCGGTTCAGAACCCGACGACGGGGTGCGGTCGGTAGGGCTGCTCCAATCGCGCGATCTCGTCGTCGGACAGCTCGAGGTCGACGGCGGCGACCGCGTCGGCGAGGTGATGCGGCTTGGTGGCTCCGATGATCGGCGCGGTGATGCCGGGCTTCGACAGCATCCACGCGGTGGCGACCTGCGCCATCGGCACACCGCGTTCGCCCGCGACCTCGGCGACGCGCTCGACCACGGCGCGGTCGACGTCCTCGGTGTACAGGCCCTGGCCGAACGCGTCGTGCTCCGATCGGTTCGTCGTCTCGTCCCACGGACGCGCCAGGCGCCCGCGCGCGAGTGGACTCCACGGGATCACGCCGATGCCTTCGTCGCGACACAGCGGAAGCATCTCGCGCTCCTCCTCGCGGTACGCGAGGTTGTAGTAGTTCTGCATGCTCACGAAGCGCGTCCACCCGTGCGCGTCGGCCAGGTGCAGCAGCTTCGAGAACTCCCACGCCGCCATCGACGACGCGCCGAGGTAGCGCACCTTGCCCGCGCGCACGACGTCGTGCAGCGCTTCGAGGAGCTCCTCCATCGGCGTGTTCCGGTCGAGGCGGTGGATCTGGTACAGGTCGATGAAGTCGGTGCCCAGGCGCTGCAGGCTGTGGTCGACCTCGGCGAGGATCGCCTTGCGCGACAGCCCGACGCTGTTCGGGCCCTTGCGCAT
>DASXXX010000044.1:0-7791 GCA_036502765.1 Acidimicrobiia bacterium | reverse complement strand
GTGCGAACGGCGTGGAGGAGCGCAGTGCGGTCGCCGTCGCGCGCGGCGAGGAACAGCCGCGTCAGCTCGTCCACGGCGACCGACGATACTGGCGGGAACCCGGCAATCCTGAGCGGCGACTACCTCGTATGACCTGCATGCACATCCACCAGGCGATCTCCGCCCGGCTCGACGGGGAGGACCCCGGACTCGAGGAGTCGACGGTCTACGCCCACCTGGCCGGGTGCGCCGACTGCCGCGCGTTCTCCCACCGCGCCGAGTCGCTGCACCGCAGCGTGCGGCTCGCGCCCGCGCCCGAGATCCCCGACCTCACGCCCGGCATCCTCACCGCGATCGGTGCCGAATCCCTCGAGGATGCGGCCGCCCAAGACCAGCCCGACTCCAACCTCGCGTTGCGCTGGATCCTCCTGGCCATCGCGCTGGCCCAGATCGCGGTGGCCATCCCCGCATTGGTGTTCGGCAGCGACGCGGGTCTGCCGGTGCACGCCGCTCGTCACATCGGCTCGTTCGACGTCGCCCTCGGCGTCGGATTCCTCTACGCGGCGTGGAGGCCGTCGCGAATCCCCGGCCTGCTGCCGGTGGTCGCCGCCTTGGTCGCGTGCCTGGTCGGATCGTCGTTGCTCGACGTCGCGGCCGGGAGCACGCGCGCCCTCGGCGAGGCTCAGCACGTCCTCGACTTCGTCGGTCTGGCGGTGGTGTGGTTGCTGAACCGGCCCGCACCGCGACGGGTGCAGCTCGCGTGACCTCCACGATCGGAGTACGGCGCCTCCTCGCGCTGGGCGCGCTCGTCGTCGCACTGCTCGCGGTGTTCGCCGCGCCTGCGTCGGCGCACGCGTCCCTGTTGTCGACCGACCCGTCGACCGGTGGTGTCTACGACACGCCGCCGAAGGCGGTCACGCTGCGCTTCAGCGAAGGTGTCGAGGTGTCGCTCGGCGGGGTCCGGGTGTACACGGGCGATCGGCAGCGCGTGGTCACTGGGAAGCCGGAACACCCGAACGGTCAGCAGAGCGTCGTGGCCACGTCGTTGCCGAACCTCGACGACGGCACGTACGTCGTCACCTGGCGGGTCGTCTCCGCCGACTCGCACCCGATCGAAGGGGCCTACACCTTCCAGGTCGGTTCGAAGGCGACGCTGAGCGACAAGAACGCCAAGAACGCGGCCGCGTCGCTGTTGGCGACGACGGGCGGGAGCCGCACGGTCGGTGTCGTGTACGCCATCGACCGCGCCGTCTTGTACGCGGGCATCGCGCTGCTCCTGGGTGGCGCCGTGTTCCTCGCCGTGGTGTGGCGCGCCGGACGCGACGACCGTCGGGCCAAGTGGTTGGTGTGGAGCGGTTGGATCGCGGTGTTCGTCACCACCGCGTTCGGCATCGCGCTCGAAGGGGTGTACGCCGCCGGCCTGCCGCTCGACGACGTGTTCGACACGTCGGTGCTGCGCGACGTGATCGACACCCGCTACGGCAAGGTCGCGCTGGTGCGCCTCGCGCTCCTCGTGCTCGCGATCCCGCTGCTGCGCCTCCTGTTGCACCGTCGGCCGCAGGCGGAGCACCCGTTGCGCTGGTGGTGGATGCTCTCGGGCCTCGTGGTGGGCGCGGGCATCGCGGTCACTCCCGGCATCGCCGGTCACGCGTCCACCGGCATCCAGACGGGCCTCGCCATTCCGGCCGACCTCGTCCACGTGGCGGGCATGGCGTGCTGGCTCGGCGGTCTCGTGGTGCTCTGCGTCGCGGTGCTGCCCCGACGCGACGTCGACGAGCTGCGCGCGGTGCTCCCGCGGTACTCCGCGCTCGCGTTGGGCGCGATCGTGGCGCTCGTGGTCTCGGGCGCCTACCAGGCGTGGCGCCAGGTCGGCAGCTTCGACGAGCTGAAGACCACCGACTACGGGAAGCTGCTGATCGCCAAGCTGGTGGCCTTCGCGGCGCTGATCGTGGCCGCCGCCTTCAGCCGCGAAGTCGTCAATCGTCGCTTCCGGGAGCTCCCGCCCGACGACGAGGAGTTCGTCTCCGCCGACGACCCGGTGCTGGTGGGCGCGGGCGGTCCCCCCACCATCGGCGGTGCCACCGGGAGCGCCGCCGGCACTGGACGCAGCGCCGGCCACGGGGGATACGACGACGGCTACGACGACGGGTACGACGCCTGGGACGACGACGCCGAGGACCAGGAGGAGATGACGCGCCTGCGTCGTTCGGTGTGGGTCGAGGTCGCGATCGCGGTCGTGATCCTCGCCATCACCGCGATGCTGGTGAACGCGGCGCCGGCGCGCGCGCAGAGCAGCGGTCCGGTGTCGCTCGTGCTGAAGTCGAACCAGGTGTGGGTGTACGCCGACGTCGCGCCGGGTGTGGTCGGCCCCAACGACATGCACTTCACCGCGCTGCCCACCGGCGGTGGACCGGCGAACATCGCCGACATGACCGTGCAGCTCACGCGCCCGGGAGAAGACCTCCCACCGTTCACGGTGCCGCTCCAGAAGCTCAGCGCGGGCCACTACTACGCGCCGTTGTACGACATCCCGTACTCAGGGAAGTGGCAGATGACGGTGCGGGTGCAACTCGGGCAGACCGACGAGGCCGTGCTCACCAGTCCGTTCAACATCCGCTGATGCATGCCCGGTAGTCCGTGATGCCCGACGTCGACGTCGCGACCAACTTCTTCCTGGTGTTGACGATCGTCGCCGACGCGGTCGTTGCGGTCGCGGTGCTGTGCGCGATCGCGGCGCTGGTCTCGCCGCGTGCCCGCGCGCCGGTGGTGTCGTGGGCGCGCGCGGTCGCGCCGCAGTCGGTGGTGTTCGCGTGGATCGTCGCCACCGTCACGACGGTCGGCAGCCTCTACTACTCGGAGCACGCCGGCTTCGTGCCGTGCGAGCTGTGCTGGTACCAACGCATCGTGATGTACCCGCTGGTGATCGTCCTCGGCGTCGCCGTGCTCCGGCGCGACCGCGCGGTGTGGATGACCGCGCTCGTGTTCGTCGTCATCGGCACGCCGCTGTCGCTGTACCACTGGCTGGTGGAGCGGGTGCCCGCGTTCGAGGAGAGCAGCTCGTGCTCGGCGACCACGCCGTGCAGCGCGCCCTGGTTCGAGAAGCTCGGCTTCGTCACGCTGGCGTGGATGGCGATGAGCGCGTTCCTGTTGATCGGCGCGCTGATGGTGTGCACGTTGCTCGGCACCCGCCAGATGGAGCCAGAAATGGAGGAGGTGTGACCAAGAAGCCGACCAAGTCGCAGGTGCGCGCGCAGGCCGTCGCCGAACGCCAACGGGCGTCCGACGCGGCCGCGAAGCAGCGCCGCAACCGCGTGCTCCTTTGGGGTGGACTCGCGGTGATCGTCGTGATCGCGATCGTGGTGGCGATCGTGGCGAGTGGCGGAGGTGACACCGCGAACGCAACCAAGTTCGAGACCGCGCCGGTGAAGGTGAGCGGCACGCCGCTGCCGGACTACAACGCCGAGGCGGCGTCCGATCCCGCGATCGGCGAGACCATTCCGACGCTCGACGGCTCGTCCCTCGGCGACGGCGGCCCGATCACCATCGGTCCCGACACCGGCAACGGCGAACCGCAGATGATCGTGTTCGTCGCCCACTGGTGCCCGCACTGCCAGAACGAAGTGCCCCTGCTCGTCGGACTGGCGAAGCAGGGTGTGTTCGACGGCGTGCAGGTCAGCGCGGTGGCGACGTCGACGTCGGACCAGGCGCCCAACTACCCGCCGTCGGCGTGGCTGAAGAAGGAGAAGTGGCCGTTCCCGGTGCTGGCCGACAGCAAGACCGGCACCGCGGCCAAGGCCTACGGGCTCAGCGCCTTCCCGTACTTCGTGCTGGTGAACCCCGACGGCACCGTGGCCGGTCGCGGCACCGGCGAGCTGCCCGAGGAGCAGATCAAGGCCAACATCGAGGCGCTGAAGGCGGGCACGGACCTGCCCATAGCGTCCTCGAGCAAGAGCTCGTCGGCTTCGTAGGTCAGCCGCAGTTCTCGCACACCCCGACGAGGTCGAGTCGGTGGTGCTGCGTGCGGAACCCGGTGGTCCGCGTGATCGCCGCCGCCGCGGCAGCGACCGAACGTTCGAGCCCGGCCGACGCGGGCACGTCTTCGACGCGCCCGCACTGCGCGCAGATGAGGTGGTGGTGGTGGCCGGCGAGGTCCTCGGTGAGCTCCCAGCGCGCGAACTCGTCGGTGCCGAGGACGCGGTGCACGACGTCGGCCTCCTCCAGCACCACCAGGTTGCGGTACACGGAGCTCTGCGCGAGGTCGGGACGCTCGTCGAGGATCTCGGGGATCGTGAGCGGGCGCGCCGCCGCGGTGAGCGCGTCGAGCAGTGCCTGACGGTTCGGGGTGAGGCGTTGCCCGACGACTCGCAGTCGGGTAGCGACGACCTCGTGCACCTGCTCCGACGCCTGGTCCGATGAAGTTGGCGCGGCCGGACCCGACATGCTCACGATCCTACCGAACGGAGCTAGCGTCGAACCTTGGACGTCACCGAGCGCTTCACCGAGCTCATGGCACGCCCAGAGCCGGAGATCGCGCTCGACGAGGCCGCCCTGCTCGTTGCCGCGCACGCGCATCCCGATCTCGACATCGACGCTCGTCTCGCGCAACTCGACGCGCTGGCAGCGCGCGCCGCGGGCTTCACCGCGGGTGAGCTGTCGACGTTGTTGTTCGTGGCGGAAGGGTTCCGTGGCAACGACTCCGACTACGGCGACCCGCGGAATTCGTTCCTCGACGACGTGCTCGACCGCCACGTCGGCATCCCGATCACGCTCAGCGTGCTGATGCTGGAGGTCGGGCGCCGCTGCGGGGTGCAGCTGCACGGCGTCGGCATGCCCGGGCACTTCCTCGTGGGTGGCGGTGCGGGTGAGTGGTTCGATCCCTTCCACGACGGCGCCCGTCTCGACCTCGCCGGGTGCGCGGCGCTGTTCGCCGAGCAGCACGCCGACGCCCGCTTCCGACCCCAGTACCTGATGCCGATCGGGCCGCGGGCGATCGTGCAGCGCATGCTCGCCAACCTCCAGCACACCTATCTGCAACGCGACCCGAAGGCAGTCGTGTGGGTGGCGCGCCTGCGCCTGCGCGTGCCCGACCTCACGCTGAGCCAGCGGGGCGACCTCGCTGGCCTCCTCGGCCGCCTCGGCCAGTTCGCGGAGGCCGCGCGCGAACTCGACGTGCTCGCCCGACTCCTGCCCGGCGAAGGGGGCGAGCGGGCCGCGAACGCAGCCGCGAGCTTCCGGGCGCGCGCCAACTGAACGACAGTCGGTCGTTAGGGTGGGTCGATCGACATGAAGCGGAGGCGCGGCCGGACGGCTGTGGTGCCGACGCCGGAGCGGAATGGACCGTTGTGATGGCCAAGGCGATGCCGATGTTCCCGCTCGGCACCGTGCTCTTCCCCCACGCGACGCTGCCGCTCCACCTCTTCGAGGACCGCTACCGCGCGCTCGCCGAGACGTGCCTGCGCGGCGACGGTCGCTTCGGTGTCGTGCTCATCGAGCGCGGCTTCGAGGTCGGTGGTGGTGACCAGCGCTTCGCTGTGGGCACGGTCGCGCGCATCGTCGAGGCCGCGCGCACACCCGACGGCCGCTACCTGCTCGCGACGGTCGGCACCGAACGCTTCCGGGTGAAGAAGTGGCTGGGCGACGACCCGTTCCCGCGTGCTGACATCGACGTCCTCGGTGAGCCGAAGCGCGTCGCGACCGATGCGGGCGCGCGCCGAGACGACGTGCAACGCCTGCTCGGACGGGTGTTGGCGATGAGCGCGGAGCTCGGCGACCCCGCCGCACCGGTGGGCGCCGCCGCCCTCGACGACGACCCGGTGAAGGCGTCGTACGAAGCCGCGGCGCGGGCGCCCCTCGGGCCGCTCGACGCCCAGCGGCTCCTCGAGCTCGACGACCCGGGGGAACGCTTCGAGCGGCTCGAGTCGATGCTCACCGACACCGCCGAGGTGTTGGAGCTGCGCCTCGCCGGAGGCTGAACCAGCGTCCTCCGGTGGCCAGCCGCTCCGGGATGGGGCCTGAGTACGCTGCTCGGCGTGGACGGCGACGACGTGGACGACCAAGACGCGCGAGAACGACTGCAGGCCGAACAGACCCGGGTCGAGGGACTCGTCGAGGAGCTGAAGGCCGAGCTCGGCACGGCCGAGAGCGATGACGAGCTGGCCGACTACGACCAGCACCCCGCCGACACCGCGTCCGACACGTTCGAGCGCGAGAAGGACCTGTCGATCCTCGACCAGCTCGAGCACGAGCTCGCCGAGCTGCACGCGGCGCTGGAACGGGTCGACGCCGGCACCTACGGCGTCGACGAGCAGACCGGCGAACCCATCGACCCCGCCCGCCTCGACGCGATTCCGACCGCCCGCACCAACATCTCCGAGGACCAGCGCTGAGCGTCGCCATCCGGCTGTTCGCGCAGGCGCGCGAAGCCGCCGGTCGCGGTCACGACGAACGCACCGTCTCGACCCTCGGCGCGCTGCTCGACGACCTGCGCGCGTCGTACGGCCCCGAGTTCGCGAGCGTCCTCGACACCGCCCGCGTCTGGGTGAACGGCGACGAACCCCTCGCCGGTGACCTCACCGAGCTCCACGACGGCGACGAGGTCGCCGTCCTCCCCCCCGTCAGCGGCGGCTCGTTCTAGACGAACTGGCGTCAGTTGGGCGGAACTACGCCGCCGAACTGACGCCGGTTGCGTGAAGCGGTGGGCTACGGCTCGGGGGCGATGGCCACCATGGCCGCGACCAGCTTGTAGGCGGCTTCGGCCGGGCCGAGCTCGTCGGGGCGCAGGAGGTTGGCCATGATGCGCAGCACCCACTCCATGAGCGGACGCGACTGCATGCCGACGCGCGTGAGCTCGCGCATCACCTGCGGGTTGCCGATGGCGCGCACGAACGCCCGCGCCACCTTCCAGTAGAGGCCGTAGATCTCCTCGAGCTGCTGCGGGTACCGGGCGAGCGCGAGGCCGTCGCCGGTGGTGAGCGCGGTGGACACCGCGTCGGCTGCGAGCCGTCCGGTCTCGTAGGCGAGCGAGATCCCTTCGCCGTTGAACGGGTTCACCGACCCGGCCGCATCGCCGACGACCAGCCACGTGGGCCCCACGTTGGGCGTGACCGACCCGCCGGTGGGCAGCTTGCCGCCGGTGGGCGCGCCGCACGACGTCTCGGGGGAGATGCCCCAGCGCGCCGGCGCGGTCTCGACGAACGCGTCCATCAACGTGCTCGTGTTGATGTCCTTCCACCCGGTGAACGTCGACAGCAGGCCCACGCCCACGTTCACGGTGCCGTCGCCGACGGGGAAGATCCACCCGTAGCCGGGGAGGTGGTTGCCGTCGCGGTCGCGCAGGTCGAGGTGGCTCTCGATCCACGGCTCGTCGTGGAAGGGGCTGGTGAAGTAGCCCCGCACCGCCATGCCGAGCGGGTACGAACGGTCGCGCGCGCAGCCGAGCGCCCGCCCGAACCGCGAGTTGGCGCCGTCGGCCACCACCACGTAGCGGGCCCGCACCGGCTCCTCCACACCCTCACGCTTCACCACCGCTCCCACCAGCAGGCCGTCCTCGACCAGCGGGGCGACGGCTTCCGCGCCGGTCCAGACCTCGGCGCCGGCGTCGGCGGCGCCGTCGGCGACCATGCGGTCGAGGTCGCGGCGGCGCACGACGTAGCCGTAGTCGGGGAAGTCGGGGTGCGACGGCCACTCGAGCTCGAGCGTCACCCCGTGCGCGATGGAACGCAGACCGTCGTAGCGCAGCGATCCCGACAGCTGCGGCCCGAGGCCCATGTCCTCGAGCTGGCGCACCGCGCGCGGTGTGAGGCCGTCACCGCA
>DASXXX010000043.1:0-6114 GCA_036502765.1 Acidimicrobiia bacterium | reverse complement strand
GCGGCGATGCGCTGCTGGAGCGCGTCGACCGCGGGATCGGGTGACGCCCACGTGTAGGTGGAGCGTTCGGGGTCCCACGGACCGAGGAACGACGTGAGGTCGGGGTGGTCGAGCAGCAGTGATCCCTCGGGGAGGAGCAGGCGCACGCTGTACTGCACCGGGTCGACGCTGCCGATCAGATCGTGCGCGTGCACGAAGTCGAGCAGCGCGACGACGTCGTCGGGCGTGGTCCACGGTGTGAACGGCATCCACGACGGCCTGACCTCGATGCCCGCATCGCGCAGGATCGCCACGGCGCGCGCGGCGTCGGTGGCGGTGTGCCCCTTGTCGAGTCGCACGAGTGTCGTGTCGTCGACCGACTCGAACGCCGACACCACGAACACACACCCTGCGGCCGCGAACTCGGGCCACACGTCGGCATACCGAAGGACGTGCTCCACCTTCACCGTGCAGTCGAACGTGACGTCGGGGAAGCGGTCGTGCAAGGCGGCCACGATGCGGCGCGAGTGCGGCGGCGCGTTCAGGAAGTCGGGGTCGCCGAACGTGATGTGTTGCGCGCCCGCGGCGACGAGCTGCGCGATGTCGGCGAGCACGGCGTCCTCGTCGACGCGGCGGACGCGGCCGTCGAACACAACCGGCACCGGGCAGTGTCGACAACGGTGCGCGCAGCCGTGCGACGCGAGGACCGAGCCGACGGGTCTCAGCCCGTCCTCGATCGCGAGGTGGGCGTAGCGGTCGAGCGGTGGCAGGAGATCACGGGCGGGGAGCGAGGCATCCCACGAGACCGGCGTGGCGAAGTCGTGGCACTGCTCGGCGTACAGGCCGAAGCAGCGAATGGGCTTGTCGATGGTCGTGGCCAGGCCGCGCGCCAGGCGGGTGGCGGTGTGCATGGGCACCGAGAACGCCACCTCGTCGGCCCAGTCGACCAGATCGGGATCCCACGGGTCGACCGACACGTCGAGTGCCCGCACGTCGTCGCCCCGTGCCCGCAGGTGGGCCGCCGCGCTCCCGACCGCGCCCGGCTGCTGACCGAGCTCGTAGGTCGAGACCAGGAGGATCTTCACACCCTCACGTTAGGGGTAGACCGGTTAGGGGCGGATGTCGACGGCCAGTTCGGCGTGGGCCTTGCGCAGCGTGGCCTCGACGGCTCCGGGTGTGTCGCCGCGCGCGAACAGGAACCCGAGGTAGCGGTCACCCTCGGGGAGCGGCAGCACCTGCCGGCCGCGGGGGACCGTGATCTCGAGGCCCGTGACTCCGGGAATCGCCCGCGCCGCGTCCTGGCCGCCGACCTCGTGCAGCGTGCCCGCGCGCGGGATGGGGAGCATCATGACGCCCGACGCGCCGGCTTCGCGCGCGAGCCCGTCGAGTGGCAGGCCGAGCGCGTGGCGCAGCACGAGCTCCTCGAGTGCGATCCCCGCGCCGAAGCGCAACGTCCGCGCGCACAACCCGCCGATCGAGCGCGCCGCAACTTCGATCACGTGGACGCGGTCACCGTCGAGCCGCAGCTCTGCGTGCACCGGTCCCTCGACGAGCCCGAGCGCGGCGCACGCGCGCGCGGTGACGATCTCGGCGCGCGCGAGCGCCTCGGCGGGAAGGCGCGACGGCGTGATGTAGAGCGTCTCCTCGAAGTACGGACCTTCGAGCGGATCCGGCTTGTCGAACACCGCGAGCACCGCGAGCTCGCCGTCGTGCAGCAGGCCCTCGACCGCGATCTCGACGCCGGGCAGGTACTGCTCGACGAGCAGTGGTCCGTCGCACAGGGCACGGATGCGCATGGCGGCCGCGCGTGCTGCGTCGATGTCGTCGGCGCGGATGACGCCCTGGCTCCCCGACTTGTCGATCGGCTTGAGCACCCACGGCAGCGGGAAGTCGGCCGGATCGGGGAGCTCGGACTCGTCGCCGTCGATCACGACGCTGTCCACGAGAACGAAGCTCGGCTGGGGCACCTCGGCCGCGCCGAGCGCCCGCCGCATCGCCGACTTGTCGCGCGTCGCCGCCACCGCGTCGGGCGGGTTGTGCGGGAAGCCCAGCCGCTCACCCGCGGCCGATGCCGCCATCACCCCGCGGTCGTCGACCGCCACCACCGCGTCGACGCCCCGACGGTCGTCCAGGGCCACGATGAGGTCGGCCGCGACCTCGGGATCGTCGAGGGGCACCACCACCGCTCGCTCCGTGGCCCCCGCCATGAGGCCCCCTCCCAAGAGAATGGGCATCTCGTCCGAGCCCACCACCACCTCGACGCCCAGTCGGGTGGCAGCCCGGACGAAATCGGGCGCCCGGTACGTAGATGTGGGAAGCAGGAGGAGGACGCGCAGCACGCTCCTATCATGGTGCCTGTGAACGACGTACTGACGATCTCGCCCGAGGCCCAGCAGAAGGTGCTCGACGTCCGCAACGCGGAGGCCGAGCCCGAGACGCTCGCGCTGTGGATCGAAGTCAACGGGGAGGCCAATGGCGCCTACACGTACCTCATGGAGTTCCGCCCGACCGGCGAGCTGAGCGACGACGTGCTCGTCGAGCACGACGGCGAGCTGGCAGTCGCGATCCCGGCGGAGAGCGTCGACCTGCTGCGCGGTTCGACGCTGGCTTTCAACGGCGGCATGGTGATGCAGAACCCCAACCGGCCGCTCCCGCCCGTCGCGCGCGCCGCCAACCGGCCTGAAGCCGACCTGTCGGGCGAGATCCCGCAGCGGGTGATCCAGGTGCTCGAGGAGCAGATCAACCCCGCGATCGCGTCGCACGGCGGCTACGCCGAGCTGGTTGCGGTCGAGGACTCCATCGCGTACCTGCGGATGGGTGGCGGATGTCAGGGCTGCGGCATGGCCGCGGTCACGTTGAGCCAGGGCATCGAGGTCGCGATCCTCGACACGGTCCCGGAGATCACCGAGGTGATCGACGTCACCGACCACGCTTCCGGCGACAACCCGTACTACGAGGCCGCCAAGAAGTAGTCAGCATCGCGGCTCTCTAGAATCGAGTCGCGTCCTCGGCGGCGTACTTGGCGACGGTGCTGTCGGCGCCCGAGTGCTGCTGCACCGACTCGACGACTTCGGCCAGCTTCGACGCCGGGATCGCACACGTCATCTCGGTGGGCGCCATGCCGGTGCGCACGCGGCTGAGTGCGCAGCCCACACTGGCCGCGGGGACGCCCTCTTCCTTGGCGATGGCGACGATGTGGCACTGGGGCTTGCCCTCGATGCGCAACCCGGGGATGGCGTCGGACAGCACCATCATCTGACGACCGGTGACGCGCACGAACACGACATCGGGATCGACCGGCGTGTCGGCGAGCGGCCCGTAGGTGACTGCGCCCGGCTTCTCGTGCACGACCGGGATCTGCGGCACGACGTCCATCGTGACCCAACCCGACTCGAGCAGCGCGGCGACGTCGGAGTTGCCGCCGACCTCCTCGAGCGTCTTGAACCCGTGCGTCATGCTGCCGACGCTGCAGTTGCCGTGGTCTTCGGCGACGGTGCCGAAGGTGCGGTCGGCGGCCTTCATCCAGAACACGCAGCCGGCGGGCACACGGCCGGTGCGGCCGTCGGGGAGCGGTTCGGGCATGGGCTCGTCGAACATCGGGACGCCGTCGAGCGGCGCGTCGGAGAACGTGATCGCGAGCGGGGGAGTCGCGAGGTGGAGGGTGTCGGAGAGCGCGGCCGCGAGGGAGGGCCAGTCCTGCGTTGTCATGACGCGCAGCTTACCGACGCAGGTCCCGGAGCAATCCGACGACGACGGGCAACGCCTCGAGGAACGCGTCGACGTCGGCGTCGGTCGACGACCACCCCACGCTGGCGCGCAACGAACGGTCGGCGTCGACGCCCATCGCCAAGAGCACCGGCGACGGTTCGAGCGACTCGCTCGAGCACGACGAACCCGAGTGCACCGCGACGCCGCGCTGGTCGAGCGCGAGCAGGATCGGTTCGGCCTCCACGCCGTCGACCCCCAGGCACACGAGGTGAGGGAGGCAATTGTCGGGGTCGCCGTAGCGCTCGACGCCGTCGACGCGTCGGAGCGCACCCGCCGCGAGCAGCTCGGACAACGCGCGCTCACGAGATGCCTCGTCGCATTCCACTCCGGATCCGGCGATCGCCGCGCTCGCGACACCGAAGCCGACGATGGCGGGCACGTTCTCGATGCCGGCCCGCCGCGCCCGCTCCTGCGCGCCCCCGACGACGAACGGCGGGAAGCGCAGTCCTCGGCGCACCAGCAGTGCCGACGCGCCCTTGGGCCCACCGAAGGTGTGGCCGGTGATCGAGCAGAGGTCGGCACCCAGCGCACCGAAGTCGACCGGTACGTGCCCGGCCGCCGCGCACGCGTCGACGTGCACGACCGCGGCACCCGCGCGCTCGTGGACCAGCGCCACGATCTCGGCCGCCGGTTGGAGCGTGCCCACCTCGTGGTTCGCCAGCTGGACCGACACCAGCGCGGTGTGGGGCCGAACCGCGTCCGCAACCGCGCCCGCATCGAATCGGCCCTGTACGTCGACGCCGATCACGGTCACGTCGTCGGTGGAGCGCGCGACCGCGTCGAGCACCGACGAGTGCTCCACTGCGGTGGTCACCACGTGACCGCCACCGCCCGCGCGCGCGAGCGCGCCGAACACCGCGGTGTTGACCGCCTCGGTACCCGTCGCGGTGAAGACGACCTCGCGTGGCCGGGCCCCGAATCGTGCCGCCACCTGTTCGCGCGCGTCCTCGACCGCGACCCGCGTGGCGTGGCCTTCGGCATGCAGGCGGCCGGGATCGGCGTGGTGCTCCCGCAGGTAGGGGAGCATGGCCTCGAGCGCGGCCGGGCGCAGGGGTGATGTCGAAGCGTGATCGAGATAGGCGCGCGCCATGGTGGCGGGGTCAGACGACCTTGTCAGACCCGGGTGACGCAGTGTTCGCCGCCGTCGGGGCGGCTGGTCTCGAACTGCGGTGACGTCTCGCCGTAGAGGCCGGCGAGCATCCCGCGGATCATGCCGCGGTCGAGCGCGCACACGACGTGCGGGTATTGCTGCGCGGTCTCGCCGAACGGGCAGCACTCCGACACGATCGTGAGCCGGCCGTCGTGCGCCTCCGCGTGCGCGGCGAACCCGTGCGCGGTGAGCGCGTCGGCCACCGCGCTGAGCGCGGCGCGCACCGAGCGGTGGCCTTCGGTGGGGTCCATGCGCGACGCGAGCGTGGTGCCGTACTCGAAGCCGACTTCGTCGGCGAGCACCTCGGCCTGCGCCGGACCGAGCGCGTCGAGCGCGCGCGCCAGCAATCCGGCGAGGAGGTCGTCGTGCTTGAGGGGGAGCGCGAGCGTGGCGTCGAGCGGACCCGCGAGGTAGCGCTTCGACGGACGTCCCGCGGCGCGCGCGGGGCCATCGACGATCTTGCCCACCTCGACCACGAGGTAGCCACCGCCGGTGAGCTTCTCGAGGTGGTGCCGGGCCACGTTGGGGTGGAGGTCGAACTGCTCGGCCACCGCCCCGGCCGTGACGCCGGCACCCTCGCTCGCGCGGGCGAAGAGGTAGATCTCGCGGCGGGTGGGGTCGCCGAAGGCGTTGGTGACCGCGCTCACCACCGAGTTGAACTCGTCTGCGGTGAGGGCTTCCGGGTCCATCGCTCCTATTCTACCTATGCACGTAGTGGAAATCCGCGGGAGCCCTCCGATGCCCACCGACAGGCCAGAGCCCCTCGACATCCAGGCTGCGCTGACCGCCGTCGAGGAACCCGAGCTGCGGCGATCGATCGTCGAGCTGGGCATGGTGCAGGGCGTGGCCGTCGACGGCAGGACCGCGGTCGTGGCGGTGGCGGTCCCCCTTCCCGGTGATGCCTCGCGGGCCGAGTTGCGCCGTCGGATCATCGAGTCGGTGGGCGAGGTGGAGGGCATCGAGCGGGTCGACGTCGACCTCCGCGACATGACCGAGGACGAGATCCTCGCCCTGGCCCGACTCCTCAAGGGCGTCGCGCCGGCCAACCCCCTCCAGGTCGTCGACGCGTCGCAGGCGCAGCAACCTCCGCCGCGGGTCAACCCGTTCACCGACTCCCGCACCCGCATCCTCGCGGTGTCGTCCGGCAAGGGCGGCGTCGGCAAGTCGTCGGTCACCACCAACCTCTCGATCGCGCTGGCGAATCGCGGTCTCCGCGT
>DASXXX010000042.1:0-1579 GCA_036502765.1 Acidimicrobiia bacterium | reverse complement strand
TACGCGTAGACGGACTCGAGCACCGACTCGGGGATGTCGAAGTTGGCGTAGACGTTCTGCACGTCGTCGTGCTCCTCGAGCGCGTCGATCACGCGCAGCACCGACTTCGCCTTCGACGGCTCGTCGAGCTCGACCGTGGTGGTCGGCAGCATCGTGAGGTCGATGCTGGTGACGGCCATGCCGCCGTCCTCCAGCGCGGTGCGCACCGTGTGCACGTCGGTGGGTGCGGTGGTGACCTGCCAGGTGTCGCCGCCGTCGGAGATGTCCTCGGCGCCGGCTTCGAGGGCGGCGAGCATGACGTCGTCCTCGTCGCCGACCGACTTGTCGAGCACGACCACGCCCTTGCGCTCGAACTGCCACGCCACGGCGCCCGGCTCGGCCAGCGAGCCACCGTTGCGGGTGAACACGTTCTTGATCTCGGCGCCCGTGCGGTTGCGGTTGTCGCTCAGCGTCTCCACGTAGACGGCGACCCCGTTGGTGGCGTAGCCCTCGTAGGTGATGTTCTCGTAGGTGACGCCCTCGAGCTCGCCCGTGCCGCGCTTGATGGCCCGCTCGATGTTGTCCTTGGGCATCGACGCGTCGCGCGCCTTCTGGATCATCGTGCGGAGCGTGGGGTTGCCCTCGACGTCACCGCCGCCGCTGCGCGCCGCCACCTCGATCTGCCGTGCGAGCCGCGCGAACACCTTGCCGCGCGCGGCGTCGGCAGCGCCCTTGGCGTGCTTGATCGAATGCCACTTGGAATGTCCGCTCATGTCTTCGTCTCCTTCAAGACGCACCCTGCAAGAACCGCTCGTGCAACCGGAGGTCGCCCGACAGCTCGGGATGGAAGCTGGCGACCCAGGCCCGGCCCTGGCGGGCCAGGACCGGATGGTCGTCGTACGTGGCGAGCACTTCGACGTCGTCGCCCGCGTGCTCGATGCGGGGGGCGCGGATGAACACGCCCGGGAACGCGCCGCCGACCATGCCGTCGACCTCGAGGCCTGACACGTGCAAGGGCGCTTCGAACGAGTCGCGCTGGCGGCCGTACGCGTTGCGACGCACTGCGACATCGATGATGCCGAACGGCTCCTGGTCGGGACGGCCGTCGACCACCTCGCGCGCCAGGAGGATCATCCCCGCGCAGGTGCCGAACACCGGCATGCCGTCGGCCAGCAGCTCGGCGAGCGGCGTGCGCACGCCGGACGAGTCGAGCAGCTTGCTCATCGTCGTGGACTCGCCTCCAGGGAGGATCAGCGCGTCGAGCGCACCCAGTTCCGCCGGTGTGCGCACCTCGATCGCCTCGACGCCGAGCGCGTCGAGCACCTCATGATGCTCGCGGAACGCTCCCTGCAGCGCCAACACGCCGACCTTCACGACTCGCCCGCTGCCGCGCCAGGCGCCGGCGGCGCAGTCGCTCGCTCATGGGCCTTGGCCTTGGAGAGCATGGGCTGGGGGCCTCGCGTTCACGATCGCTACCAACCCCGGTCGGCGAGCTTGACGTCGAGGGTGTCGATCTCCTCGCCCCGCATCGCGTCGCCCAGCCCGCGGGACACCTTGGCCACGATGGTGGCGTCGCCGAAGTGCGTGGTGGCCTCGACGA
>DASXXX010000041.1:0-28679 GCA_036502765.1 Acidimicrobiia bacterium | reverse complement strand
CTCGATGCACGACAGCTACACACCGGCCGGCGGCCTGGTCGCCATGGTCAACATGAAGCTCGGCGAGATGAGCCCGGGAGGTGTCGGCGTCGGGCTCAACGGGCTGCTCGTGATGGCGATCCTCGCCGTGTTCATCGCCGGCCTGATGGTCGGACGAACACCGGAGTACCTGGGCAAGAAGATCCAGGCGCACGACGTGAAGTTGGTGGCCACCTACATCCTCGTGATGCCCGTCATCACGCTGGCGTTCACGGCCGGAGCGGTGTTCGTGGGATCGGTGAAGAACGTGTCGATCTTCAATCCGGGCGCCCACGGGTTCAGCGAGTTGCTGTACGCGTACACGTCGGCGGCGAACAACAACGGCTCGGCCTTCGCCGGCCTCACCGGCAACACCGGGTGGATGAACAGCACCCTCGCCATCGCGATGTTGTTCGGACGCTTCTTCCTGATCATCCCGACGCTGGCGCTCGCCGGTTCGCTCGTGCGCAAGCAGCGGGTACCGCCGTCGGCAGGCACGTTCCCGACGCACACACCGCTCTTCGTGGTGCTGGTCATCGGCGTGATCGTGGTCGTCGGTGCATTGACCTTCCTGCCCGCCCTCGCACTCGGCCCCATCGTCGAGCAGCTCAAGATCCTGCACTGAGGACGATGACATGATTGACGAGAAGCGCAAGCTGGTCGAGCCCGAGATCCTGAAGCGGGCGGTCGGCGACAGCATCATCAAGCTCAACCCGCGGACCCTGATGAAGAACCCGGTCATGTTCGTGGTCGGAGTCGGGTCGGTGCTCACGACGATCCTGTTCTTCAAGGATCTCGGAAGCTCGTCGCACGACGAGAACGTCTTCGCCGGGTTGGTCGCGTTGTTTCTCTGGTTCACCGTGCTGTTCGCCAACTTCGCCGAGGCCGTGGCCGAGGGGCGCGGCAAGGCGCAGGCCGACACCCTGCGCAAGACGCGCGCGGAGACGGTCGCGCGTCGTCGCGTCGCCAAGGGGATCGAGGACGGTCTCCTCGAGGAGGTGCCGAGCACCGCGCTCGATCTCGGTGACGAGGTCGTGGTGACCGCCGGTGAGATCATCCCGAGCGACGGGGAGATCATCGAGGGCATTGCGAGCGTCGACGAGTCGGCCATCACCGGCGAGTCCGCACCGGTGATCCGCGAGTCGGGCGGCGATCGCTCGGCCGTCACCGGCGGCACGCGTGTGCTGTCCGACGAGATCGTCGTGCGCATCACCGCCCGGCCCGGTGAGACCTTCATCGACCGGATGATCGCTCTGGTCGAGGGTTCGGAACGGAAGAAGACGCCGAACGAGATCGCGCTGAACATCCTGTTGGCCGGCCTGACCATCATCTTCCTGCTCGCCACCGTGACCCTCCAGCCGTTCGCGATCTACGCGCACGCGGAGCAGAGCGTGATCGTGCTGGTGGCGCTGCTCGTGTGCCTGATCCCCACGACCATCGGCGGGCTGCTCTCGGCGATCGGCATCGCGGGTATGGACCGGCTCGTGCGGCGCAACGTGCTGGCGATGAGCGGTCGTGCGGTCGAGGCGGCGGGCGACTGCGCCACGCTGCTCCTCGACAAGACCGGCACCATCACCTTCGGCAACCGTCAGGCCGACGCCTTCCTCCCCGTCGACGGCGTGAGCGAGCAGGAGTTCGCCGACGCCGCGCAGCTGTCGAGCCTGGCCGACGAGACGCCGGAAGGCCGTTCCATCGTCGTCCTGGCCAAGGATCGCTACGGGCTGCGCGAGCGCGAGCTGGTGGGCGCCGAGCTCATCCCGTTCACCGCCCAGACCCGCATGAGCGGCGTCGACATGGAAGGCCGCGCGGTGCGCAAGGGAGCGGCCGACTCGGTGCGGCGCTGGGTCGAGGAACAAGGCGGGACGGTCTCACCGGAGCTCGGCGAGGCGGTCGACGCGATCTCGGCGCAGGGCGGCACCCCGCTCGTCGTCGCCGAGGCCGGCGTGCCGGGGGAACACCCCTCCCTTCCCCCGCGCGCGTTGGGCGTGATCTACCTCAAGGACATCGTGAAGCCGGGCATCGCCGAGCGCTTCGCCGACCTGCGGCGCATGGGCATCCGCACCGTGATGATCACCGGTGACAACCCCCGGACCGCGGCGGTGATCGCGAAGGAGGCCGGCGTCGACGACTTCCTCGCCGAGGCCACGCCCGAGGACAAGATGGAGCTCATCAAGGCCGAGCAGCGCGGCGGCCACCTGGTGGCGATGACCGGCGACGGCACCAACGACGCCCCCGCGCTCGCGCAGGCCGACGTCGGCGTGGCGATGAACACCGGCACCCAGGCGGCCAAGGAAGCCGGGAACATGGTCGACCTCGACTCCGACCCGACCAAGCTCATCGACATCGTGGAGATCGGCAAGCA
Source organism: Acidimicrobiia bacterium (assembly GCA_036502765.1). Classification (GTDB taxonomy): domain Bacteria; phylum Actinomycetota; class Acidimicrobiia; order IMCC26256; family DASPTH01; genus DASUAS01. Next base: position 26,299 of record DASXXX010000041.1, on the reverse strand, counting down.
GCTGCTCATCACGCGCGGCTCGTTGACGACCTTCTCGATCGCCAACGACGTCGCGAAGTACTTCGCCATCATCCCGGCGATGTTCGCCGGCTTCGCGAGCGTCAGCGTCCTCAACGACCTCAACGTCATGGATCTGCAGAGCCCGCGCTCGGCGATCCTCTCCGCGGTCATCTTCAACGCGTTGATCATCGTGATGCTGATCCCGCTCGCGCTCCGCGGCGTGAAGTTCGTCCCCACCGGTGCCGCGCAGCTGTTGCGACGGAACCTGTTGATCTACGGAGCGGGCGGAGTCGTCGCTCCGTTCGTAGGAATCAAGCTCATCGACGTGGTGCTCACGGCACTGGGGGTGAAGTGATGCGTCGCCAACTCGTCCCGGCCGTCATCGCGATGGTGGTGTTCACCGTTCTCTTCGGACTGGTGTTCCCCCTGGTGATCACCGGCATCGGTCAGCTCGCCTTCCACGACAAGGCGGAAGGTTCCATCGTCGAGCAGCACGGCAAGAAGATCGGCTCGTCGCTCATCGGTCAGGCGTTCACGAACGCCAAGGGCGAGCCGCTGGCGCAGTACTTCCAGTCTCGGCCGTCGGCCGCGGCCGGCGCGTCCGGCGACACCGCGGCCGGGTACGACCCCACCTACAGCAGCGGGTCGAACTTCGGGCCGACGAACCCCGAATTCCTGAAGCTGGTGGGCGACCGGGTCAAGGCGTACCGGAAGTTGAACGGACTCGGCGCCGATGTCCAGGTGCCGGTCGACGCGGTGACCGCTTCGGCCTCGGGTCTCGACCCCGACATCTCGGTGGCGAACGCACGGCTGCAGGCCCGGCGGATCGCGAACGAGCGCGACATCTCGCGAGAGCAGGTTCTCCACCTGATCGACGACAACACGTCGGATCGAACGCTCGGCGTGCTCGGCGAGAAGACGGTCAACGTGCTCGCGCTGAACCGCGCGCTCGACCAGCAGTCGTCGTGAGACCGTAGGCTCCGGTCATGGCGCGCGGGACGTTGCGCATCTACCTCGGCGCCGCGCCCGGTGTCGGCAAGACCTTCGCGATGCTCAACGAGGGTGCCCGCCGAGCGAGTCGCGGGACCGACATCGTGCTCGCGTACGTCGAGACCCACGGCCGTCCCAACACCGCGGAACAGATCCGCGACCTGGAGATCGTGCCCCGCCACGTCGTCACGTATCGCGGCGCGGCATTCGAGGAGATGGACGTCGACGCCGTCGTGGCGCGCGCGCCCGAGGTCGCGTTGGTCGACGAGCTCGCGCACACCAACGTGCCCGGCTCGCGCAACGAGAAGCGATGGCAGGACGTCGAGGAGATCCTCGCCGCGGGCATCGACGTGATCTCCACCGTCAACGTGCAGCACCTCGAGTCGATGAACGATGTGGTCGAGGAGATCACCGGCATCAAGCAGCGCGAGACCATTCCCGACTCCGTGGTGCGGGCCGCCGACCAGATCGAGATCGTCGACATGACGCCGCAGGCGCTGCGGCGGCGCATGGCCCACGGCAACATCTACCCGACCGAGAAGGTCGACGCGTCGCTCGCCAACTACTTCCGCGAAGGCAACCTCGGCGCCCTGCGCGAGCTGGCGTTGATGTGGGTGGCCGACCGCGTCGACGAGGCCCTCGCCGTCTACCGCGAGACGCACGGGATCGCTCGGCCCTGGGAGACTCGGGAGCGGGTCGTCGTCGCCATCACCGGCGCGCCCGGCGGGGACGACGTCATCCGCCGCGCCGCGCGGATGGCCGCTCGCGCCCGCAGTCAGCTGCTCGGGGTCCATGTGCGTTCCGCCGATGGTCTCCGCGGCGCGACCGACGACGCGCTCGGGGAGCAGCGTGCGCTCCTGCAGGAGCTCGGCGGCGAATACCACGAGCTGGCCAGCGCCGACCCTGCCGGCACCCTCGTGCAATTCGCACGCGCTGAGAACGCGACCCAGATCGTGCTGGGCGCCAGCCGCCAGTCGCGCTGGACGCACCTGCTGCGCGGTTCGGTGATCACGAATGTGCTGCGGGCGTCGGGCGACATCGACGTCCACGTGATCTCGTCCGACCCCGAGCGCGACGACGCCGCGCGCGACGCGGGAGAGGTGGCTCGGCGTCGGCCGCGCGGGGTGGTGTTGTCGCCCCGCCGTCGGGTCGTCGCGTGGACGTTGGCGATCCTCGCACCGCCGCTCCTCACGCTCGTGCTGTCGAACCTGAGGGACACGCTCTCGCTCCCGAGCGAGCTGCTCATGTTCCTGCTGATCGTGGTGGTGGTTGCCGCGCTCGGTGGGTTCGTCCCCGCGTTCGTGTGCGCGATCACCGGTTTCCTGCTCGCCAACTGGTACTTCACGCCGCCCTACTACGAGTTCACCGTCGCCGAAGGCGAGAACGTTTTGGCGCTGGTGATCTTCCTCGTGGTCGGCGGGGTGGTGAGCCTGCTGGTCGCCACCTCGTCGCGTCGCACCGCCGACGCCGCGCGCGCGCGGGCCGAAGCCGAGACCCTCGCCGCCCTCAGCGGCACGCTGTCAGCCTCGGAGGACCCGCTCCCACAGCTCGTCAGCCAGCTCCAGGTGGCGTTCGACGCCACGCACGTCGCGGTGCTCAGCGAGCAGACCCACGACACTTGGACCGTGCTCGCATCCGCCGGCGACGCGGTGCCGCTGCGCCCGGGCGACGCCGACGTCGTCGTCCCGTTGCACGGCACGGACGTGCTCGTGCTGTCGGGGGAGGCGCTCGGTGACGACGACCGCGAGGTGCTCAAAGCGTTCGCGGGGCAGGTGGCCATCGCGGTGCAGCAGCGCGAGCTGCGCGCCGACGCCGAGCGCGCCGAGGGCCTGGCCGAGGCCAACGAGCTGCGCACCGCGCTGCTCGCCGCGGTCTCCCACGACCTGCGGACACCGCTGTCGTCGATCAAGGCGTCGGTGACGAGCCTCCTGCAACGTGACGTCGACTTCACGCCGAGCGCGACGCAGGAGCTGCTCGAGACCATCGACGAGGGCACCGATCGCCTCAACCACTTGGTGGGCAACCTGCTCGACATGAGCCGGCTGCAGACCGGCGCACTCCAACTCGTGATGCGCGATGTGGGCCTCGACGAGGTGCTGCCGGTGGCGATCGCCGGGCTCATCCAGGCCGAACGCGTCGACGTGGACGTCGACGAGACGCTGCCGCGCGTGCGTGCCGATGCCGCGCTGCTCGAGCGCGCGATCGCCAACGTGGTCGAGAACGCAATCGCGTGGTCGCCGGCGACCGCGCACGTGCGGGTCGAGGCGTGTGTCGCGCAGCAGCGCGTCGAGCTCCAGGTGGTCGACCGGGGGCCCGGGATCCCGCCAGCGCGACGCGAAGACGTGTTCCGGCCCTTCCAGCGACTGGGCGACCGTTCGAACGGCAGCGGGGTCGGACTCGGGCTCGCAGTCGCGCGCGGCTTCGTCGAAGCCATGGGTGGTCACATCGCGGTGGAGGACACGCCGGGTGGCGGCGTCACCATGGTGATCAGCCTGGAGGCCGCGTGAGCGCGACGACGCGGGTCCTGGTCGTCGACGACGAGCCGCAGATCCTGCGCGCCCTCGGGATCAACCTCCGCGCTCGTGGCTACGAGGTCGACCTCGCGCCCGACGGGGAGCAGGCGCTCGTGCTCGCGGCCCGCCACCATCCCGACGTCGTGGTCCTCGACCTCGGACTGCCCGGCATCGATGGCGTCGAGGTGATCCGGGGTCTGCGTGGGTGGAGCACCGTGCCGATCGTCGTGCTGTCGGTGCGCGACGGCGAGCGCGACAAGGTGTCGGCGCTCGACGCCGGGGCCGACGACTACGTGACCAAGCCCTTCGGCATGGACGAGCTGATGGCCCGCCTCCGTGCTGCGCTCCGGCGCGCGACGCCCGCGGAGGAGGCGCCGGTCGTCGTGACGCCCGACTTCACCATCGACCTCGAAGTGAAGCGGGTGCTCCGGGGTGAAGGCGCGGATGCCCAGGAGGTCCGGCTCACGCCCACGGAGTGGCACCTGGTCGAGGTGCTGGTGCGCAACCAGGGCAAGCTTGTGTCTCAGCGCCAACTTCTCCAAGAGGTGTGGGGCCCCGAATACCACGACGAGACCGCGTACCTCCGCGTGCACATGGCCAACGTCCGGCGCAAGCTCGAACCCGAACCCAGCCGCCCGAGCTACTTCTTCACCGAGCCGGGGATGGGCTACCGCTTCGAGTCGACCGTCACCACGTAGTCGCCGGATCCGGTGAAGGGGTCGCGGTCCCACGTCGCGAAGCGATCGACCGGCGCGAGTCCGGCGGCCGCGGCCGAGGCGTCGAACTCGTCGAGGGTCAGCCGCCCGGTGAGCTGGAAGCCCGCGATCAGGAGGCCACCGGGCGCGAGGCGCGACGCCAGGTTCTCGAGCACCGCGGCTTCGGTGCCGCGCGCCACGAAGATCATCACATTGCCCGCGAGCACGACCGCGGTGAACGGTCCGGGTGCGGTGTCGACCGGCAGCGCGGCGAGGTCGCCCAGGTGCCACTCCAGCTCGGGCGCCTTGGCGCGGGCCCGATCGAGGAGCGCGGGATCGACGTCGACGCCCACGGTGGCGTAGCCCCGCCGGGCCAGCTCGATCGCGACGCGTCCGGTGCCACACCCGGCGTCGAGCACGGCGCCAGGGGTTGGCCGGACCAGCGCCGCCACCAGGTCGACCTCGCCGTGGACCTCGGCGCCGGCGGCGGCGAGATCGTCCCAGCGGCGGTCGTACCCGTCGGGGGTGAGCGGGACGCGCCGGATGCCACTGGGTTCTGACCGGTCGGAGCCGTCCATGCCCGGAGTCCATCACACACCGCACGGGGGTACGCGCGGTGGCGTGGGTCACATGCGGCGACTGCTCGGGGGAAAACCGTCAAGGAACGCACCGCGCGCGCCGTTGACCAGCACGAACGCGGTGTCGGGCACAGGGGCGCCGCACGGCCAGGGGGCCTCGGACATGACCCAAACGGTGTTCTCGTGTTCCATCGCTCGTCACGCGGGCGACGTCGACGTCGAGGTGATCGGCGCGATGGATCGGAGCTCAGCGGGGCAGTTCCGCAATCAGCTCCTCACCATCGCCAAGGAGCATCCGGCGTCGATCGCGATCCACATGGACGACCTCGCGCTGATGGACTCCTCCTGCGTGGCCGTCCTGATGGAGGCGTGGCGCTTCGCCGAAGAGCACGGCATCGCCCTCACGGTGAAGTCACCGGCGGCCTCGATCCGGCAGGTCTTCGACGTGACCGAATCGGGTCGGCTCCTCACCCTTCGCCACTCGCCGGCGGCCTGACTTCTCTTCCGTCGCTCGCTCCGCTCCTCGTCGTCCTTCTCCGTCGCTCGCTCCGCTCGTCGTCGTCCTTCTCCGTCGCTCGCTCCGCTCGTCGTCGTCCTTCGGGAACTTTCCCGTCTCGTCGGTCGACTGAATCGTCGACATCGACCACAACGGGTGGAGTTCCAGTGAAGAAGATTCGTCTCGTCGTGCTCGCTGCCCTCGTGACGGGGGTGGTGACGCTGGCCGCGCTCCCGGCGGGGGCGCACGTGAGCGTCACGCCGTCGAGCGCACCCAAGGGCGGCTTCCAGGTGCTGAGCTTCAACGTGCCGAGCGAGGAGGCCGACGCCAACACGGTCAAGCTCGAGGTCACCATCCCGACCAAGAACCCGATCGCATCCGTGAGCTACCAGCCCATGACCGGCTGGACCGTCGACGTCGAGAAGACGACGTTGGCCAAGCCGGTGCAGTCCGACGACGGCGACGTCACCGAAGCGGTGTCGAAGATCACGTGGACCGCCACCGGCGACGGCCTGGCCCCCGGTCAGTTCGACCTCTTCACCATCTCCGCCGGACCGTTGCCGACCAAGACCAACAAGCTGACGTTCAAGGCGATCCAGACCTACAGCAACGGCGACGTCGTCAGCTGGATCCAGCAGACGGTGAAGGGTGCACCGGAGCCCGAGCACCCGGCGCCCACGCTGACCCTCACCGCGGCGACGGAAGGCCACCACTAGCGAACAGAGTGAGCGACGGGGGCCGGGACGGAGCGAACGGAGTGAGCGACGGGGGCCGGTTGTGTGGTGAGATGCCCCCGATGAGCGAACGAGCCCTGCCCCTGTCCGGTCTGCGCGTGGTCGACTGCACCGTCGAACGCGGTGAGCTGACCGCCCGTCTCCTCGGTGACCTCGGCGCCGACGTCGTGAAGGTCGAGCCGCCCGGCGGTTCGCCCGCGCGGCAGCTCGCCCCCGTGCGCGAGGGCGTCTCCCTCGCCTTCGCGGTGCGCAACGCGGGGAAGCGCGGGGTCGTGCTCGACCTCACCGAGGCGACCGACCAGGCGAGGTTCCACGACCTGCTCGCGCACTCCGACGTGTTGGTCGCGTCGACGGTCGAGCTCGCACCCGGGTTCGACGCGCGCGAGCTCGCGGCGCGTCACCCGCACCTCGTCGTCGGCGCGCTCACCCCCTACGGGCTCGACGGCCCGTACGCCGAGTGGATCGCGACCAGCGCGACGCTCTCGGCGAGCGGCGGCATCGCGTTCAAGGCCGGCGTGCCGGAGCGCACGCCGATCTTCCCGCCCGGGCACCTGGTCGACGACGCCGCGTCGGTCACCAGCGCGTTCGGCCTCCTGTGCGCGCTGTACCAACGCGAGCAGAGCGGCGCCGGGCAGTTCGTCGAGGTCGCGACCAACGAGGCCATCGCGCAGATCGCCGACTGGGCGCTCCCCAACGCGACCGCGCGCATCGAGGCCGGGTTCCCCGCCGGCGAGGTGCGCTTCGGCAACGGGCCGATCTACCCGATCTTCGCCTGCAAGGGCGGCTACGTCCGTCTCATCATCCTCAGCATCCGCCAGTGGCACGCGATGCGCGAGTGGCTGGGCGACCCCGACTACCTGCAGGACCCCGAGCTCGACGGCTTCATGGCCCGTCGCGAGATCTCCGAGACCGTCCTCAACCCGTTGTTCGAGGCCCACTTCGCCGACATGAGCATGGAGGAGGTGTCGGTGGAGGCGCAGAAGCGCGGCATCGTGTGCACGCCCGCGCTCACGCCCGCCGACATCATCACCAACGAGCACTTTGCATCGCGCGGTTCGTTCGTTGAGTACGAGGTGGCGCCCGGTGTCACCGCGCCGATCCCATCGGGCTTCTTCGAGATCGACGGCGAGCGCGCGGGTCCGTCGGCGCCGCCGCCTGCGGTCGGGGAGCACACCGACGCGGTGTTCGCCGACCTCGGAACGGCGAGGACCTCTTTCGAAGGTCAGGTGTCGAACACCGGCAGCGTGCACGGTCCGCCGCTCGAGGGTCTGCGGGTCATGGACTTCGGTCACGGCGCGGTCGGGGTCGAGGTCGGTCGACGCTTCGCCGAGTACGGCGCCGAGGTCATGAAGGTGGAGTCGCGCACCTACACCGACTTCATGCGCCTGCAGCTCGGCGGCGAGACCAACCCGTCGTTCGCGTCGTCGAGTCGCAGCAAGCTCGGGTTCGGTGTGAACGCGAAGACGCCCGAAGGCCTGGCGATCCTGCACGAGCTGGCGGCGAAGACCGACCTCGTGGTCGAGAACAACTCGACCGGCACCATGGACAAGCTCGGCATCGGCTTCGACGCGCTCCAGGCGGTGAACCCCGAGCTGGTGATGGTGTCGAGCCAGCTCATGGGTTCGCACGGGGCGTGGTCGTGGTGGCGGGGTTACGGGCCCAGCACCCAGCCGCCCGGTGGGCTCGTGCACCTGTGGAACTACGCCGACACCGACGCGCCCGCGGGCTCGACGTCGATCTACCCCGACCACGTGGCCGGGTGCCTCGGCGCGGTGTCGTCGCTCGCGTCGCTCGTGGGCCGCGCCCGTGGCGTCAACCACGGCGTGCACGTCGAAGTGGCACAGGTCGAGACGGTCATCGGGATGCTCGGCGACCTCATCGCCTCCGAGGGCGTGACCGCGGGTTCCGTCGTGCCGCTCGGCAACCGCAGCGAGGTCGGCACGCCGTGGGGTCTCTACCGCTGCGACGGCGAGGAGCAGTGGGCGGCCATCACGTGTCGCAGCGATGCCGACTGGCAGGGTCTCGTCGCGGCGATGGACAACCCCGCATGGGCGGGCGACACCGCGCTGGCGACGGTCGACGGCCGTCGGGCGCGTGCCGACGAGCTCGACGAGCGCATCGGTGAGTGGACCGCGCACCGCACGAAGGACGACGTCGCGGCCGCGTGTCAGCGTCAGGGCGTTCCCGCGGCGCCGATGCTCACCGGGGCCGAGCAGGTGAGCGATGCGCAGTTCGCGGCGCGCGGCTTCGCGGTGAAGATCGACCAGCCGGGAGTCGGGCCGCTGTGGCTCGACGGTGCCGCCTTCCGCGGCGAGCACATGGCCGGCCCCGACGTGCACCAGGCACCCGAGCTCGGCGAGCACACGCGCGCCATCGCGCGTGACCTGTTGGGTCGCGACGACGACGAGATCGACCGGTTGCTCGCGGCCGGCATCCTCGAGACGACGCCTCCTGTGACCGGTTGAGCTCCTGTGACCGGTTGAGCTCCAGTCAGCGGCGGAGTACGTCGAGGAAGGTCGCGGCGACGCGCGCGGGCGCGTAGCGATCGAGCACGCGGTCGCGGGCCAACGCGCCACGAGCGCGCGCGGCGTCGGGATCGGCGACGACGGCGCGGAGCACATCGACTGCGTGGTCGACGTCGGGCGCCGCCCACCGCTGATCGCGCGAGTACGACGCGAACGCGTTGTGCTCGACCGGGGTGAGCGCGTGGTCGACGAGGAACGCGTTGTCCTCGTCGAGGTACTCGAGGAACCCGCCCCACCCGGTCGCGATCACCGGGTTGCCGTAGGCCGACGCGTCGAACGCGCCGATGGCCCACCCCTCACCGCGCGCGAGCGTCAGGTAGCAGTCGCCGCGTGTGTGCAGGCCGGCGATGCGGTCGTCGGTCCAGAGCTCGACCTCGAGCCGGACGCGCGCGGGCTTCCGGAACTGTCGCACCAGGCTCGCGACCTGCCACGGCGTGGTCCACGACATCGGGTTGCCCGCGCCCCACTCGCCTGGTGGCATCTCGAGCCGGGGTCCTGTCTTGATCACCAGCACGACCGGGTCGTCGGCGGTGAAGGCGCGGAGGTAGGCCTCGACCGCGAGGAACACCGCCTTGCGCTCGTCCCAGCGGCCGATCGTGTAGAACGCGTAGTCGTCGGGATCGAGGCCGAGTCCGGCGCCACTGTCGCCGGGCTCCGGTGCGGTCGCCACGTGCGGGACGACGTGCACCGGCGCGCGCACACCGCTCGCCACGAAGACGTCGCGGTTCCAGCCGGTCGGCACGATCACCCGGTCGGTCGCGTTCAGCAGGTCGGGCCAGTGCTGCGGGAGACGATCGCTCTCCCACACCGTGTGCGCGACGAACCGGCCGCCGTCGAGCACCGACTGCACGAGCGGGTAGTACTCCGGCACCAGGTGCGCCACCGTCGGCGCGTCCGCGGACGCGAGCTCGTCGGGCAAGGGATCACGCGAGAACGGCACCAAGGCCGGCGTCGCACCGGCGCGCGTGTTGGACAAGCCGCGGTACTCGACGCGCGTCCCGACCCCGCGCACCGCGCGCACCAGCCGGTCGGCGGCGTCGCCATATCCGGTCGGTGCGTCCTCGGCGACGTACCGCAGTTCCGCACTCACGTCAGAAGAGTCCGTGGTCGGGGAGGAACGCTTGGGCGGCGAGCGCGTACGTCGAGGTGCCGGCCCGGATCCACGCCTCGTCGATCTGCTGCGCATGGACGGCGCAGAAGTCGCGCCGGGTCTCCTCCCACCACAGGTGTGCGGCCAGGTGGATCGAGACGATCCCGTCGAAGTCGGTCTCGCGCTCGACGAGGAGCCGCCGCAGCCCGTCGGGTGTGGGCGGGAACGCGTGGAACGTCCGCTCGGGCTCGACCCGGACGTCATGGGGGTCGGTGCGGGCGAGGTCGTCGGCGAGGAAGCAGCTGTGCGCGCTCCACGAGCCGTCGAGCGCGCCTTCGATCTGCTCGCGCCAGCGGGTCACGAAGGCGGCGCCGGGTTCCGCCATGATCAACGCGTTCGACAGCGACGAACGTGACTGCTCCGTGCGCGGATCGAACACGTCGGCTTCACGGCCGATCACCGTGGGTGCGTCCCAGCACGTGGCTGGCGGTGGTGCGACGAAGAGGGTGTCGATGTCGGCGTAGATGCCGCCGTGCTCGACGAGCGCGTCGAGGCGAACGACGTCGGCTTGGTGTGCGTAGGAGTAGTGGCGCACGACGGGGTCGTCGTAGGGGAACTCGACCACCGACGCCACGGGGTCGATGCGGTGCAACTCGACCAGCGGACGAGCGAGGTCCCAGTAGAAGCCGTAGGGGAGCTCGTGACAGTGCACGACGATGCGGTCGGGCGCCACGACCTGCGCACACGATGCGATCGCGAGGTAGTGCACGAGGTGGAAGGGCTCGACCTGGGGTCGGAGGCCGAACACGAAGTGCGCGGTGCGCGGGATTCTGGGCATGCGCGACGATGGTGGAGCGAGACTCGAGTGCCCGCACCAGCCGGTGCGGGCGGGCACGGGCCCGTGATCGTAGCGACCAGACGAGTGGCGACGAGCGAAAGGGTGGCGGGTGGTCGATCGGGGCGCGGTGCTGGTCACTCCGCTCGCGCCGGCGCAGACCGGGAACGGGCTCGCCATGCGGGCGGGGATGCTGCTCGAGGCACTGGCCGGCGCTGGTCCGGTGGACGTCGTGGTGGTGCCGGTGTCGGGCCCTGCGTCGGCAGGGGAGTGGCTCGGGTCGCGGGCGCGCCGGGTCGTGGTCGTCGATCCCGAACCACCCCGAACTCGAGCCGATGTGGTCGCGCAGCTGTCGGATCCGGTCGCGCGCGCCGAGCTGGCCGCGCTCGAGGAGCTGCCGGCCCGCGCCCGGCTCGCGTCCGTCGGGTCGGCGCGCGCCGCAGCCGGTGAGCTCGAGGCCGGGGTCGGCACGGTGGTCGTGCTGCGGGCGTACCTCGCGCCGTTCGGGGTCACGCTGGCGCGCGAGCTCGGTGGGGCGCGGGTCGTGATCGATGCCGACGACGACGACGAACGACTGCTGCGGGCCCACGGCGACAACGCGGCCGCCGACGTCTACGCGTCGCTCGCGCACACGTGGCTCGCGCCCGCCGACCGGGTGCTGGCCGCGTCGGCCGTCGACGCCGCCACGATGAGCGCGCGCTACGGCTTCGCCGTCGACACACTGCCCAACGCGGTCATCCGACCCGCGGCCGTCAGCGAACGACCCGGGCGCGATCGTCTGCTCTTCGTCGGCAACCTCACCTACGCGCCCAACGTCGACGCAGTGCGTGACCTCGTCACCGAGGTCCTCCCCGCGGTGCGCGCCCGGGTGCCCGGGGTCGCGGTCGACGTCGTCGGTGCGTACGACGACCGACTCGCCGATCTCGCCGGCCACGACGGCGTGCACCTCGCCGGCGCAGTGGCCGAGCTCGACCCCTGGTACGCGGGTGCCGACGTGGTCGTCGTCCCGTTGCGCGAGGGTGCGGGCACGCGCATCAAGGTGCTGGAAGCGTTCGCGCACCGCCGACCCGTCGTCGCCACGCCGGCCGCAGTCGCCGGCCTGGCCGTGGTCGACGGCCACTCCGTGCACCTCGGCACCACCACCGCCGAGCTCGCTGCACACACCGTCCGGTTGCTGCGAGGCCCGGACGAGGCGCGTCGGACTGTCGACGACGCCGAGGCCGTCCTCTCGGAGCACTACCTTCTCGATGTCGTCGTACCCAGAGCCCGGCGCCTGCTGCTCAGCTGAACCCAGGAGGACACGTGACTGCCGACCGTCCGGCCCCCGCGAACGGACTCGACGTGCACGAGGTCGAGGACGGCTTCGTCGTCTTCGACGCGTCGACCGACCGCGTGCACTACCTGAACCCGACCGCGACCGTCGTGTTCTCGCTGTGCGACGGCACCCGCTCCACCGAAGAGGTGGCCGAGCTCGTGCAGTCGGCGTGGGATCTCGACGCCCCACCGCTCGACGACGTCGTCGCGTGCGTCGCCCAGCTCCGCGACGAGGGAGTCCTGACCGGGCCAACGGAATGATGTCGCCGCAATGACGTCGCCGCAATGACGTCGCCGCAATGATGTCGCCGGAGTCGAGCGTCACGCTGGAGCGCCGATTGCTCTGGCACTCGTGCTCGGTCGAGGGCGACACGCGGGTCATCGATCACCTCGCGGCACTGCTGCCCGACGCCCACCATCCGGTGCCCGTCCTCCGGGAGCTGCACTACGACGTGGCCGACACGGCCGATGGCTTCGCCATCACCGAGGAGGGCGACGCGCTGGCGACGGTGGCCACCGCGGAGGAGGCGGCCGACGTCGTCCACGTGCGGGCCCATCGGCGCGCCTTCGAGCTGGCATCGCTCTCGGGCTGGGCGCGGCTGCACGCCGCGACCGTCGACCTCGCCACCGTCGAGGGCCGGCGTGTGCGCGTGCTCGTGGTCGGGCCGTCGGGCGCGGGAAAGACCACGCTCGCGACGCGCCTCCTCCTCGACGGTGCCGACGTCCAGGGCGACGAGAGCGTCCTCGTGCGCCGGGCCGCGAGCCTGGCCGTGCCGCGTGCGCTCCACCTCAAGCCCGGCGCCGCGGTCGTGCTCCCCGAGCTCGCCGCGGTGCTCCCCGAGCTCCCCGTGATCGGTGAGGTGACGGTGCTCGATCCGGCACGCGTCGATCGCCCGGTGACGTTGCGGATCGCTCCGGTGGCGCACGTGGTGGTGCTCGCGGGCCCGCGGCACGAACCTGCAGACGCCAGCGAGGGCGTCACGTGCACGCCGATCGACGGAGGCGCGGTGCTCGAGGCGCTGCTCACCGACGCGTTCCCGCTCACCGAGACGAAAGCACGGATGGTGTCGGTGCTCGCAGGTGCGATGGTGTCGGCGCGCGGGCACCGACTCACTGCGGGTCCACCGGACGCGATGGTCGAGGCGTTGCGCGGCGCGATCAGGTAGTGTCACCCCGACTCGTCAGGCAGGCTCACCGGTAGGAGGACGACGTGTCCGAGGACTTCGATGCGGCAACCGAGGGACTGGGCGACGGGCGTCGCTCCTTCCTGAAGAAGATGGCGATCGGTACCGCGTTCACCGTGCCCGTGGTCTCGTCCTTCACCATGGCCGGCATCCAGGCGGTCTACGCCCAGACGCCGACGGCGAGCGGTCAGGTGAGCAGCGGCAACGTGAGCGCGAGCACCACCACGTCGAGCACGTCGACCACCACCACCACGATCGCCAACCAGACCCAAGAAGACATTCCCAAGTAGTCGCAGGGTGCGGTGTCACTTTCGGCCGCGATCATCGTCAAAGACGAAGCCGACCGTCTCGACGCCTGTCTGACGTCCCTCCGGGGACTGGTCGACGAGATCGTCGTCGTCGACACCGGCTCCACCGACCACACGGTGGCGATCGCCGAAGCGCACGGTGCTGTCGTCGCGCACGAGCCCTGGCAGGGTGATTTCGCCGCGCCCCGCAACCGGAGCCTCGACCTGGCCACCGGTGACTGGGTCCTCTACGTCGACGCCGACGAGCAGATCCAAGGTGACTTCGACGACGCCCGCGCCTACCTCGACCGCGCATCGGCGTGCGTGGGGCTCCGGGTGCGCTTCGTGCCTCGGGTCGGGTGGACGCCCTTCCGGGAGTACCGGCTGTGGCGCAACCGGCCCGACATCCGGTTCCAGGGCCACATCCACGAGACCGTCGTGCCCTCGATCCGGGCCGCCGCCGACGCCTACGCCCTGCACATCGAGCCGTTCGACCGCTTGACCATCCATCACTACGGCTACGAGGGCGACCGTGCCGACAAGCGTGCGCGCGACGAGCCGTTGCTCATCGCCGAGCTCGCCCGCCATCCCGACCGTCCCTTCGTGTACGACCACCTCGCGCGCGTCTACGAAGCCGCAGGCGACGGCGAGCGCGCGGTCGACACCTGGAAGGAGGGGATCACGCGCGTCCGCGAGCGTGATCGCCTGCTCCCCGAGGACCGGGTGCTGTACGTCGACCTCATCCACCACCTGCTCGCGAACGGCGTGATCGACGACGAGCTCGAGGTGTTGGTGGACGAAGCCCGCGATCAGTTCGTCCGTACGCCGACCCTCGAACTGGCGGCGGCCCGGCTCGCATTCGCCACCGGTCGGCCGCGTGACGCGCTCGAGCCGCTCGACTGGCTGGTGAGCCTCGACGACGACGGGATCATCGCCACCGGCGCCTCGTACGACGAGCGCGTGTTCGGCGAGTGGGCCTGGTCGTTGCTCGGGCTCTGCCGCTTCGCCCTGGGTGACGACGCCGCGGCGGCCGACGCCTTCGGTCGCGCCGAACAGCTGGCACCCGGCGACGCGTCGTACGGCGTGCGCCGTCGCCTGGCCGAGGCCCGCGCCGCCACCCCCGCGTCCTGACGCGCTGATATCGTTTCCCTGGCACGATCCGCCGTGGTGCGAGGTCGGCGACGTGCTCGACACCGCCGATCGCGGCGCCCGCGTGCTCGCGCCCGACCTCTTCTGGTGGCGCTTCCCCGCGTTGTGGCGCTTCGTGCCTGCCAACCTCACGGCCACCGCCACCGACGGTGGTGCCGCGTACGACTGGGTGGTGGTGCACAAGGGCGAGCTGCCCGCCATCCCGCGACCGTTCCTCGAGCATGTCGTTGCGACCATGACGCCGGTCTTGGCCAACGAGGTGTTCGTCGTGTTCGCCGCGCAGGCAGGGGCGCGGGTCATCGAGCCCGGGTCACCTCACCTGCGTTCGTTCCTCCTGGCGCTGGCGCGGCTCCCACCGGTACCGGCAATGGAGCTCGCGGCGGTGAGCGACCGGGTGCTGGAGACCTCGCCCACGCTGCGGCAGTTCGGCACCATGACCCCACGGGAAGCACGCGCCGCGCAGGACGAGTTCCAGGCCGCGGGTGGTTACGTCTATCCCACCGAGCGCGATCGCGTGTACTACCGCGAGCTGTGCGGGCATCGCGACCGGTTCCTCCGGCCGGGTACGCGCGTGGTCGACATCTCCACCGGCGCGTTTCCGGCCGCGCCCGTGCCTCCCGACGTCACCCTGGTGCGCAGCGACTTCTCCGCGGTCGCGGTGCACCAGGCCGCGCGGCACGACCGGGACCTCCCGGGAGTCGTGCACGTCGTCGCCGACGCGTCCGTGGTCGCGGTGGCGTCGGAGGCGTTCGACGCGGTGTTGTTCGTCGACTCCATCGAGCACGTCCTCGACGCCGACGCGGTGGTGCACGAGTGCGCGCGCGTCTTGCGCCCCGGGGGCGAGCTCCTGCTCACGTTCTCGAACCGGAACAGCCTCAACCAGCTGCTGAGCCGCGCGCTCGGCTACCCGACGTTCCTCACCAACCATCAGCACGTGCGCGAGTTCTCGTTCGACGAGATCGTGGCCATGCTCGACCGCGACGGCTTCGACGTCGTCGACACTGCGGGAATCGAGTTGCGTCCGTACTGGGGCGTGCCGGGCATCGACCACGTGTTGCGCGACACGCTCGACGAGGACGCGGAGATGGTGGCGGTGCTCGCGGAGCTCGGCCGGCGCGCCGGGATCGAGTACGCCTACGTCGGGGTCGTCACCGCCCGCAAGCGCGAGGTGGCTACCCGGCGGTGATGCCGCGGTCGACCGAGAGGATCGCGCCGTGGATGCTGCGGCCTTCGTCGGAGGCGACGAGGGCGAACATGGCCGCGATGTCGTCGGCGGAGCCCATCGAACGGAACCCGGTGTAGCGAGCCATCAGCTCGAAGTCGAGGCCGTCGGGGATCTCGAAGTTGCGGCTCAGTGCGGTGTCGACACCACCCGGTGCGATGGCGTTGACCCGCAGCGGGGCCTTGGCGTACTCCATCGCGAGCGCGCGCGTGAACTGCACGATCGCGCCCTTGGTCATGCAGTACGCCACCGTGTACGCCTGGCCCATCAGGCCGGCGTTCGACGCGATGTTCACGATGTTGCCATTGCGCTCGAGGAGGTGCGGGATCGCGGCCTGCGCGAGGAAGAAGCAGCCGTCGACGTTCACGCCCATCATCTGGCGGTAGGCGCGCTCCTCGACCTCGGGGAAGTGCTCCGCACGCGCGATGCCGGCGACGTTGCCGAGCACGTCGAGACCGCCGAACTGGTCGACCGCGGCCGCGACGGTGCCGATGCACTCGTCGCGGCTGCTGATGTCACCGGTGCGCGTGGTGATGGTCGAGCCGGCGTCGGCCGCGAGCTTGGCCGTCTCGGCGAGGGCGTCGCCGTTGAGGTCGTGGGCCACGACGTCGCCACCCTCGGACGCGAGGCGGAGCGTGACCGCCCGGCCGATGCCCGAACCGGCGCCGGTGACCAGCGCGATCTTCCCCTCGAAGCGTGCCTCGGTCATCGTCGGTGTCCCCCTGGTCGTCTGGTGTTGCGGGTGCGCGGGCCGTACCGTACCGCTCCATGAGCGGACCGTTGCAGGGCGTGAAGGTCGTGGAGTTGGCGGGGCTGGGCGCCCTGCCCTTCGGCACGTTGAAGTTGGCCGACATGGGCGCCGACGTGATCCGCGTCGACCGCGCCGTCGAGGTCCCGGGCACGCCCCCCGACCCGCCGAAGGGGTTCTCCGAATGGGACCGCGGCCGGCGCTCGATCGGCGTCGACCTCAAGCATCCCGACGGCGTCGAGGTGGTGCTGCGCCTCGCCGAACGCGCCGACGCGCTGCTCGAGTCGTTCCGGCCGGGGGTCGCCGAGCGCCTCGGCGTCGGCCCCGACGCCGCGCTCGCGCGCAACCCCAAACTGGTCTATGGCCGTCTCACCGGGTGGGGTCAGGACGGCCCGCTCGCGCACAGCGCCGGTCACTCGCTCAACTACGAGTCGCTCACCGGTGCCATCGGTTCGGTCGGCGCGCCCGGCGGCGCGCCGATACCGGTGCTCCAGGTGCTCGGCGACTTCGCCGGTGGGGGACTGCACCTCGCGTACGGCGTGGTGTGCGCGCTGTTCGAGGCGCAGCGCTCCGGCAAGGGTCAGGTGGTCGACGCCGCCATGATCGACGGCGTGGCATCGATCTTCTCCGTCTTCTACGGCATGGCGCGCTCGGGCATGCACACCGAGGACATCGGCACCAACCTCTTCGACGGCGGCGCGCCCTTCTACTCGGTGTACGAGACCGGCGACGGCAAGTACGTCACCCTGGCGCCGATCGAACCGCACTTCTACGCGCAGTTGCTGGCGCAACTCGGCATCGCGGGCGACGATCTCCCCGAGCAGTACGACAGGGCTCGCTGGCCCGAGATGAAGGAACGGATCGCGGGGGCGGTGCGCACGAAGACGCGCGCCGAGTGGGAAGCACAGCTCGGTGGGACCGACGTGTGCTTCGCGCCGGTGTACCGCTTCGGCGAGGCCCACGAACACCCGCACAACGTGGCGCGTGACCTGTTCGTCCCCGCACCCGGCGGTGGTCGCCAGGTGGCACCGGCCCCGCGGTTCAGCCGCACGGTGGCCGAGCCGGGCGACTCGTACGCGTATCCCGGCGTCGACACCGACACGGTGCTCGGCGAGTTCGGGTTCAGCGCCGACGAGCTTGCGGGCCTGCGGGAGAGCGGCGCAGTCGCGTAATCCGCATAACGTATACACGTGGCCGCGAAGCAGGAAGAGGGGGCTGGCGGGTTCGCGCCGGTGCCCCTCATGGACCGCCCCAGCAGCGGCGACCTGGTCGCGATCCACGTGCGCTCGCTGATCTTCAACGGCGAGCTGCGCCAGGGTGATCGGGTGCACCAGGACGACATCGCCCGCCAGCTCGGCGTGAGCCGCATCCCGGTGCGGGAGGCGATCATCGCCCTCGACCGCGAGGGCTGGCTCACCATCACGCCGCACCGGGGCGCGTTCGTGCACGGCCTCGACGAGGACTCGCTGCGCGACCACTACGAGCTGCTCGGCTTGGTCTATGGCCTCGCCGCCCGCCGCGCCGTCTCGCGCACGACCGCCGACGGCCCCACGCGACTGCGTGCCGCGCAGGAGGCGCTGGCGGCGGCGAGCACACCCGAAGAATTGCACGACACCAACGACGTGTTCCTGCGCACACTGCTCGCGATGGCGCGCTCGCCGCGGCTCGGGGGCGTGATGCGCAACATGTCGACCGTCGTCCCCGGCAACTTCTTCGAGCTCGTGCCTGGGAGCGGCACCACCCAGCAGCGCGGGACACGCGCGATCGTCGACGCCATCGAGGCCGACGACGCCGATCGTGCGGCAACTGCCTGCGTCGAGCTCCTCACCGACCAGGGCGACCTGGTGATCAAGCTCCTCGCGTCGCGAGGGATGTTCGCCGGCGACAGCTGATCGCCAGCACATCCCGAGCGCGTCACATGCCGAAGCGGGTGTGGCGAACGGCGTCGACCGCGAAAGGTGGGCCGGTGATCTCGACCTCGGCCGCGTCGTCGCGCCCGAACAAGAAGAGCAGCAGTTCGCCGGGACGCCCCTCGAGTCGAGCCGTCGGTTGCCCGCGGCGCGCGCTGACGACCTGGTCGGTGCCGGCCCAGGCGAGATCGAGTCCCACGCCCCGGACCCGTCGCGACAGCAGCCAAGCTCCGCGTGCGACGTTGCGGAACAGCGCCGCATCCTCCTCAGTTGGAGTGTCCCTCGGTCCGCGCCCGTTCGCCCGCCGCACGTCTTCGTGGTGGACGAAGCACTCGTTGAGGTTCGGGACGCGACGGACCCATCCGATGCGGAAGAAACCCCAGGGCGGCCCTGATCGAAACGTCGCCACCAGTTCGGTGAAGCTCGTCGCTTTCAGCGAGACGCGCCGCCGCTCGGCGAATCGACTCAACGCGCCGGGGACCACCAGCCCGGGCGCGGCGACGAGATCGTGTTCGCGCAGCACGAGGTGGGCCGCCAGGTCGTGCGTGGTCCACGGCGCGAGCAGCGTGGGCGCAGCGGGTCCCAGTTCGTCCAGCAGAGCACAGAGTTGCGCACGCTCGATGGCGTCGAGCGGCAACTTGGTCATCGTGGGCGCGTCAGTACCCGCGGAACTTGGGCTCGCGCTTCTCGATGAAGCTGTTGACGCCCTCTTCGCTGTCGAGGCTGCGCCCCATCACGTCGACCATCCACGCCTCTTCCTGGGCGATGGTGGCGCGGTCGACGTCGAGCGAGCGGTTGAGCAGCCACTTGTTGACCGAGTGGGCGCGTGTCGGGCCGTCGCCGAGCTTGCGGGCCATCTCGGCCACGGTCGCGTCGAGGTCGTCGGCGGGCACGACGCGCGTCACGAGACCGATCTCGTAGGCGCGCTGTGCACCGATGTCCTCGGCGAGGAGGATCAGCTCCTTGGCTCGCTGCAGGCCGACCAGGCGGGGGAGCAGCCATGTGCCCAGGCCGTCGGCCGTGAGCGCTCGGCGCGCGAACACCTCGATGAACTTGGCGTTCTCGGACGCGATGACAAGGTCGCAAGCGAACGCGAGGTGGGCGCCGATCCCTGCCGCCGTGCCCTGCACCTTGGCGATCACCGGCACCTCGCAGTCGAGGATCGCGTTCACGGTCTTGATCGCACCGCGCAGCATCATGCGGCGGCGGTCGCCGATCACCTCGTCGGGCGCGTCGGCGGGGCGTTCGATCGCGTCGGGGACGGTGGTACCGCCGCGCAGGTCGGCACCGGTGCAGAAGAAGCGGCCCGTCGCCTGCAGCACCACGCACCGGATCGCCAGGTCTTCGTCGGCGCGTCCCAGCCACTCACCCATGCGCATGCGCTGGGCCGAGGTGAGCGCGTTGCCCGCCTCGGGTCGGTCGATGGTGATGGTGGCGATGCCGTCGGCGACGTCGAAACGGACGCCTTCGAACTCGTCGGAGTAGGTCACGGGAGCTCCAGCTCGTACGTGGTAGTGAGGCCCGGTGGTCCGAGCCGGCAGATTGTATATTCCGTGTTCTGGTGACCGACACGACGAGCGAGCCTCAGATCACTGATGAAGGTGTTGCTCGCCTGCAGGCTCGGGTGGGGGTGGCGGAGCCGTGGACGCGGCGTCCGCACTATCTCCGGCCGAACACCGATGCGTTCCGGATCGTGGCCGAGTCCTACGGGGACGACAACCCACTGTGGGGTGACCCGGAGTATGCGGCTGCGTCGGTGTGGGGTGGTCCGTTGGCACCGCCGCCGTTGGTGGGGGGCGACAGTCTGATCGGGGAGGACGAGGTCACCGCAGTCACCGACGAGTTCCGGGATCTCATGAAGGGCGATCCGCTTCGTGGTGTGCACGCGTTCTACAGCGCGTCGGCGCGGGAGTGGTGGGCGCCGTTGCGTCCTGATCGGCGGGTGTGGCGTCGCAACGCGATGGTGGCGGTGTTGGACAAGTCCAGCGAGTTCGCGGGGCGGGCGGTGCACGAGTGGTCGGCGAACGTGTTCCGCGACGACGACGGCACGATCTTGTCGGGGCAGTACCGCCTGATGATCCGCACGGAACGCAAGAAGGCGCGGGAGAAGAAGAAGTACGACGCCATCGAGCCTGCGCACTGGACCGAAGACCAGATCGCGGAGCTCGACGCCGAGTACGCGGCGTACACGCGTCGAGGTGCCGAACCCAGGTATTGGGAGGATGTCTCAGAGCGTGACACGGTGGGGCCGATGGTGAAGGGCCCGATGCTGGTGACCGACATGGTGTGTTGGCATGTCGGCATGGGCATGGGCCTCTATGACGTCAAGCCCCTCGCACTCGGCGTCGCGAACCGCCGACGGATCCCCAGGTTCTTCCATCTCGATGACCAGGGCGTCCCCGACGTGATGCAACGCGTGCATTGGGACCCGCAGTGGGCCCGCAACGCGGGGAACCCGACCACGTACGACTACGGCCGGATGCGCGAGACGTGGCTCATCCACCTGTGCACCGACTGGATGGGTGACGACGCCTGGCTCTGGAAGCTCGAATGTTCCTTCCGGGGGTTCAATTACGTCGGTGACGTGCACCACCTGACGGGCATCGTGACGCGGAAGTACCTCGCCGACGGTGACCGGCCCGCCATCGACGTCGAACTCGCCGCCACCAACCAACGCGGGGTCGTGACCACACCCGGCAGTGCGACGATCCTGCTGCCGTCACGCGACCACGGACCCGTCCGGCTGCCCGACCCGCCCGGCACCGACCTCGAGACCTCGCTCACCGCGATCAGCGAAGCGTTCAGCACCCGATGAAGGACGACTCGATGATGACCTGGCGATGAGCGAGTACGAATCGGTCGACGGCCTCGACATCGAGCTCGCCGACGGCGTGCTCACGCTGCGCCTGGCGCGTCCCGACAAGCGCAACGCGCTCAACGACACGATGGTGTACGCCGCCATCGACGCGGTCGACCTCGCCGGGCGCGACGAGGCGGTGCGCGCCATCCTGCTCACCAGCGCGGGCGAGCACTTCTGCTCCGGCTTCGACTGGGTGGCGCGCAACCAGGAAGCCAAGGAGACCGGGTCGAAGCCGCGAGCCGGGAGCATCCAGCGCCGGCTCCCGTCGCAGGCGCACCGGCTCATCCCGCTGCTCTGCACGGTGCAGGTGCCGGTGGTGTGCGCGGTGCGCGGCTGGGCCGCCGGCATCGGCTTGAACCTCGCGTTGGCGGCCGACTTCACCGTGGCTGCCGACGACGCGCGCTTCTGGGCGCCGTTCGTCGACCGCGGCTTCACCCCCGACAGCGGTGCCACCTGGCTCCTCCCGCGCCGGATCGGTGACGTGCGCGCCCGCGAGATGATCCATCTCGGCCGCGTCGTCGACGGCGCAGAGGCCGCCGAGTGGCAGATGATCCACCGCGCCGTGCCCGAGGCCGAGGTCGACGCCACCGCCGCCGAGCTCGTCGCGACCCTGGCGAAGAGCGCGACCGTGGGACTCGGTCTCGCCAAGTGGTTGCTCCACGTCGGCGCGACCACACCGCTCGACGACCACCTCCGCAACGAGGCGTTCGCGATGGAGCTGTCGTCCCGCAGCGACGACTTCCGCGAGGGGCTCAAGGCGTTCGGCGAGAAGCGATCGCCCGAGTTCGGCGGGCGCTGACGTGTACGAGCGCCTGGTCGTCGAACGGCAGGGGCCGGTCGGTTGGTTGATCTTCGACCGACCCGAGGTCGGCAACGCGATGGACGCGCGGATGATGGCCGAGCTCGAGGAGGCGTGGCGTGAGCTCGACGACGACCCCGCGGTCCGCGTCATCGTCAACACGGGGAACGGTCGCAACTTCCAGACCGGTCTCGACGTGGCCGCGTTGAGCCGCGACAAGGAAGCGATGACCGAGCAGTCGCGTCGCACGCGTGACGCCGAGCTCCGGTTCACCGCGTGGCACAACCAGGTGTGGACGCCGGTGATCGCGGCGGTCAACGGCAGCTGTGCCGGCGGCGGCCTGCACTTCGTCGCCGACGCCGACATCGTGATCGCCGCCAGCGACGCAACCTTCTTCGACACGCACGTGTCGTTGGGTCAGGCGATGTCGTACGAGGGCGTCGGGCTGTCCCACAAGATGGCGTTCGAGCCGATCATGCGCATGGCGCTCGTCGGACGCAGCGAGCGCATGCCCGCGGCGCGCGCACGCCAGCTCGGGATGATCTCGGAGGTGGTCGACCCGCCCGACGGACTGCGCGACGCCGCGCAGGCGCTGGCGCTGAACGTCGCGAAGAACTCGCCCGCGGCGATGCGCGCCACCAAGAAGGCGTTGTGGGGTGCGCTCGAGTACGGGCTCACCGACGCGTGCCGCAACGGCGCGCAGGAGCTCGTGGAGATGTGGGGCCACCCCGACCAGACCGAAGGTCCGCTCGCCTTCTCCGAGAAGCGAGCCGCCGAATGGGAGACAGCTCAGTTGGAAGAGTCGTGACCTTCTCGAAGTTCGACACGTTGATCGTGGAACGCCACGGTCCGGTGGGGTGGTTGATCAACAACCGGCCCGACCAGCTCAACGCCATGAGCAGCCACATGCGCGACGAGTTCGGCGACGCCTGGCTCGAGCTCGACGCCGACCCCGAGGTCAAGGTGATCGTGCACACCGGCGAGGGGCGTGCGTTCCAGACGGGCGTCGACGTGCAGGAGCTCGCCACCGACGGCATGGGCATGGAGCGATACCGCGAGTCGGTCGAGAACTGGGACCTGCACTTCACCGCGTGGCAGCAAGGCGTGCAGAAGCCGGTGATCACCGCGGTCAACGGCATCTGCGCCGGTGGCGCGTTCCACTGGGTGGCCGAGGCCGACATCGTGATCGCGGCGAGCGACGCGCAGTTCTTCGATCCCCACACCTCGGTCGGACAGGTGGTCGCGATCGAGGCGATCGCGCTGCTGCGCAAGATGCCGTTCGAAGCGGTCATGCGCATGGCGCTGGTGGGCCGCTACGAGCGCATGAACGCCGAGCGCGCCTACGAGCTCGGCATGATCTCGCAGATCGTCGATCCCCCCGAGAAGCTGCGCGAGGTCGCGCAGGAGCTCGGTGAGACCATCGCCAAGAACTCGCCCGCCGCGATGCGCGCGACCAAGAAGGCGTTGTGGGGTGCGCTCGAGTACGGACTCACCGACGGGTGCCGCGCCGGCGCGCAGCAGCTGGTGTCGATGTGGGGTCACCCCGACCAGACCGAGGGTCCGCTCGCGTTCGCGGAGAAGCGCGAACCCCGCTGGGCTCCGTGACGCCACCCCGATGAATCTGGCCGACGTCCTCGACCCGCGGGCCGACGACGCCACGACGGTCGCGGTCTACACCACCACCGACGAGGTCACGCGCGCCGAGCTGCGCGCGCGGGCCGAGGCACTCGCCGCGCTCCTGCGCGAGGGCGGACTGCAACCGGGTCAGGCGGTGGCAGTGATGCTCCCCAACGGGCCCGACGTCGTGGCCGCGCTGTTCGGCATCTGGTTCGCGGGCGGCGTGTACGTGCCGCTGAACCCGCGCCTCTCGGCCGACGAGCTCGCGCACGTCATCGCCGAGGACCGTCCCGCCGCGATCCTCACCCGTCCTGAGGACGCCGCTCGCGTCCTCGACGTCCCCGTCGTGCTCGCCACCGGCGCCGGCACCTGGGACGCGCCGGTGCCGCTCGACGCCGACGCGCCCGCGTCGCCCGCCGGTGTGGCCGCGATCTCGTTCACCTCGGGCACGACGGGACGACCCAAGCCGGTGCCGCTGCTGCACGACAACGTGCTCGGGCTCATCGACGGTGTGCTCGGCACGCTGCGGGGCGGTGCCACCACCAACGACGCACCGAAGCGCACACCGATGCCCAACCTGATCCCTACGTCTTTGTCGCTGTGGGCGGGGATCTACAACGTGATCTTCGCCTTCCGCGCCGGCGCGGCCGTGATCATCATGGACCGCTTCGACACGCAGGCGTTCGCCGCCTTCGTCGAGCGCTTCCAGCTGCGCTCCACGGTGCTCCCACCGGCGGCGATGACGATGCTCGTCGACGACGAGTCACTCACCTCGCTCGCGCCGCTCAAGTACGTGCGCAGCATCACCGCACCGCTCTCGCCGCTCCAGGCGCGGCGCTTCCGCGACCGCTTCGGCGTGTTCGTGCTCAACGGCTGGGGGCAGACCGAGATCGGCGGCGAGATCGTCGGTTGGAGCGCGCAGGATGCCAAGGAGTTCGGCGACTCGCACCTCGGCGCGGTGGGCCGTGCCCATGAGAACGTGCGGCTGCGCATCGCCGACGCCTCCCCGAACCACGTTGCAGGCGAGATCCTCGTGCGGACGCCCATGATCGAGGCGCGTACGGCTGCCGGCGACGACATGGACGGCCGTCTCGTCGACGGCTGGTTCCACACCGGCGACCTCGGCCGGCTCGACGACGAGGGCTTCCTCTGGATCGAGGGTCGTGTGTCGGACATGATCAACCGCGGCGGCCTCAAGGTCTTCCCCGAAGAGGTCGCCGAGGTCATCCGGCTCTCGCCCGACGTCGCTGAGTGCGCGGTCGCCGGCATCCCGGACAACCGGCTGGGTGAGGTGCCGTGGGCGTTCGTCGTGCCGCGCGAGGGCGCGACCGTCGACCCCGACGCGCTCGAGACGCTCTGCCGCGAGCACCTCGCCCCGTACAAGGTGCCGGCCCGCTTCGAGCTTCTCGATGCCCTGCCCCGCAATGAGGTGGGGAAGGTGCTGTCGCGCGAACTCGTGGCGCGCGCGTCCTGATCAGCCGCGTCGTCGTCTTCGTCGGCGGCGCGTGAATGGTTGCGTCACCGACGGTGTCGCAACGATGCTCCCGTCGGGAGCGCGGGCAATCTGCCAGCCGCCCTCGTGGTGGTCGACGTGGTGACGGCGGCAGAGCAGCACCAGGTTGTCGAGATCGGTGGGACCGCCGTCGCTCCAGTGGACGATGTGGTGCACGTCGCACAACTTCGCGGGCGCGCGACACCGGGGTGCTGGCGGTGGCGATCGCGGATCGTCACCGCTTTGCGCAACGCGGCGCTGACGACCCGCGTGGAGCGACCGAGGTCGAGCACGCGTGACTCGCCGGCCATCACGATGCGCGCCACCTTCGCGTCGCAGGCAAGGCGCTCCATCGTTGCTCGACCGATCGGTCCGTAGTCACGGAGCTCGCACCGACCCGAAGGGGCGAACATGCGTTCGATGGTACGAAAGGCGCGCGCGGGGTGCAAGACCCAATTCGCGGAACCGGGAAGTTCCTGCCAGACTCCCGGAATGATCCGACTCAGCGTCCTGTACCCGAAGACCGACGGTGCGAAGTTCGACCACGACTACTACCGCGACTCGCACGTGCCCCTGGCGGTGTCGACGTGGGGCTGCGAGCGTGTCGAGATCGACAAGGGCCTCAACGGCCCCTACGAGGCCGCGGTGCACTTCTTCTTCCCGTCGACCGACGCCATCGCCGAGGCGATGGGCGTGGAGGGCACCGGGGCGATCATGGCCGATGTCGCGAATTACACCGACATCCAGCCGGTCATGCAGACCAGCGAGATCGTCGAGAGCTGACGCGCGCTACGGCGTACGCAGCCGCGGCTTGACCCGCAGCCAGTACCACGCACCGCCGAAGCCCCACGTGAAGAGGATCAGCATGAACGTGGGTCGCTTGTCGCGCCCGATGTGATCGAAGGCGGGGTCGTCGTACTGGGAGGCGTCGACCAGCGCGCCCACCCAGAGCAACATCCCGGTGACACCCACGATGGCGATGGCGACGAACAGCAGCGGCGGCATCAGGGAACACTAGACACCCTCGGCTGATTCACAGGTCTCGTGGGTACCGTCGGGCGCGTGCGTGCCGTGGTGGCTGCAGTCCTGCTCGCGATCGGTGTCGCGGTGTGCTGCGCGACGCTGCCCGGCACGCACGCGTCGGCAGCGGTGTCGACGACGTGCGCCGACGGTCCCGAGGCCGGCACGCCGAAGCCGGCGAGTGCGGGGGTCACGCGCACCGACTACACCTTCGCCCATCGGGTCGACGGCAGGTGCCGCA
>DASXXX010000040.1:0-33236 GCA_036502765.1 Acidimicrobiia bacterium | reverse complement strand
GCTCATCTCGAACGTCTCCGCGTTCGTCGCGGGTGTGATGCTGTATCGGCTCGTCCGGTACGAGACCGGAGACCGCCCGCTTGCCACGCGCTCGGTCTGGCTCCTCAACCTTGCGCCGTCCGCGTTCGTGTTCGTGATGGGCTACACGGACGCAACGGCCGTCGCCCTCGCGGTCTCCACCATGTATCTCCTTCGGCGGAAGCGTTGGTGGGAGGCTGCGCTCTGCGCCCTCGTCGCCGGGGTGTTCCGACCGACCGCGCTGCTGTTGGCGGTCCCCGCGTTGGTCGAGGCGCTGCGTGGCGTCGACCTCGCGACATGGCGCGAACGGCTCGCTCGAGTTGCCGCCGTCGGGGCGGCGCCGGTCGGCACCCTCGTCTACCTCGTGTGGGTCGGATCTCGCTTCGGAGACATCGCGCTGCCGTTCAGCGAGCAGACCAGCGCGCATCTGCGGGGGAAGCTCACGGATCCGATCAGCGCGATCGCTCACGCCATCCGGACCGGGTTCGACGGGCATCTCGGCACCGCCCTCCACGTGCCGTGGTTCGTCCTCATCGTGGTGTTGACGGTGCTCGTGTGTCGCCGCTGGCCGCTGTCGTACGCGGCCTTCACGGTGGTCGTCGTCCTGAGCGCGGTGACGTCGAACAACCTCGACTCGATGGAGCGGTACGCACTGTTCGCGTTTCCGCTCCTGATCGTCGCCGCCCAACTGCTGCGGTCACGTCCGGTGGAGCGGGTCGTGTTCGTCCTCCTGCCGGTGGCGATGTTCGGCTATGCGTCGCTCGCGTTCCTGGGACTCATCGGCCCCTAGACACCCACCGGCGCCTAGACACCAATCGGCGGAGGTCGACCGCTATCGTCTTCGGACAGCCCATTCGTCCGGGGGCAGGACCTCATGCAGCGAGCAGGACACTCCGCGGCCACGAGGTCGACTCCGATCGATGCTTGAGACACCCGTACCGGTGCGCGTCGGCGCGCCACAGGCGCCCCCTCTGCGTCGAAGCGTCGACCCGGGCGTCAGCCCAGGCGCCGACCAGCGCGCGCCACGAGAGCGTCCGCGCCAGTCGAGGAACGGCGGCGACCTCCCCCACCTGACCGCACTGGACGGCCTGCGCGGTCTCGCGGTGATGGCCGTGATCCTCTACCACTTCGTGCCGTGGTTGATGCCCGGCGGCTTCCTCGGTGTCGACGCGTTCTTCGTGGTGTCCGGCTTCCTGATCGCGCGGCTGCTCGTGAGAGATCTCGGCGTGCACGGGAACGTCCGACTCGGACGGTTCTGGGGTCGTCGGGTGCGCCGCCTGCTGCCGGCCGCGCTGACCACGGTGTTCATCGTGATGTGCGCCGCGCTGCTCCTCTTGTCCGCCGTCCAGCTCCACGACCTGCGCGACCAGTTGATCGCGTCGGTGCTCTACGGCGCGAACTGGATGCTCATCGCCGGCAAGACGAGCTACTTCGCCACGCTGCAGGCGCCGTCACCGTTGATCCACATGTGGTCGCTCGCGGTGGAGGAGCAGTTCTATCTCGTGTTCCCCCTGGTGTTGGTGGTGTGCGGGCGCTGGTTGCGATCGGGATGGAAGCTCACCACCGGCGTGCTGGTCGTGGGGGCGCTCGCCTCGACCGCGCTCATGGCCTTGCTGTACCAGGGCGGTGACCCGTCACGGATCTACTACGGCACCGACACCCACGCCATGGGACTGTTGCTCGGAGCCGCGTTGGGCGTGATGTCGCTCGCGCCCGGACTCGATGCCTGGGGCTGGCCGTTGCGGGTGACCAACGTCGCCGCGCTCTTCGCGTTCGCGGCCGTGTTGTTCGCCATGGCAACGACGCACCAGGAATCGGCCTGGCTCTACCAGGGTGGCTTCCTGGTGTTCTCGGCGTTGTGCTGCGTCGTGATCTGGAGCGTCGCCCACGCTCGCACCACGGGGCTGGCACGACTGTTGTCGGTCCCGGTGCTGGTCGCGATCGGGCTCCGCTCGTACGCGCTGTATCTCTGGCACTGGCCCGTCCGCGTGTTCATCGACACCGACACCACCGGGCTCACGGGCTACCAGCTGACCATGCTGCGCGTCGTCGTGCTCGTACTGCTCTCCGAAGCGTCCTACCAGCTCGTCGAACGCGCCTTCCGCACCGGGAAGCTGTTCCAGCGCTTCGGCACCCGGAGCACGGTCGTCTACGCAGGGGCGCTGTCGGTGGCCGTGATCCTGGTGGCGACGTTCGTGATAACGGCGCCGCTGCCGCCGACGACCCTGGCCGACGCGCTCAGGTCGAGCGGGCGTCCCGCCGTCGCAGGCGCCACGCGCGTCGACGTGTTCGGCGATTCAACTGCGATCGCGCTCGTGTACGGCACGCGCCACACCCAGACCCTTCGCGGCTTGTCGATCGGCGGGGCCGCGATACTCGGGTGCTCGATCGTCGACGGCAATCACGTCAGCGAGGGACGCGTCGTGGACCAACCCTCGGAGTGCGCGGGGTGGCAGGCCCGGTGGCGCAACAGTCTCAGGCCCGCGCCCGTCGCGTCGGTGCTCATGACGGGCGCGTGGGAGCTCCTCGATCACACGGCAGACGGACGCACGGTCAGTTTCGGGACACCCGCGTGGACCGCGCTCGTGCGCCACGCGGTCGACAATGCCCTCCGCACCCTTCGATCGGCTCGGGCGCCCGTCTTCGTGTTCAACGCTCCGTGCTACCCGGACCGCAACGTGAACCTCCCGCTGCCTGAGCGCGCTGATCCGAAGCGCATCGAGGCGTTCAACAAGATCCTCGCCACGGCGGCTGACGGTCTCCCGGACGTTCACCTCGTCCAATTCCACGCGCTCGTCTGTCCCGACGGGCGCCGACTCGAGTCGGTCCACGGCGACGACATCTGGCAGGGCGATGGCGTACACCTGAGCGATGCGGGCGCGGTGTTCGTGTGGCATTGGCTGCTCCCGCAGATCAAGGATGGCGTCGCGTCCGAACAGAACTGAGTCGCCGGCTCGCCGTCATGTGGGGTGCGTCGGCACCGGGATGCCAGACTGCCGCCCATGACCGACCGCCACCGCGCGCTCGTGACCGCACCGTTCCGCGGTCCCGGCCTCGACACCCTCCGTTCCTTCGCCGATGTCGTGCTCGATCCGTGGATCGACCACCAACCGCTGCGGCTCTACAACGCCGACGACCTCGCCGCGCGCGTCGAGGCCGAAGGCGCCGACCTGCTCATCGTGGAGTCCGACAGCGTGAAGGGTCCGGTCCTCGACCTGCCCCTCGTCGCCATCGGTTCCTGCCGCGGCGACCCCACCAATGTCGACATCTCCGCCGCCACCGAGAAGGGCATCCCCGTGCTGCGGGCGCCCGGGCGCAACGCCGACGCGGTCGCCGAGATGGCCGTCGCCCTCCTCTTCGCGGTGAACCGCGGCGTGATCCGTGCGGATCTCGACGTGCGGGCAGGCGAGACCTACCGAGAGGGCACCATCCCCTACCAGCGCTTCCGGGCCTGGCAGCTGGCGGGCCAGACCATCGGCGTCGTGGGCTACGGCGCCGTGGGTCGCGCCGCGGCGTGGCGTTTCGCCGGCCTCGGGATGAAGGTCATCAGCTACGACCCCTTCGCCCCCGACGCCACGCATTCGCTCGAGGACCTGCTCGCCGAAGCCGACGTGGTGTCGATGCACGCGGCCGTCACCCCTGAGTCGGCCGAGATGATCGGCGCCGAGCAGTTCGCCCGCATGAAGGAAGGCGCGGTCTACATCAACACCGCCCGCGCCGGGCTGCACGACACCGCCGCGCTCACGCAGTCGCTGGCCGACGGCCACCTCGGCGGCGCAGGGCTCGACCACTTCACCGGCGAACGCCTCGACGTCGACGACCCGCTCTGCGCGATGTGGAACGTCGTGCTCACCCCGCACATCGGGGGCGCGACCTACGACACCGAGCAGAACCACACCACCTTGATCGTCGACGGGCTCGTGTCGCTGCTCGACGGCGGCAGCCCGCCCAACCTGGTGAACCCGGAGGTCTTGAAGTGAGCGACACACCCGCGGCAACCGCCGACGAGGTCAAGCAGCAGCTGCTCGACACGGCCAAGGAGATGCTGACGTCGGGACTCGTGCAGGGCACCGCCGGCAACGTGGCGGCGCGACTGCCCGACGGCAACGTGGTGCTCACACCGTCGTCGCTGAACTACCTCACCATGGAGCTCGACGACCTGGTGGTCTGCAACCTCGACGGCGAGGTGGTCGAAGGACACCGCGGCCCGACGTCGGAGAAGATGCTCCACCTGTCGGCCATGAAGCGCTATCCCGAGATCAACGCGACGATGCACTGCCACGCCAAGCACTGCACGATGTTTGCGCTCACCCGCCAGCCGATCCCGGCGGTGATCGAGGAGTTCGTGGTGTACGTGGGCGGCGACGTGCCGGTCGCCGGCTACAAGACCACGGGCACCGACGACCTGGCCGACGAGGTCGCGGGCTGGGTGGGCGATCGCAGCGCGGTGCTCATGGCGAACCACGGGTTGTTCGCGGTGGGCAAGAACCCGGCCGACGTCATGCACATCGCTGGGCTGGTCGAGCGAACGGCCGAGATCGTGTGGGGCGCGCAGCGCCTGGGTGAGATCGTGCCCCTGCCGGAGGCGACCAACGAGCAGTTCGCCGGCTACTACCGCTACGGACGCACCGGGCAGTTCTGACCCGTCAGCGCTTGCGCAACAGCGTGAGGCCGTCGCCGATGGTGAGGAGCGACGTGTCGACGCGCGTGTCGGCGGCGACCATGTCGTTGAACGCTCGCATGGCGAGGGTCGACTCGTCGGTGTTCGCGTGGTCCGTGATGGCGCCGCCCCAGAGCGTGTTGTCGACGAGGATGAGCCCGTTGGGCTTGAGACGGCGCAGCAGCTCCTCGTAGTACACGGGGTACGACGGCTTGTCGGCGTCGATGAACGCGAGGTCGACGAACTCCTCGTCGGGAAGCGCGCGCAGCGTGTCGGCGGCGGGCGCGATCACGAGCTCGATCTTGTCGGCGACACCGGCGTCGGCCCAGGCCCGCCGCCCGACGCTGGTCCACTCCTCGCTCACGTCGCAGCACAGCAGGTGCCCGTCGTCGGGCAGTCCGCGTGCGATGGCCAGCGCGGAGTAGCCGGTGAACGTGCCCACCTCGACCGCCTGCTTCGCGCCCACGGCGCGGGTCAACAGCGTCATGAACGCGCCCTGCTCGGGCGAGATCTGCATGATCGCCATCGGCAGCTCGGCGGTCTCCTCGATCAGCGCCTGCTGTACCGCGTCGGGCGGGGTGCCGTGGGCGACGACGTACTCGTGGATCTCGGGCGTGAGGAAGAACGACTTGGGGCCGGCCATGCCGTCACCCTACGCAGTGGCGCCGGACCTCGTGGTGAGAAACATCAGGACGAGGAGTCCGCGACCTCTTCGTGGTACTCCTCCTCGACGTTCACCGACCAGACGTCGTGTTCGGCGCCGAAGATGTTCTCCACGCTGAGCATCGCGGTGTACATCGAGTGGTCCTGGTTGTTGTAGCGGTGCATGCCGTTGCGGCCGACCGGATACACGTTGGCCGTGTTCGCCTCGAGCCAGCGGCGCAGCGTCTCGACGTGGGCCTTGTACTCCCAGTCGTAGAACGGGTACGCCTTCGGCGTGCGCTCGACGTAGCCGATCTCGACCTTGCTCGGATCGACGAGCCCCAGGTGCTGCAGCTCGCGCTTGGCCTGCTCGACGAGATCGGGATCGGACTTCGTCCACATCTCGTCGCCCTCCTGCACGAAGAACTCGAGGCCGAGGCAGGTGCGGCCGTCCTTCACCAGGTAGGGCGACCACGACGCGAAGTTCTGGATCCGGCCGACCTCGACCTCGGGGTCGTGGATGTAGATCCACGTGTCTGGGAAGCCGCACTCCTCGGGCACCACCACCGCGACGGTCATGAAGTCGCGGTAGCGCAGCGACTCGGCCGCCTTGAGCACCTCGGACGGCACCGGCGGGTCCATCGCCTCGAGCAGTGCGCTGATCGGCATCGACGAGATCACCTCGGTGCACTCACGCCGCGTCGTGGTGCCGTCGGGGTGCTGCGACGTGACCGCGGTGGCGCGGCCGTCGGCGTGCTCGATCTTGACGACGTTGGAGTCGTACACCACCGTGCCCCCGGCCTCCTCGACCAGCTCGGTGCACTTCTCCCACATCTGACCGGGGCCGTACTTGGGGTAGTTGAACTCCTCGATGAGGCTGGTCACCTGCTTCGACTTGTCGCGGCTGCCGATGACCTTGGCCCGGATCGGCTCCCACACCGCCGCGAACAGCGACATGCCCTTGATGCGCTGTGCGCCCCAATCGGCCGCGATCTCCGAGGCGGACACACCCCACACCTTCTCGTTGTAGGTCTTGAAGAAGTGGTTGTAGAGGCGCCAGCCGTAGTTGGCCACCACGTACCCCTCGAGCGTGTCCTGGTTCTTGGGCGGGCGGACCTTCGCCCAGAGGTAGGAGAACCCGCACAGCACGGCTTCGACGGGCCCGAGGTTCTTGAGCGCGTTGAGCGGCTTGATCGGGTAGTCGTAGAGCTTGCCGCGGTAGTGGATGTGGCTCATCCGGGGGCGGCGCAGGAAGTCGTCGGGGCCGAGGATCTCGAACCACAGGTCGTTGACCGGCTTCACCTTGGTGAAGAACCGGTGGCCGCCGATGTCGAAGCGCCAGCCGTCGCGCACCGCGGTGCGGCTGATCCCGCCGACGACCCGCTCCGACTCGAGCACCGTCGGGTGGACCCCGCGCTTCGTGAGCATGTACGCCGCGGTGAGACCGGCCGGGCCCGCGCCGATGATCACGACGTCGTGGTCGGCGGCAGACGGTGACGATTGCGACGAATCACTCACTGGTGTGGCCACTCCGGGTGAGAAGACGGTGGTGCGCGTGACCGCGTGCGGGCCCACGTTCCCGGCGCGGGAGTCTACGGCCCGACCCACCATTCCTTCGTGACCGCGGTCATCCGAGCGGCCGGGCCTGCATCCGGAGCTCGGGGAGCGTGTCGAGCTCGATCCAGGCAGGCTTGCCGTTCAGACGCCCGGGGATCGCCGGTTGGCTCGGCAGCAGCAGCTCGGCCGCCCCACCGTCGATGCGGTACGGGATGACCTGACGCGCCGTCGGCTTCGACGCGGCCGCGACCGTCGGGCCGTACCCCGACGTGACCGTGATCGTCCCCAGACGGACGGGCAGCGTCACCGCGTCGGGATCCGTGCTCACGCCGGGCGCGGCAACCGTCCATTCCACGTCATAGGACGCGCCGGCCGACGAGTCGGTGGCAACGGTGCGCTGTTCCACGTGGTCCCCGACCTCGAGCGTCAGCACCACGACCGGCGCCGAGGTCGGGTTGGTCACCTGCACGCGCACCGTCGCCTCCCCGGTACGCAGGACGTCGAGCCTCTCGGTGGTGATGCGCGGCGTGAGCGGCTCATCGTTCGGTACGCCGAGGTTGGTCGGCACCGACGTCTTCTGGAGATACGCCGTCCGTCCGCGCCCGTGCTCGGAGGCGATGAGGTCGAGATCGGCCGGGCCCTGGTCGTTCGCGTAGAGGATGCGCCCGTCGAGCGCGGCGGTGTTCGAGGAGAACGGGTTGAGCAGCAGCAGGTACCGGCCCGACTGCTGGACGAAGACCAGGCTGCGCCCCTTCACGTCGTGGGCGGCGTCGCGCCACGGCACCTGCGCCTCGCTGATGCGGTGGTTCACGTCGAGCCGATTCAGCGCGAGGGGGATGGTCACGACGACGAGGACCGCCACCGTCACCACGCCCACGACCCGGCGGCGCCGCCACCCGCGCACGACGGCGATCGCCATGAAGATGACGAGGGGTGCGAACAGCGGGATGAGATAGATCGGCCCGCTGAGCGTGGTGGAGGTGGCCGAGACGTGCAGACCCCAGAAGAAGAAGTAGCCGACCGGGAACGCCGCCATGAGCAGCAGCAACGCCAACGTCGTCCGTTGACGGCGCTGCATCCACGCGCCGACGCCGGCGACGACCACACCGAGATAGCTGCCGAAGAGGAAGAGCGGGAGCCAGATCCCGTGCTTGGCGACGCTGCGGAACGCGACCCCCACCGTGTAGTCGGCCTCACCGAACGTCGGCATCAGGCGACGGAGCCCGAATCCGAACGTGTCGAGCGGGTCGGCGGCAGTGATCGGGAACTCGGTGAAGGAGCCCGTGACATGCCGGTTGTACGCGAGGGTCGCGATGAGGAGTGGCAGCGCGCCGGCGGCCACCCACGCGGCAGTTCGGCCCAGTCGCGCCCACTCGCGCCAGCGCACGACAAGGACGTACGCGCCGAAGGCCGCGGCCCACAGCACCGCGTCGAACGGTCGCGTCATGAAGAGCCAACCGACGAGGAGCCCCGCCGCGACCAACAGCACCGGGCGACGGCGCTCGACGCCCGTGATGAGCGCGGCCCCGAAGAACAGGCCGAGCCCGAGCGTGAAGAGATACCCCAGGTACACGCCGCTCTGGATCAGGAACACGGGCGACAACACCATGAACGCCGCCGCGGTGAGCGACACGACGTGGTCCGACGTCAGCGTGCGCGCGAGCGCGTACGTGCCGAGCACCGCAAGGAGTGCGCCGAACGCGACCGCGGATGCCGACGTACCGAACAGCACCTGGCCGACGAGGAGCACGATCGGCCAGCCCAACGTGTACTGCGAGAAGAAGTAGCCCGGGCCGTGGCCGCTGAGCCAGGGCTGGAAGAACGCCGGCGCGCCGCCGTCGGTGGGCAGGACCACCCCCGCGCGGAGCGCCTTCACCTGCCAGAGGTAGACGGGCTCGTCGCGGTTCCACGAGTACGCGGGATAGATCCAGTGGTGCACGGCGACCGAGACGACGATGGCGGCCAGTCCGAGCGTGACGAGCGGCCAGTACGTCGCCCACAGTCCACGCCCCGTTCGTTCAGCGTCTTCGGAGACCAGGTCGCTCGCGGTGGCACTGGCCGTGACCCCCACGTTCGCAACCTCCCCTCTCCATCGATCGCTTCGTCGCAGCCGACAGAACGTAGCGGAGAGGTCGCGCCCGGTCCGGGACACGCGACAGGGGGCAGAACGCCCCGGCCCCTAGCATCCCCCGACGATGACGGGGACGGCGACCGCGCGCGGGAACCCGCCCGCCCACGGGGCTGCGACCCGTCCCGCGGACTCCACGCGGGGGCGCCGCCTGGAGGTGCTCGGGCTCGCGCTGCTCGCGTACGTGCCGTTCCTGCTGTCGTCGCCGGGCAAGCTCGCGGCCGACACGAAGCAGTACCTCTACCTCGATCCCGGGAGCCTGCTCGGTCGTGCGCTCTCGTTGTGGGACCCGCACATCGCGGCGGGAACGGTGCCCCATCAGCAGATCGGTTACCTGTTCCCGATGGGCCCGTACTACTGGCTCATGGACACCGCGCGTGTCCCCGATTGGATCGCGCAGCGGTTGTGGATGGGAACGATCTCGCTGCTCGCGGTGCTCGGCGCGCGATGGCTGTTCACCCGCCTCGGGGCGCGGCGCTGGGGCGCGCTCGCCGGCGCGCTGGTGTACATGCTCACGCCGTACCAGCTCGCGTTCACCGCGCGCATCTCCGTGCTGCTGCTGGCGTGGGCGTCGCTCCCGTGGATCGTCGGCCTCACCATGCGGGCGGTCCAGCGGGGAGGATGGTTCGATCCGGCGCTGCTCGCGCTGATCATCATGGCCGGCGGGAGCGTGAACGCGTCGTCGATGCTGTTCATGCTCATCGCCCCCGCGGTGTGGATCATCCTCGAAGTGTGCACCCGTCGCGTGCGGCTCGGTGCCGCGGCGGCAGCGGTGGGTCGCATCGCGCTGCTCACGTTGGGCGCATCGTTCTGGTGGGTGATGGGGCTGCGCCTGCAGGGCCAGTACGGACTGCCCGTCTTGCAGCTCACCGAGAACCTGCACGCCGTCGCCTTGCGTTCGACGCCGCTCGACCTGCTGCGAGGTCTCGGCAACTGGTTCTTCTACGGCACCGACCGACTCGGCGACTCGATCGACCAGGCGCACTACTACGTCACCAACCACATCGTGGAGCTCTTCAGCTTCGCGGTACCCGTCCTCGCACTCGCGGCCGCGGCGATCGTTCGCTGGAAGCACCGCACCTACTTCGTGCTGCTCATCGTGGTCGGCACCGTGATCGGCGCGGGCGCCTGGCCCTACGACGACACCACGCTGTACGGCAGCGTGTGGAAGGCGTTCTCGAACAACTCGGCGCTGGGGCTGTCGCTGCGCAACACCCCGCGTGTCGCGCCCCTCGTCGTGCTCGGACTCGCGGGGCTCCTCGCCGCAGCCGTGTCGGTGATGCCCACCCCGCGCAAAGAGATCATCGTCGCGGTGGGTGTCGCGATCGTCGCCTTCGGTGCCCTGCTCCCCGTGTGGCGCGACGGCTATCTCACCGGCGGGCTCGAACGACCCGAGTCGGTGCCCGCGTACTGGAAGGACGCCGCAGCCGCGCTCGACCGTGAGGGCGACGCGACGCGCGTCCTCGAGATCCCGGGTGCCAACTTCTCCGCGTATCGGTGGGGCAACACCGTCGAGCCGATCACTCCCGGACTCATCGACCGGCCGTACCTCGCGCGAGAGGTGCTGCCCTACGGCTCGCCGCAGACGGTCAGCTTGCTCGACGCCATCGACCGGCGGATGCAGGAGGGCACGTTCGAGCCGTCGTCGCTCGCATCGGTGGCGCGCCTGTTCAGCGTGGGCACCGTTGCGCTGCGGTCCGACCTCGAGTACGAGCGGTTCGGGTTGCCGCGGCCGCAGGACCTGTGGGACCAGTTGACCCGGCCTTCGGTCGCACCCGGTCTCGAAGCGCCGGTGCCGTTCGGACCGACGACGTACAACGCGCCGGAGATCCCACTGATCGACGAGTTGACGCTCCGGGATGCAGGGAAAGCGAACCCACCTGCGGTCGCTCTGTTCGACGTGAAGGACGCGGTGCCGATCGTGCACACCGCGCCCGAGCAACAGCCGGTCGTGCTGGCGGGCGACGGCGACGGGATCGTCGACGCCGCCGCCGCCGGCCTCGTCGACGGCAATCAGCTCGTGCAACAGGTCGCGGCGATGAGCGATGCCGAGCTGGCCGCCGCGCTCAGTCGCGGCGCCGACCTCGTCGTCACCGATTCCAACCGGCGACGCGCCGAGACCTGGTTCACCTCCCTGCGCGACAACAAGGGTGCCACCGAGCGGGCCGGCCAGACGCTCCCGGACCCGTACAAGGAGAGCTACCGGCTCGATGTCTTCCCGGGCCGCGGCGACAACTCGCGGACGGTCGTCGAGCAGCAGGGCGGCACCGTCGACGCCACCGCGGACGGCGGCACCGAACACCCCGAGGATCGGGCGGTGTACGCGTTCGACGGCGACCCGCGCACCGCGTGGCGCGTCGGCGGCGCCGATCCCACCGGTCAGGAGCTCGTGCTCGTCCCCGATCATGCGACGCGTACGGATCACGTCACCCTGTTGCAGCCACAGAGCGGGCCGCGCAACCGCACGCTCTCCCGCGTGACGATCACGGTGAACGACCGTCCCCCGATCACCGTCGATCTGGGCCCCGAGTCGCTGACCGCCCCCGGTCAGGTCGTGAACTTCCCGACCGCCGACGTCCGCCGCCTGGCGATCCGCACCGTCGCCACCACGACGCCAGCCGTCGATGCGGAGGCCGCCAACTCGGTGGGGTTCGCCGAGGTCGGCCTGGACGACGTGCACGTGACGGAGACCGTGCGGCTCCCGGTCGACCTCACCCAGCGCGTCGGCAGCAAGGCCGGCGATCACGCGCTCGACTACGTGCTGTCGAGGTTGCGCTACGACCCGTCCGACTCGACGCACCAGGACCAGGAGCTCTCGCTGCGCCGACAGTTCGTCGTCCCCGACGCCCGCAGCTTCGGCGTCGCGGGAACCGTGCGCGTGAACCCGAACGCGGCTGATCCCGCGATCGACACCGTGCTCGGGACCACCGGAGCCGGCGCCACGTACACCTCGTCCGGGCACCTCCGCGGCGACGCCGATGCGCGCGCGTCCCGTGCGTTCGACGGGCAGACGACCACGGGATGGACGGCACCGCTCGGCGACCAGACCGGTCAGTGGCTCGGTGTCGACCTCAGCGCGCCCGACACGGTGACGGGCCTCGAGCTCGGCGTCGTTGCCGACGGCCAGCATTCGATCCCCACGCAGGTCCACCTCGAGGTCGACGGTCAGAACGTGCGCACGATCACCCTGCCCGCGATCGCCGACAGCGCGCCCGGTGGGCGGGTCGCGGTGCCCGTGTCGTTCGACCCCGTCACCGGCGCGCATCTCCGCCTCGTGGTCGACACGTACCGCGCGGTCGACCCCGACGGCACGGCCGCGGTCGGGGCCCAGACCCTCCCGGTGTCGTTCACCGACGTGGGCATCGCCGGCGTCCCGGCTCCGGCGTCCCCGGGAAGCATCACAGGCACGTGCCGGAGCGATCTCGTGCGCGTCGACGGGGCACCGCTGCCGGTGCGCATCACCGGTTCCGTCAGCGATGCCCGCAGTGGTCTCGGTCTCGAGGCGTGTGACGGCGTGCTGCACCTGTCGGCCGGCACGCACACCCTCACCTCGGCGCCCGGGCTCGACGACGGCATCGACGTCGATCGTGTGGTCCTCTCCTCGAGCGCGGGCGGCAGCGCCACGGGCGTCGCCCCCCGGGGAGCACCCCTCGACGACGCCGGCGCGACGGTCAAGGTCGTCGACGCGCACTCGACATCGGCGCACGTGAAGGTGACGACCGATGGCCACCCGTTCTGGCTGGTGTTCGGACAGAGCCACAGCGACGGCTGGGAGGCCAGCACGTCTGGGGGCAAGGTCGGGCCCCATCAACTCGTCAACGGTTACGCCAACGGCTGGTTGGTGCATCCGGACCATGCGGGCACCCTGACGGTGAACCTGCGCTGGACGCCGCAGCGACTCGTCTGGATCGGATTCGCGATCTCAGCCCTCGCCATCCTGATCTGCGTGGCGCTGATCGTCGTCGCCTGGCGCAGGCGGCGGTCACGGGGCGCGGATGCAGATGCGGACGCCGACACGAACACGGCCGGAGCCGCGTCGATGCTCGACCCGCCGACGCTCGACCTTTCCTTCGCGTACGGGACCTCGGTCGCGCCGGCGGTCAGCGCGGTCGCGGTCGGTGTCGGCGTGGCCGTCGTCGTCGCGGTGTTCTCACGCCCGTGGATGGGGCTCGTCGCCGGCGCGCTCGCGGTCGCGGCCGGCTTCGTGCCGCGTACGAGACTGGTCGTGGCCGCCGCCATTCCGATCACGCTGCTCGCGAGCCGGGTGATGAACAAGCCCGAGCTGGCGTGGCTCGTGATCGCGCTGCTCGTCGTCGATCTCAGCGGTCGGTGGCTGCACCGGAGACGGAGCGCACGTCCGACGCCGCGCTCACGCGTCGGCGGCGCCTGAGTCCTCGGCGGTGTCGACGATCAGCACGCTGCAGGGCGCGTGGTGCGACACCGTGTTGGGCACGCTCCCGAGGACGCGACGGCGGCCCTGCATGCCCTTGTTGCCCACCACGATCAGGTCGGCCTGGAGGTGGCTGGCGATGTCGCAGAGCACCTCGGCCGGGCTGCCGAAGCGGGCGTGGGTCTCGATCCGGGTGTCGCACACCCGCATGGCCGTCTCGGCCGCCTTGGCGAGGGCGTCCTCGAGCTCGGTCTTGATCTCCTCTTCCCAGCTGCGCTCGGCCGCGACCGGCGCGGCGGCTGCCATCTCGCCCGCGGCGACGGCCGATCCCGACAGCGGCTTCTGCACGGTGACGATGTGGAGCACCGCCTCGGGCTGGGTCGCAGCCAGCTCGGCGGCGGCCAGCACGGCCTCCGATGCCCGCTCGGACCCGTCGGTCCCCACCACGATCGACTTGAACATCTGCTGCCTCCGCCTGCGCGCCGAGCACTCGCTCGACGAGCGAACGCTACCCCGGGGCAGGTCCCTGGACGGGAAGTCAGTGTGATCTGAGGAGCGCCCGGATCTCGGCCACGTGGTGGGTGCCGGCGACGGGCAACGTGACCGTCCCGAGGTACTGCAGGCCGAAGTCGAGTCCCAGCGCCGGCGCGGTGATGTGAGCGAAGCCGGCCCAGGTGACGTAGAGGGCGAGCCCGTGGTCGCCGCGGCGGCGGAACGTCGCCCGGAGCGGGGCCCCGGCGCTCCCGGGCGACGATCCGACCGACGTGGTGCCGTCGTCGAACGCCCATCCGTATGCCATCGGACGGGCGCTGACGTCGACCACGTAGCCGTCGAGGTTCACCGTCGCACGCACGTCGGCCAACGGGTCACCCCAGAAGCGCGATTCGAGGTTGACGATGCCGGGCCAGTCGCGGGTGCCGGGCGGCGAGGCATGGATGTGCGCGCGCGGGAGCGGCGTCTGTTGCCAGATGGTCGCGGCGTCGGGCAGCGCCGGTGGGAGCGGTTCGCCCGGCGGAGAGCAACGGGGCACGAAGAAGGTGCCGGGCCCTCCGTCGCGTGGGCTGGCAGTGTCGATGACGAACGTGCCCACGAGCACCGCCCCGGGTGGGAGCGGCGCGTCACCGTCGAGCCGCACCGCACCGGGGACGCCGCCTTGGAACGCACCGATCTGGATTGGTACGTACGGCAACAGGTCGAGACCCGGGAGCGGTGAGACCCAGCCCACCAGTTCCGCGGGGACCGCGCCGGCGAACACGACGCACCGCCCGCCGGTGTCGGCGCGCTCCCACGTGTACGGCGGGTCCACGGCGGGTACGGCGGCGGGGAGCCCGCTGCCCGGGAAGGTGCCCGCGCCGAGATCGCTCGCGGTGGCCCGCACGTAGTCGGGGCCGAGCTCGCCGCCGCCGGCGGTCTGCGCGGCCGCCGGCGGGGCGAGTCCGACGACCGTCAGGAGGAGGGCAGTCGCCCCGACGGTCAGGCCTCTCATCGTGTCCGCCGCGGTGTCGCAGTGGCGGTCACCCGCACGGGGAGGTCGCCACCGGGATCGAGCACCGCGAGCAAGGTGAAGCCGATCTCGCCGCGCACGACGACGGTGACTGCGTCGCGGTCGGCGTGCACGTCGACGCCGCGGAGTGCACCGGCGTCGACCTGGCGCGTCACGTGGGCCCGCGCCCGCGACTCGGCGAGCGCGGGGTCGAGCTGCACGAGGCCTCGCTCGCGGTATGCCTCCTCGTCGATCGCGGAGGCGCCCGCGAGCGCGGCCGCGTCGGCCGTGTTCGACAACGATCGCCGCGCCGAGAAGCCTCGCCACAGGTCGACCGAGATGCCACCGAGGGCGAAGAGCAGCATGCACACCCCGAGCAACCAGAGGGTCACGGTGCCCGATTCTCGACCTCCTGGTGTTCGACAGGCCGGTCCACGACGAACCTTCATCGGGCCGACACGTAGCGATCGACCGGTTCCCGGTGGCGTGCCGTCCACGACCACGCACCCACCGAACCGACGCCCGGGACCTGCACCGCCGGCATCGCGACGGTGACGCTCGCTTCGACGTCGCTCCCCGGTGCGAGCCCCGCGCCGTCGGCGCACGTGAGGTCGACCACCACGTCACGCGGCGCGACGCCCAGGTTGCGCGCCATGGTGGCACCGAGTGCTCGAGCCGCGCCGTCATCGCACACGCCGTCGCGCGCGGTGCGGCGCGCCACCTCCCGCGCGATGACCCGCGCCGTCATCTGCCGTTCCGACCAGCGTGGGAACGTGAGGACGAGGAGTGCGACCGGGAGCACGAGCACCGCGACCCCGAACGCGAACTCGGTGGCGACGAACCCCGACTCCGTCCCGCGGGTCACGGCACGCGCTCCTTGGCCACCTCGCCCTCGAGGACCATCGTCCACGTGGGGATGCCGGGGATCCACCCTGCAAGCGCGATCAGGGCCCGGGCCCGCATCGCTCCACCGACCTCTCGACACGTCACCCGCACCGCGCCCGCGGTCACGACCCCGTCGAGCACGTCGCTGGCCCGCCGACGACAGTCGGCCGCGGTCGCATCGAGCGCCGCCCCCGACCGCGCCGCTTCGTCGACCGCGGCGCGAGCGACACCGCGTACGTAGAGGTCGACAACCGCGTTCGCGAGGGTCACGAACAGGAGCAACGACAGCGCGGTGGCCACCACATACTGGATCGTGGTCAGACCCGCAGCTGACCGCGCATCCAGTCGACCACGTCGAGGCCGAGGGTCTGCATGACCGCCCAGATCGCGACGAGCGCTGCGATCCCGAGCGCGGCGTTGCCGAGCAGCTCGGCGGTCGTCATGCCCGCTTCGGACTCCGGTGGGCGCCACGCGGTGATCAGGTCGACGAGTCGACGAAGCGCGTGCAGGGCGGCGAGACGGATCCTGTGCATGGGTGCTCCTTGGTTCGGCGGTCGGACGAGCGTCTCGACCGGATGGGCGTGCCTCGACGTGCGTCCGCATCACCGGCTCCCGAACACGATCGAGGGCAACGGCGCGGCGATGAACAGCAACATCACCGGCGCGAGCACCGCGATCGTGGGGACGAGCATGGCGGCGCGTCGCTTGGTCGCGGTCTGGCGGATCTCCTCACGACGCGAGTCGCGCAGGTCCTCGCTCAATGCGCGCAGGCCGTCGGCGAGATCGACGCCCCGCTCGGCGCCCGCGGCGAAGAGCTTGTAGGTGCGCGCCGCCGCAGGTTCGGGCGTGACGTCGGCGGCGTGCCGGAAGGCGTCGGGCTCGCCGACCCCGTTGCGCATCGCCGCGAGCACGACACCGAGTTCGTCGACGACGACGCCTTGCCCCCGGTCGACGATGCGCTGGGTGGCCTGCACGGGGCCCGCCCCGGTGCGGACGTGCATGGCGAGCAGCTGGTTCACGGTGTAGAGCTCGAGCCGGATCCGTTCGCGCCGATCGGCGATGGCCCGTTCGAGTCGACCCCGTTGGCGTGACGCGCCGAAGACGACGCCGCACACGCCGAGTCCCAGCGCCGCGAGCGGGCGGTGGAACACGAGGACCCCGCACCCCGCTCCCCCGGCGCCGAACGCGAGCACCTGCACGGCCATGCGCGTGCGGTACTCGTCGGGGCTCACGTCGACGAACCCGCCCTGGTGCAGCGAGCGCGCCAATGCGGCGTCGGTGCGGCGCTCCAGCAGCCGCCCGACGCGGTGCACGAGCGCGAGGAAGGGAGGTCCGAACACCCGGGTGACGCTCGACGACGGAGTGGGGCCCGTGGTGAAGTCGGCGACCAGGTCGGTGGCGTCGACGCCGCGGCCGAAGCGGGCGCGCGCGGCAATGGTGTACGGCCGCACGCGCGGTGCGAGCCGCCGCGTCGGCGGCACCAGCACCGCGGCGATCCCGACGGTGGCCACACCTGCGCTGAGGACGCCGAGGGCGACCGCGGTGTCGGTCATCGCGCCGTCTCCAGGGGGTGCGCGCCGCCGAACACGCGTCGTTCCTCGTGCGCGCGACCCAGACGTCCGATCCACCAGGCGCCGACGGCGCACAGCGCCGCCCCCGCGAGCACGACCACGAGACCGGCCGGTGACGAGTAGAAGTCGCGGAAGGCGCCGTCGCGGAGGGTGAGCGCGATCAGCACCAGCCAGGGCATCACCAGGACGGCCCGCGCGTTGAGCTTCATCTCGAGGCCCTCGGACTCGACCTCGTCGAGCACCTTGACGTCCTTGGTCGTCGCCACCACGAGGTCGTCGAGGATCCGGGTCACGATCGGGCCGCCCCGCTCCTGTGCCAGGATCAGCACCTCGATCACACGGTCGCTGGTGGGGTCGGCCAGTTCGGCCTTCACCACCTC
This sequence comes from Acidimicrobiia bacterium, assembly GCA_036502765.1. Classification (GTDB taxonomy): domain Bacteria; phylum Actinomycetota; class Acidimicrobiia; order IMCC26256; family DASPTH01; genus DASUAS01. The sequence goes on along the minus strand of DASXXX010000040.1, from coordinate 15,522 downwards.
CAGCGCGGCGACCGGGCCGAGCATCCGGGACAGCGTCGGGAACCGGGAGAACGCGTCGCGCAGCGGCGGTGGGCCGGTCTCGGCCAGCGTGATCAGCGCGTGTCCGAGCGAGCGGCCGGCCGCGAGCGACGCCCCGACGTCGCGCAGGCCGTCGGGCCATGCCGCCTGGAGCTCGCGGAGCCGCGCCGCGCGACGGCGTCCGAAGTAGGCGCGTGGGAGCATCGCCGCCGCGATCGCCGGCACGATCGCGACCAGCGACGTGCCGGTGACGAAGTACGTCACTGCGAACGCGGCGAGCCCAACCCCGAGCGAGCCGAGTGCGAACTGCGCGGGAGACACGCGCGCGCCAGCCTGCGCGAGCCAGAGCTGCGCGGCCGCGCCCTGGGCCCTCGGACGCGACCACCGCCGCACCTCGATCGGTCTTCCGACGACATGACCGGTGAGCAGCACACAGAACGCACCCACCGCGAGCGCGGCCAGGAGCGTCACGACGCGCTCCCTGCGGCTGCGAACACGTCGTGCACACCGGCGCTGCCCACCCGCTCGAGGCGCGTCGCCAGCGAGGGTGGCAGCGCTCCCGTCCATCGCAGCGGGCCGCGCCGATCGTCGCGCACGAACAGCGGCTCGACGGTGAAGTCGTCGCGCAACGCGGGCACGACCGCCGCGATCTCGACCACCCGACGGCGAATGCTCTCGCTGTCGCTGCCGACGACGTCGTCGCGGTCGAGATGCACCACCACGTCGAGCGATTCCGAGAACACCTTGCGGACGATGCGCTCGGTGACGTTCTCCCCCGCCATGAGCGCGGCGTTGACCAACGCGTCGAGGGCTTCCGACGCGCTGTTCGCGTGCACGGTGCAGAGGAACCCGCAGCCGGCGTTGACCGCCCGACTGAGCTCGAACGCTTCGGAGCCGCGCACCTCGCCCACCACGATGCGGTCGGGCCGCATCGCCAGCACGAACTTCACCAAGTCGCGGAGGGTGATCTCACCGGTGCCGTCCAGCGCGGGCGGGCGGACCTCGTAGTAGGAGCCGTGCGTGATCGGCACGGCCAGCTCGCGGATCTCCTCGCAGGCACGCACGCAGTGACTGGCGGGCGCAGCCGCGAGGAGTGCGGCCAGCAGCGTGGTCTTGCCCGCACCCGGTTCGCCCGACACCGTGACCCGGCTGCGCAGTTGCATGAGCAGGTGGAGGAACGCAGCCGCATGCTGTGAGAGCGAATCGCGGGCGACGAGGTCGGCCAGCGTCACGTTGCGCACCACGTAGCGCCGCACGGTTGCCGACAGCTGGTCACCCACCGGCGGGATGGCGGCGGTGAGGCGCGCCGATCCGCCGAGCACGCGCGCCTGCACCATGGGGTGCTTGGTGTTGAGCTGCCGATCGGTGGCGGCCAGCATGCGCTCGACGACCTGCCGATTCTCCTCCTCGCTGGTGGGCACCGTGAGCCCGCGGAGGCGTCCCGAACCGTCGAGGTACGAGACACGCGGACCCTCGATGAAGATCTCCTCGACGTCGCGCCGCGCGAAGAGATCGGTCAGCGGACCGAGATCGGTGATCGACCGGAGCACGCGGTCCGCCAGCTCCGACGGGTCGGAGAGCGCGAGGTGCTCACCGAGCATCGCGGCACGCTGGTAGTCGTCGACGGTGGCACCGACTTCGGTCCGGACCGCCTCGAGATCGACGTCGGGTCGGAGTCGACGACGGTCGATCCGCACGTGCACCTCCCGACGGATCACGTCGTACGCATCGACGCTCATCGCGACCACCTCCGTCGCGGGTGCCGCGGACTCGGGTCGAGCGCGTCGCCGGTGCGCGCACAGGCGCCGCGGAACGCGCCGCGCGCGACCGGAACGCCGTCCCAGGCCGCCGACTCGACGGCACGGTCATGGGGACACCAGCCGAGCGACGTGGGACGGATCGTGCGTTCGATCTCGGTGCGGATCTCCTCCTGACGGAAGCGACTGCGGGGCGCGTGGTTCACGACGAGGTGCAGCGGCGTGGTCGTGCCCCGCTCGACGGCATCGACGGTCCACTCGAGTCCGCGCACCACGCCGACCGGACTGGCGTGCACGACACCGACGACGGCGTCGGCCACTCCGGTCACCGCACGCTCCGTGGCCGACCGTGCCTCGAGGTCGACGATCACGAAGTCGTGACTCCGGCGCGCGGCCCTGACGACATCGAGCACGTCCTGCGTGCTCACCTGCGATGCCGCGATCGCGCTCGGGTGGCCGGCGACGGCGTGGAGTTGCACCGCCCCGCGGCCGACGACAGCGACAAGGCAGTCGTCGAGCGCACCGAGGCCGTGTGCGCACGCGTCGACTGCGGTGCGGAGGTTGGGCTCCAGTCCGAGGCCCAGTCGCCCTGCAACCGCTGGGGCGGCCTCGTGCGCGTCGAGGAGCAGCACCGAACGGCGGTGTTCTGCCAACGCGGCCGCCACTCCGAGAGCGATCTCGGTGACGCCACTCCCCCTCGCGCCCGACACCGCGACGACCAACCCTGCCGGTTCGTCGGCGTGCGGCGCGAGCGCGCCGGTGTCCATGTCGCCGGGCGAAGTCGCGGGCGTCCCGGCGCGGTCGAGCTCGCGGAGCACCACCACGAACTCCTCGACCTGGGCGTCGGCGGCGATCGTCGCGTCGGCCCCCAGCTCGACGAGGTGATCCTTGCCCGCGGGTTCCTCCGGGTCGAAGACGCCGAGAATCGCCCGGCCCCGTGCGTGCACGGCGCCGACGAACCCGTAGGTGAGTGCCGGCCAGCGGTCACTGACGACGAGCACGTCGTAGTCCTCGTCGAGGGCGACCGACGGTTCGACGACGATCTGGCGGACCCGGGCTCCGCCGTGGTGCGAGAGGTGGCGGTGGAGCTCCTCCACCCACACCTCGGGCGAGAAGACCAGTGCCACCGACGGCTCCACCGACCCTTCGGCCGACCTCTCCAACAGGGTCATCCGGCGCTCCCGGCGTCGGTGCCGACCCGATCGAGCGACTCGGGGGCGGTGCCGCGGGCCGACTCGGCACCGGTCGTGCGGGCGAGCGAGATCTCACCGTCGGCGACCGCCGCGGCGACGAGCTGTGATTGCCGCGCGGTCACCGCGATCGTCACCGTGAACGGACTCGTCGATTCGCCGATTCCACCGCGACCGCGGGCGTCGACCGCGAGGACCGGGGCGTCGGCCACGATGATCGACACCGCCTGCTGACCCGCGAACAGGACGTCGACCTGATCACCCGCCGCGAGACGACCACCGACGGCGCGCGCGGGATCGATCGGGATGCTCATGGCGCGCAGCCCGCGCGGCGCGGCGCGTGTCCGCATCGTGCGCGTGGTGACGAGTTCGCCCGCTTCGATCGTGCTGCCGGCGATGCGGCCTTGCAGGCGACGACGGTCGTGGGCCTGCGCGACCGTGTCGAGCACCTCCGGCGTCAACGTGACCCGGACGGTGTTGAAGTCGGACGAGCCGATGGTCTCGCCGGCGCGGATCTCGTGCGCGGCCACGAGCACGGCGGTCTCGCCCTCCCGCTCCCGCAGCACTGCGAACGAGAGGACCACGCCGACGATCCCGGCCAGCGCCATGACGAGGTGGCCTCGCGACACCCGACCACGCCGGCGCGGCGCCGAGACCGATGAAGGTGCGGACGCGGGCGTCGCCGGAAGGCCGTCGACTCCTCGGCTCCCGGTGACCGTGCCCGTCGCCATGCGTGTCCCCCCGTTCGCTGACCGGATTGTCCGATATCCACCGACCCGGGCAGTATGCACGTTTATGTAGATTGCGGTCAAGCCCCCCGAACCGGACATTCCTGGCACTAAGCTGGACCGCCGTGGACGCGTTGCCCCCGCCCAGCTCCGACTTCCCGCCGGTGCTCACCGCCGCGATGGCGGCCGAGTTGCTGCAGGTGAACGTGGAGTACCTGCGCCGGATGGTCCGCGACGGGCGAGTCCCCTGCCACCGCTTCCCCGGTGGGCGCGAGCTGCGCTTCCTGCGCGACGAGGTGCTCGCATGGCTGGCCCGGCAGCCGGGCGACGATCAGTCGTCGTCGAGCGGGCGCACCCACCAGATCGACCCGGTCGGCACGTAGGCCGTGCCACCGTCGGCGTCGGTCACGCGCACCTGGTCGTGCCCGATCCGCACACAGCCCTCGAGCGGGCCGGTCGACGTGCCGATGCACAGGTCTGTGCCGTCGAGCTCCCGCAACCGGGCCACGAACGTGGTGAGCGCGCCGTCGTCGCGCGCCCGCTCACTCGCGCCGGCCCGGGCACGAACCCGGACGACATACGGGGCGTCGGCCGCGAGGCGCACGTCCACCCGGCTCTCGCCGTTGTCGACGCGCGCGACGTCGTGCCCCACCGCGACGACGCCGCCCGTCCACGAGTGGGACGCGAGCGCGAAGGTCACCGTGTCGCCGCGGTGCATGCAGTCGCGCAAGACGTCGGCGAGCCCGCGGCCGTGCTCCCACTGCTCGAGCGCGGCGCGTGACCACTGCGCCTCTTCGGCGCGCCACTCCGCCCTCGCGGTCGCTGCATCTTCGGACACCGAGTCCGATTCGAGCAGATCACACCGCTTCGCGCCACCGCGCGCCTCCCGCGCAGGCAGGTCAGTACGGTGATGCGGATGCGCCGGGCCCTCCTCTACTTCGTCGCGGCGCTGCTCGTCGTCGGCGGGATCGCCGCGACCGCGCTCAGCGAGACCAGCGCGCAGGCGCAGACCAGCGTCACGCAGGACCCGAACCGCCCGACCACGACGTCCACCACCACCGCGCCGCCGACCACCGACAAGGACGGTGTGCAGCACCTGCACTTCGAGTACGGCCCGCTCGACATCGCGCCGGGCCAGAACCTGATCCAGAACAGCACCTTCCGGATCCCCCAACCCGGCGAAGACGGCTGGATCGTCGGGTTCAAGCCCAACGTGGAGCTCCCCGGCGGCAAGATCCCGCCGGTCGACGTGCTGCACCTCCACCACGGCGTCTGGGCCGTCACCACCCGGCGCGACGCGACCACGCCTCTCTTCCCCGAGCGCTTCATCGCCGCCGGCGAGGAGAAGACCTCGCTCGAGCTGCCTGACGGGTACGGCTATGCCTACGCGCCGACCGACTACTGGTACCTGAACTACATGATCCACAACCTCACCGCGAAGCCGTACCAGGTGTCGATCACCTACGACGTCGACTTCGTGCCCGCGAGCTCGCCGAAGGCCGCGACGATGCAGGCCGTCCACCCGATCTGGCTCGACGTGGAGAACGGCAAGATCTACCCGGTGTTCGACGTGCACAAGGGCAGCGGCACCGACGGGAAGTACACCTACCCCGACGACGAGCCGACCGCACCGCGCGTGAACTCGTACACGATGCCCGCCGACGCGGTGCTGGTGAAGACGTTCGGCCACCTGCACCCCGGCGGTCTGTACGACACGTTCTCGGTGACGCGCGGCGACGAGACGAAGAAGATCTTCACGTCGAAGGCGAAGTACTACGAGCCCGCGGGCGCGGTGTCGTGGGACGTGTCGATGACGACCACGCCCGACGACTGGGAGGTCGGGGTGAAGGCGGGCGACACGATCAGCATCTCGTCGACCTACGACACCAAGCGGGCGTCGTGGTACGAGTCGATGGGTCTCGGTGTCGTGTGGGTCGCCGACCGCGCGGGCGGCAACGACCCGTTCACGGGGACGATCGACCAGAAGGGTGTGCTCACCCACGGTCATCTCCCCGAGAACGACAACCACGGCGGGAAGCCCACCACCATGTTCCTCGATGCCCGCAAGGCCGCGTCGGGTCCGCTGGCGACGACCATCCCGATCGGCAGCTTCGAGTACGGCGCCGGCGACCTCGCGGCGAACGGCAAGATCCCGACCGTCACCGAGGGCCAGACGATCACGTTCGACAACTTCGACGCCGACGAGCAGAACGTCTGGCACTCGATCACCGCGTGCAAGGCGCCGTGCACCGCGTCGACCGGCGTCGCGTACCCGCTCGCCGACTCCGACGTGCAGTTCGACTCCGGCCAGCTCGGCGACGCCGGCCAGCCCACCTCGGGCAGCACGACGTGGACCACGCCGGCCGACCTCGCGGCCGGCACCTACACCTACTTCTGTCGGATCCACCCCTTCATGCGCGGTGCGTTCCGTGTGGTGCCGCCCCCAGCTCCAGGGGCGGCGGCTTCGACGACGCCGTCGTCCTAGGCATTCGTGTCGGCGCCCAGGTAGCTCGCGATCACCAGTGGGTCGGCGCGCACGTCGGCCGGGCTGCCCTCGGCGATCACGAGGCCGGCTTCGAGGCAGTAGACGCGGTCGCTCACCGACATCACCAACGGCATGTCGTGCTCGATGAGCAGGACCGCGGCGTCGAGATCGCGTTGGATCTCGCGCAGGCGCGGACCGAACGCCTCCGTCTCGCGCTGGGAGAGTCCGGCGGTCGGTTCGTCGAGCAGCACGACGCGCGCGCCGAGCGCGAGCTGGCCCGCGAGCTCCACCAGTCGGCGGGTGCCGGTCGAGAGTGCGGCCGTGGGTTGGTCGGCGGTGTCACCGAGGCCGAGCGCGGCCAGGATGTCGTCGGCTTCGGCGCGCTTCCGTCGCTCGGCGCGCGGTGACGGCGGCACGTGCAGCATCGACGGCACGACGCGCGAGCGGTCGCGCGCTTCGAGCGCGACCATCACCGTCTCGCGCACGGTGAGGTCGTCGTAGAGCCGCGCCGCCTGGAAGGTGCGCCCCAGGCCGAGGCGGTGCCGGCGGTACGCGGGCAGGTCGGTGACGTCGCGCCCGAGCACCTCGACCTCACCCACGGCGGGGACGAACCCGCCGATCGCGTTCATGAGCGTGCTCTTGCCCGCGCCGTTGGTACCGATGAGCCCGACGAGCTCACGCGCGCCCACACGGAGGTCGACGTGGTCGACCGCCACCCGCCCCCCGAACGTCACCGTGATCCCCCGCGCCATCAGCCAGTCGCCCTCCCCGTCGAGCGAACCGGCGTCAGCTGGGCGCACATGGGCCGCCGAACTGACGCCGGTTGGAAGGTGGGGGGCGGGCGCGGCCGCCTCGCGAGGACGGCGACGGTCGAGGAGCCAGGCCTCGAGGGTGCGGAGGATGCCGGCGAAGCCGCCGGGGGCGAAGAGCAGGATGGCGAGGATGCCGATGCCCGACACGAGGAACGGCACGACCGGCTCGTCGGGCCAGATCGCGGGCACGCCCACGACCCAGAGCGCGCCGAGCACGGGGCCGACCAACGCGCCGAGCCCGCCGATCACGACGATGGCGACGACCTTCACCGACTCCTCGGGCGCGAACGTCACCGCCGGCGTGTTGCTCGGCAGCAACGTGACGAGCAGGCACCCCGCGAGTGCGGCCATGCCCCCCGACACCGCGAACGCGAGCAGCTTCATGCGCGTGGTCGAGATGGTCATGCCCGCGGCCGTCGTCGGGTTGTCGCGCACTGCGATGACCGAGCGGCCGATGCCGGTGTGGCGCAACTGCGCGACCAGCGCGACGCACGCGACCAGGAACGCAAGGCACAGGTAGTAGTAGGAGCGGCGCGACCCGAAGTCGACGATGCCGGCGTCGGGCTTGGCGAGGGTGGGCAGCAGGCCGCTGGCGTCGAGGAACGTCCCCTGCGCGACCAACCACACCGACACGAACACTGCGAACGCCAAGGTGGTCACCGCGAGGTAGAGGCCCGGGATGCGCAGCGCGGGGAGGCCGATGAGCACCGCCACGAGCGCACCCACCAACACCCCGATGGCGACCGCGACGCCCCAGGGCAGGTGGTGGAGGCCGAGGATGCCGTCGTCGCCGACCAGCTTCACGGTGACGAGCCCACCGACTGCGGCGAACCCGAATTGGCCGAGCGACACCTGCCCCGCCCACCCCGTGAGGATCGTGAGCGAGCACCCGGCGATGGCGAAGATCAGGACCCGGGTCCACAGGAACGACTCCGACGCGCGCGTGAGGAACACCGGGAGCAACACCAGCGCGCCGAACAGCGCGACGACACCGATCCGGCCGAGGTGGCGCGACCACCACGGTCCGTCGGCGTCGATCGCGCGCGCCGGTGAGGCCGCGGTGATCCGCCACCCGCCGTCGTCGATGCCGCGCGACAGACGCGAGAACACGAGCACGATCACGAGCGTCGCCAGGAACAAGCACAGCTCGGTGACGCCCAGGTCGCTGGGGTCGACGTTCTGCTGCAGGATCACCTCGACGATGCCGACGCCGATGCCTGCGACCAGCGCGATCGGCAACGAGCGCATCCGCGCCACCAGCGCCACGACGAGCGCGCGCAGGAGCAGCTGGTAGCTCAGCGCACCGCCGGCGGCCGCGGCGCCGGCCAGCGACACGCCGCGCACCGGCGCCAAGGCGATCGCGGCCACGGCCGCCAGCGCGCCCGAGATCGCCCACACCACGTTGGCGGTGCGGAACACGCGGATGCCCACGAGACGCGCCTTGTCGGGGTTGGCCGCCGACGCCCGCACCATCAGCCCCATGCGGGTACGAGTGAGGAATGCGCCGAGCAGGAGGACGAGCACCGGGATGACGACGAGTACGCTCCAGTCGCGCCCCTGCACGAGGAGCTCCGGGCTCGCGGTCCACGTCCAGTCGAGCAACGGCGGGAAGAAGCCACCCTCGAGCACGTCGGGCAGCAGCAACGCGACGAGCAGCAGCACCTGCGCGATCCCGATCGTCGCCACCAGCACGACGAGCCGGGGCGCGTCGGCCAAGCGGCGGATGACGGCCCACTCCGCCACCGATCCCGCCAGCGCGGCGGCGATCGTCGCGAGCACCGCCGCGAGCCAGAACGGCTGGTGCCAGTCGGCCACTCCCCCGCCGAGCAGCACCGCCATGAACGCCAGTGCGGTGGTGCCGAACGCCGCCACCGCGAAGTTGATGACGCCGCTGGCGCGGTACACGAGCACGATGCCCGCGCCCAGCACCGCGTACGCCAGGCCCTGCACGATGCCGCTCAGCAGCATCTGCTGGCTCACGTCCCAGCCGTGGACCGTGATCACGACAGCTCGCTGCTCCGTGGAGGCTCGCTGCTACGTGGAGGCTCGCCTGGAGTTGGTGGTCCGCCGAGGAAGACGGCCCGGGCGAGCTCCTCGTCGGCGGTGAGCTCGGCAGGTGAGCCGTCGAAGCGGATGGCACCTTTCTCCACGAACACGACGCGATCGGTGAGGCGCGCCGCGACCGCGAGCGATTGCTCGACCACGACCATCGCCTGACCGTCGGCGCGCAGCGTGTCGAGGACGTCGAGCAGCCGCTGCACCACCAGTGGCGCCAGCCCGAGTGACAGCTCGTCGACCAGCAGCACCGTGGGCTCGAACAGCAGCGCGCACCCGAGCGCGACCATCTGCTGCTCGCCCCCGGAGAGCGACGCCGCGTCCTGCTTGCGATGCGCGGCGAGCGCGGGGAACACGTCGTACACGTGCGCGATGCGCGCGGCCGCGTCGCGACGAGCTGCGCGGTGCGCGACCAACGCGGCGCGCAGGTTCTCGTCGACGGTGAGCCCCGCGAACACGTCGGCGCCGCGCACCTGCACGACGCCGCGACGCGCGCGGTCTTCCGCGCTGACCCGGGCGAGCTCGTCGCCGTCGAGCTCGATGGTTCCCGCGGTGGGGGTCAGCAGCCCGCTGACCGCGCGCAGCAGCGTGGTCTTGCCCGCGCCGTTCGTGCCGAGCACCGCGACCACTTCGCCGGGCGCGACGTCGAGGTCCAGCCCGAAGAGCACCTGCACCTTGCCGTACCCGGCGTCGAGCCCCCGGATGCGCAGCCGCGGTGCGGCGGCCTCCTCCACGGCGTCGTACACGGCGTCGTCCACGGCGTCGTCCACGCTGTCGACCGGCTCGTCAGCGTTCCGGCAGCCTCGCGAACTCGAAGACCTCGGGCTCGCCCGGCGGGCGGTGCAGCACCGCCTGCCCGCTGCGGTCGGAGGCGAGGAGCTCCACCACCGTGCCCGCGAGGACCTCGGGTTCGAACGAGGGCACCCCGATCTGGTCGAAGAACGCGTGCGGGTCATCACCCATCAGCGGAGTGGCGACGGCACCCGGGCACAGCGCGTTGATGCGGATCCCGCGCCGCTCGAGGTCGCCGTGGACGCTGCGCACCAGCCCGATGAGTGCCCACTTGGTCGCCGCGTAGAGCGGGTTGCCCGGGAGCGGGATCAGGCCCGCCATCGACGACGTCACGACCACCGCGCCGTTCGACTGCTCGAGGAGCGGGATCGCTTCGCGCAGGCCGAAGAACACGCCGTCGAGGTTCACGCCGGTGTAGGCGCGGTAGCGGGCGTCGGAGATCTGGGTGATGTCGGTGAGCGCGATGTCGTAGATCCCGGCGTTGAGGTGCAGGAGATCGAGACGGTCGAGCGACGCGAACAGTGCCCGCCACTCGTCGGGATTCGACACGTCGAGGTGCACGTAGGAGCCACCTGCGGCCTCGGCCGCACTCGCGCCGAGCTCGTCGTTGACGTCGAGCAGGGTGACCGTGGCGCCCGCGTCGGCCAGGGCCTTGGCCGTCGCCCGCCCGATCCCCGACGCCGCGCCGGTGACGACGGCGGTCTTGCCGCTGAAATCCACTGCCATGCGCCCGACCCTATCGGGGGATCGGTCCTCCCGGGATCGAACCCTCCAGGTTGCGACACGAGCATCGGCGCGATCAGATGCGTCGATGGACCTGAGTGGAATCGGCATCTGGAGCGGTGAGCTGCGCCACGGCGACGACGGCGAGAAGCGCGAGGCGGCGGCCGAGCTCGAAGCGCTGGGGTACACGGCGGCGTGGCTCCCCGACGTGGGGGGCGACGTGTTCGGCGCGCTCCGTGACCTTCTCGACGCGACGACCACGCTGGTCGCGGCGACCGGCATCCTCAACCTCTGGATGCACACCGCGGCCCACGTCGGTGAGGGCTTCGCCGCGCTCGAGGCCGACCACGCCGGGCGCACATTGCTCGGCATCGGCGTGAGCCACCACCTGCTCATCGACAACTCGCACCCGGGTGAGTACACCAAGCCACTGGCGAAGACCCGTGCCTATCTCGACGAGCTCGACGAGGTCTCGCCCACGGTGCCGCCCGAGCGGCGCGTGCTCGCGGCGCTCGGCCCCAAGATGCTCGGGCTCGCCCGCGACCGCGCCCGGGGCGCGCACCCGTACCTCGTCACTCCCGAGCACACTGCAGTGGCACGCGCCGAGCTCGGCGACGGGCCGCTCCTCGCCCCGGAACAGCACGTCGTGCTGGAGACCGATGCCGGCAAGGCCCGTGCCGTCGCGCGCGAGGGCCTGAGCCTCTACCTGCAGCTGCCGAACTACGTGAACAACTGGCGGCGGCTCGGCTTCACCGAGGACGACTTCGCCGACGGCGGCAGCGACCGGCTCATCGACCACGTCGTGGTGTGGGGTGACGAGGCCGCCATCGCGGCCCGGGTGCAGGCGCATCTCGACGCCGGCGCCGACCACGTGTGCGTGCAGGCCTACACCGGTGCGGACCGTCCGGGCTTCCCCCGGGCAGAATGGCGGGCACTCGCACCAGCCCTGGTGGGTCTCACACGAAGGTGACCATGGACATCGAAGAGTTCTACGACGCCGATCCCCGACGACGCGAGTCCGAGGAGATCGAGTTCGGCCGCGAGTGGTCCGACGCCAAGGGGATGCGCACCGAGCTCTCGTGGGTCGCCGCCACCGGCGAGCTCTACGCGATGGCCGAGCCGGCGGGGTCGGTGGAGATGGACCCGTTCGGCGACACCCGGGTCGACGACCTGCCCACCGAGGCGGTGACGGTCGAGATCCTCGGTGTGATCCCCGACCGCGCGACCGTCGACCAGCTCCTCGCCGGATGGGAACGCGTGATGGAGAAGGGGCCCAACAGCCTGCAGTGGGTGCGCGACCGTCTGAGCGCGACCGCGTGACCGCACCGACACACCCGACGGCCGCCGGCCGCTTCGTCGGGCAGGCGGTGCTCCGCAAGGAGGACCCTCGTCTTCTGACCGGTCGTGGTCGCTACACCGACGACGTCGAGCTGCCGCGCATGCTCCACGCGCACTTCGTGCGCAGCGACATCGCCCGGGCCAAGATCACGCGCCTCGACGTGAGCGCGGCGCGCGAGCTCCCCGGTGTGGTCGCGGTGCTCACCGGCGACGACCTGAACCCGCGCGTCGCAGTCTCGATGTACCCGTCGATGTTCCAGGGCGCGGAAGAGTTCATGGCGCCGATGTTCCCGCTGTCGATCGACGACGTCCGCTTCGTCGGTGACCCGATCGCGCTCATCGTCGCCGAGAGCCGTTACCTCGCCGAGGACGCGGCCGAACTGGTCCGGGTCGACTTCGAGCCCCTCGACCCGATCCTGACCTACGACGCCGCGCTCGCGGGCGACGACCTCATCCATCCCAACCGCGCCAACAACGTGCTGATGGAGATGGCCGTCCCGCTGAGCGACGACGGCCGCGACGCGCTCGACGGCGCGACGCACAAGGTGTCCGAGAGCTTCGTGCAGCACCGCTACAGCGCGGTGCCGATGGAGTGCCGCGCCGTCACCGCGCGTTGGGAGCCGTTCGACCAACGGCTCGACGTGTGGCACGCGAGCCAGAACCCGCACGAGGCGCGCCTGGTGTTCTCGCGGGTCACCGGCGTGCCCGAGAACAACGTGCGCGTGCAGATCGGCGACGTCGGCGGTGGCTTCGGGCTGAAGTCGTTCGTGGGCCGCGACGAGATCACGATCGTGATGGCCGCGCACCTGCTGAACGCGACGGTCAAGTGGACCGAGGACCGCCGCGAGAACCTCATCGCGTCCGCGCACGCGCGTCAGGAGCGCGTCGACGCGACCATGAGCATCGACGCCGACGGCATCATCCAGGCCTGCGACATCGCGCACTTCGACGACGCCGGCGCGTTCCCGATGCCGGGCGGTTCCGCGGGACCGCTCGTCGGCATGCTCTTCACCGGTCCGTACAAGGTGCAGCACCTCGGCTGGTCGAGCACGACCGTCTACACGAACACGTGCGGCAGCGCCGCGTACCGCGGTCCGTGGATGATGGAGACCACCGCGCGCGAGGAGATGATGGACCGCGTCGCGCGCGAGATCGGGCTCGATCCGCTCGAGTTCCGTCGCCGCAACATCCTCCAGACGACCGACCTGCCCTACATGTGCCCGGGCGGCATGAGCATCGAGTTCGTCACACCCGCGGAGACGCTCGACCAGGTGGCTCACGAGATCGGATACGACGCGTTCCGCGCCGCGCAGGGTGCCGCGACCGCCGAGGGCCGGTACGTGGGGGTCGGGCTCGCGGTGTACGTGGAGCCGCAGACCAACGTCGGCGCCTACGCCACCGATCCCGCGAACGTCCGCATGCATCCCAACGGCCGGGTCGACGTGTTCATCGGCTCCGGCGCGCACGGGCAGGGTCTCGAGACCACCACCGCGCAGCTCGTGGCCGAGAACCTCGGGGTCGACTACACCGACGTCACCGTGCACCAGGGTGACACCGAGAGCGCGCCGTTCGGCCCGGGGACCGGCGGCAGCCGCAGTGGCCCGATGATCGGCCAGGCCGTCACCGAGGCGTCGCTGCTCCTGCGCGAGAAGGTCGTGGCCATCGCCGCCCACATGCTCGAGGCGTCGCCCGACGACCTCGAGGTCGCCGAGGGTGTCGTGTCGGTCAAGGGCACGCCCACCAAGTCGGTGCCGGTGCAGCAGGTGGCCTGGGCCGCCTACCAGCAGTCGGGCACGTTGCCGCCCGAGCTCGACCGCACGCTCGAGGTGGTGCACCGCAGTGTCGCCCCGACCAACATGTGGTCGAACGCGGCGCACGGCGCCACCGTCGAGGTCGACCCCGCCACCGGCAAGGTGGAGATCCTCCGCTACGTGGTGTCGGAGGACTGCGGCCGGATGATCAACCCCAACATCGTCGACGGCCAGGTGCACGGCGGCGTGGCCCAGGGCATCGGCGGGCTGCTCTACGAGCACAACGTCTACGACGACGACGGCAACCCATTGGCGTCCACGTTCATGGACTACCTGCTGCCCACCGTGCACGAGATCCCCACCATCGACACGTTCCACATCGAGTCCCCCGCCGCCACCGTCGGGGGCTACAAGGGGGTCGGCGAGGGCGGGGCCATCGCGGCGCCCGCCGCGGTGTTCAACGCGATCGCCGACGCGCTCGCGCAGCACGGCGTGATCGTCACCGACCAGCCCCTCGACCCCGACACGATCGTTCGGGCCATCCGCGGCTGACGGCGCTCGCGTACGCTCGGGCCATGACTGCGACCGAGGTGTACTACGACCCGTGGGACTACGCGATCGACGCCGACCCGTATCCGGTCTGGCGTCGCCTGCGTGACGAAGCGCCCGTCTACTACAACGCGCAGCACGACTTCTACGCACTGAGTCGGTACGACGACGTGCTCAACGGATTGGTCGACACCGAGACGTTCAAGTCGGGCCACGGAATCGTCCTCGAGATGATCACGCCGGAGCCGTACGACGCCATCGAGATGATGATCATGAAGGACCCGCCGGCGCACACGCGACTGCGCAAGCTGGTGGCCCGGGCCTTCACGCCGCGGGCGATCTCCGACCTCGAACGACGCGTCGGCGAGCTCTGCGGGCAGTTCCTCGGCACCGTCGAGGGCCAGGACGAGTTCGACTACATCGCGACGTTCGCGGGCTTGCTCCCGCCGACGGTCATCCTGGCCCTCGTCGGCTACCCCGACGGCTTCGCCCAGGAGTTCCGCGACCTCGCCACCAAGACGCTGCACGTGGAGGAGGGCGACACCCACCAGGGCGGCATGGCGTCGATGTCGTCGATGGTGTCGCAGAACGGCGAGATCGGCCAAGGGGCGTTCGCGATCATCCCCGAGCTCATGGAGCAGCGGCGCAAGGACCCGCAGGACGACCTGCTCACGGGGCTCGTGCACGCGGAGATCGAGGAGGACGGGAAGACCCGCACCCTCACGCTGGAGGAGATCCTCGGGTTCGTGCAGCTGATCGCGCTCGCGGGCACGGAGACGGTGGCCCGGATGCTCGGGTTCGCTGCGGTCACGCTGGCGCAGCATCCCGACCAGCGCCAGGAGCTGGTCGACGACCCGTCGCTGCTCGGCAACGCGGTCGAGGAGCTGCTGCGCTACGAGGCGCCGTCGCCGGTGCAGTCGCGCTGGGTCGCGCGCGACGTCGAGCTGCACGGGGTCACCATCCCGAAGGGTGCGCGCATCTCGTTCCTCAACGGTTCCGCCGACCGCGACGAACGCCACTTCCCCGATCCCGACCGCTTCGACATCCACCGGAAGATCGACCGCCAACTCGGGTTCGGCTACGGCGCGCACTTCTGCATCGGCGCGGCGGTGGCCCGCCTCGAAGGGCGGGTCGCATTGCACGAGACGCTGAAGCGCTTCCCCACCTGGGAGATCGACGAGAGCCGGCTCGAGCGCATCCACACGTCGACCGTGCGGGGCTACACGTCGGTGCCGATGCGGGTCCGCTGAGTGGGCGCACTCTCGCACATCCGCATCTGCGACCTGAGCGGCCAGCTCGCCGGCGCGGGTGCGACGCGCTACCT
>DASXXX010000039.1:0-5187 GCA_036502765.1 Acidimicrobiia bacterium | reverse complement strand
AGTGCGGCCCCGATGCCCGACGACGCGCCGGTGACGATGATGTTCGCTCCCTCGATCTGCACTCGGTGCCCTTCTGCTCAGCCGTAGTCGCGCACGGTGGGTGCTGCCGGTGTCGATGCTGCCGGTGTCGTGGCGGCCGTGTCCGCCACCGCCTGGTATCCCGGGGTGTTCTGCAGGTGCTTGGCCACGAACACCGAGAACGGGACGTCGCCGTTGGTCGGTGTGGCCGCGGCCTGTTCGTGTGACGTCCGGATCATGGTCGCGACGTCGACGGTCTTCCAGTCGACGAGTGTGCTGCCGGCGCGGGTGGCGTACACCTGGGTCTCGGGCGCGGGTGTCGGGCGGTCGTCGACCGCCGGGCGCGGCTCCTGACACACGTCGAACGACTTCAGTCCCTTCCAGTGCGCGAACACGTACGGCAGGAAGGCCTTCGAGACGTCGACCGTCCCGTCGATGTAGTCCTGCGGCGTGTAGTCGCCGGTGGGTTCGACGTAGATCGCGAGATGGGTACCCGTCGCGTCGCGCTCCTGTTGCGGGTTCACCAGCGCGGCGCGCGTGATCCGCAGGCCGAACGGTCTCATCTTCTTGGCGAAGATCGCGACCAGGTCCTTGCGCGCCGCCGGCGGCAACGACGAGTCGCTCGCGCCGGCTGCGGTGGCGAGCACCCCGCTCGCGGCGCAGACGAGCACGAGCGCGGCGACGAGCCGCCGGGCGCGCATCAGGTCAGGCGTTGACGGTGACCGGCGTGCCCAGGGGCAACTGCTTGGCCAACATGGTGATGGCGTCGTTGTCCATGCGGATGCACCCGTGGGTGACGTTCTTGCCGAGCACCGAGGCGTCGTTGTTGCCGTGGATGCCCACCTCGGCGTCGCCGCCCGCGAACGAGTCGAGCGTCTCGGAGTGGCTCGACAGGCCGTAGGCGTACGGCCCGTAGACGGTGTTGGGATCGGGCGCCTGGAGCAGCACCCGCAGGTAGTACTCGCCGGTGGGAGTGGGCGTGGGCTTGCCGACGTCGGGCAGTGGCGGATCGGTGGCGCCGACCGCGACCGGCCCGGTGTAGACGACATCGGTGCCCTTGTTCACGGTGATCGTGTGGTTGCCGAGCTCGACGTCGACGCGGTACGGGTTGGCGGTGAGGGTGACGTCGGCGTTCTTCAACCACCCGGTGCTGCCGTTGGGCCGCACGGGCAGCAGCACCTGGACCCAACCGTCGGAGCGCTGCTGCTTCACGAGGAAGACCTGGGGGACCTTCGACGTGGGCACCGTCGGGTCGTAGAGCCAGGGGTTGTCGAACTGGTGCGTCGCCGTGGTCGCGGCCGGCTTGTCGTAGACGTCGATCTTGGTGATCTCGGGCTTCACCGTGGCGATGTACGACGTGTTCTTCGTCGACGGGGAGACAGTGACGGCAGGTGCCGTCGTGGACACCGGCTTCTTCCCGAGGGTGGCCGTGCCGCTGTCACCCCCGCAGCCCACGAGGACGAGCGCGAGCGCGAGCAGGCAGACGGAAAAGGTCGTGAAGCGGCGGAGCACGGGGGCGAGGTTACCGGCCGATGCGGGCTACGGTGCCGCACGTGGCGCGCCGGGCGGTGGTCGACGGAACGGTGGCACTCGCCCGTCAGGCGCCGGAGTTCGCGCCGTACATCGAGGCGTTCGGACCCGCTGACCTGCGCCGGGCCCGACCGCGGCGCACGCACTTCGCCGAGCTCGTGCGAGCCATCTGCTTCCAGCAGCTCGCGGGCGCGGCGGCGCGCACGATCCACGGGCGGCTCGAGCTCGCGCTCGAGGGCGACGTCACGCCGGAGGCGGTCCTCGCGCTGCCGGTGGAGACCATGCGGGCCGCCGGGCTGTCGGGCAACAAGACCGCGTCGATCCGCGACCTGGCCGAGAAGGTCCTCGCCGGCGACGTCGAGCTCGACCGCATCGCGAAGCTCTCGGACGAGAAGCTCGTGGCGGAGCTCACCCTCGTGCGCGGCATCGGTCGGTGGACGGCCGAGATGTTCCTCATGTTCCAGGTCGGTCGGCTCGACGTGTGGCCCGTCGGCGATCTCGGTGTGCGCAAGGGCTACGCCGTCATCCACGGTCGACCCGACATGCCCACGCCCAAGGAGCTCGAGGTGCTCGGCGATCCGTTGCGGCCGTACCGCTCGTTGGCCGCCTGGTACTGCTGGCGCGCCGCCGACACGCAGCTCTGAGCGCGGCCCCCACGACGCGGGAATTCGGCGCCGTGCGGCGGGGGCGCCCGGCTACCGTGGCCCGCATGTGACCGCCTGATCCCACCCGCTCGCCGTCCGCTTCCGCGACCCCTGGGATCATCATGCCGTCCCCTTCGTCTTCCTCGTCTGCTTCGTTCTCACTCGTCGCCCGTGACCTCGCGCGCGAGCACGGTGCGCACCTCGTGCTCGATCACGTCGACGTGTCGATCGGGCCCCGCACGCGCCTCGGCGTGGTCGGTCCGAACGGCGTGGGCAAGAGCACGTTGCTGCGCATCCTCGCCGGCCAGGAACGGTCCGACCGGGGCTCGATCACCGCGACGCCACCCACCGTGCGGGTCGGGCACCTCGCTCAGGAACCCGAGCGCACCGACGAGACGGTGCTCGAGTTCCTCGGCCGCCGCACCGGTGTGACTGCCGCGGAAGCCGAGCTCGAACGCGCCGCCGCCGCACTGGCCGACGCCACCGACGACGCGGCCGATGCGTACACCGACGCGCTCGATGCCTACCTCGCGGTCGGTGGCCCCGACCTCGACGCGCGCGCCCGCGCCATGTGCGACGACGTGGGCCTCCCGGTCCGACTGCTCGACGCGTCGATGCGCGTCCTCTCGGGCGGAGAGGCGTCACGCGTGTCACTCGCGGCCATCCTGCTCAGCCGCTTCGACGTCATGCTCCTCGACGAGCCCACGAACGACCTCGACTTCGCCGGCCTGGAGCGGCTCGAGGAGTTCGTCGACGAACTCCCCGGTGGTGTCGTGATCGTGAGTCACGATCGCGCGTTCCTCGAGCGCACCGTCACCCGCGTGCTCGAACTGGACGAGCACACGCGTTCGGGAACCGAGTACGGCGGTGGCTGGCTGGGCTACCTCGACGCGCGCAGCACGGCCCGTCGACACGCGGAAGAGGACTACGCCACCTACCGCGGCGAACGCAGCCGACTCGAACAACGCGCGCGCACGCAGCGTGAATGGGCGGTGCAGGGCACGCGCGCGGCGAAGAAGGACACGTCGGAGAAGGACAAGAACATCCGGCACTTCAAGGTCGCGACGTCGGAGAAGCAGGCGGCGAAGGCGCGCCAGACGCGCGAGGCGATGGATCGACTCGACGTGGTCGAGAAGCCGTGGGAGGGGTGGGACCTCCGATTCCAGGTTGCGAGTGCACCCCGCAGCAGCGACGTCGTGATGCGCCTGCGGGGCGCCGTCGTGCAGCGCGGCGCGTTTACCCTCGGTCCGGTCGACGTCGAGATCGGGTGGCAGGACCGCGTCGCACTCGTGGGACCCAACGGCTCGGGCAAGACCACGCTCCTCCTCGCCCTGCTGGGACGGCTCCCCCTGGTCGCCGGTGAGCGGTCGATGGGTGCGAGCGTGGTGCTCGGGGAGATGGACCAGGCCCGGGCGTCGTTCGTCGGTGACCAGCCCCTGCTCGACGCCTTCCTGGCCGCCACCGGCCAGACGATCGCCGAGGGGCGGTCGTTGCTGGCCAAGTTCGGGCTGGGCGCCGACCACGTCACCCGCAGCGCGGCGACGCTCTCACCGGGGGAGCGGACCCGGGCCGTCCTCGCCCGCTTCGCGGCGCAGGGCGTGAACTGCCTGGTGCTCGACGAGCCGACCAACCACCTCGACCTCGAGGCCATCGAGCAGCTCGAGCTGGCCCTCGACGGCTACGACGGCACGCTGCTCGTGGTGACCCACGATCGGCGCCTGTTGGAGGCGTTGGCGCTCACCCGGGCCATCACCGCCAGGGGCGAGGAGATCGAGCTCGCCTGACCGAACCGCCTGACCCGATCGGCTGACCGCCGGGCATTCCCGACTTCATTTCGCCCTCCCGGGAGACGAGAATGAAGGGTCATTGCACCCTTGACCACTCTGCGTGGCAGAATGGTCGACCCAGTGATGGGCCCGGCGGGGGCCCGTCACCGGACGCCAGCCGCGTCCGGACGTTCGAGAGGCGCTAGGCAGGCAGTGGATCTCCTTCGGTTCGCCCGAATCGTGCGACGTCGTTGGCTGCTGATCGTCGGGCTGGCGCTCGCCGGCGCGGTCCTCGGCGCGGCCTCGACCGCCTTCCATCACGAGGATGCGCCGACCGGCACGTACTACAAGTCGACCGACACGCTCACCAACAGCCACGACTCGTCGTCGGAGAGCAGCGGCTTCTCCAGCCTCAGCCAGGTTGCCGTCCGCGTGACCAGCGGCAACGTGCCCAAGCTCGTCGCCACCAAGCTCGACGGCGACGCCGACCAGCTCGTGCAGCACATCACGATCACCGCCAACGACTCGCTGGGCACGCTCGAGATCACGGCAGTGGCGCCCACGCCCGCCGACGCCGACCGTCTCGCGTCGACCTTCAGTTCCGAGCTCATCGCTGCCCTCGACGCCGAGGGGGTCCAGACCTACCAGGACGCCACCAAGGACCTGCTCGCGAAGCGCGACACGTTGAAGCAGCACGAGATCGACCTCGACACCCAGATCGCGACGTCACCGACGAACGCCGACGACCTCCGCGCGGAGCGTGACGCGACCGCCGACGAGCTGCGCCTCACGCTCACCCAGATCGCCCAGCACTCGTTCGACTCGCCCCGCCAGAGCCCGGTCGAGGAGCTCGACGCCGCCAACGCGGTGCCGATCTCGCGCTCGGAGTACCGCGACCTGCTGCAGCGGGGCGCCGACGGCGACCACCTCACCACGGTCAACGAGAACGGCGACGTCGAAGGCGTGGCCTCGTCGTCCGCCGGCCCCGACCTCTCCGGTGCCGCGCCCCGAGGCCTCCTCGGTGCCTTCCTCGGCTTCTTCCTGGGTCTGGGCATCGCGGTGCTCCTCGACGTCGTCGACCGGCGGATCCGCAGCCGCGAGGAGCTCGAGCAGGCGCTCGGCACCCCGGTGCTGGCCGAGATCCCGGCCGTCGAGCTCCCCGAGGAGCGTGGCGTCGTCTCGGTGCTGGCCCCGTACTCGCGCGCGGCCGAGGGGTACCGGGCCGTGCG
>DASXXX010000038.1:0-7521 GCA_036502765.1 Acidimicrobiia bacterium | reverse complement strand
GAAGGTCACGCTCGACCAGACACCTCCCGAGCTCGCGGCCGACATCATGGAACGGGGCATCGTGATCACCGGCGGCGGCTCGCAGCTCATCGGGATCGAGAACGCGATCCAGGCGGAGACCGGCATGCCGGTGCACCGGGCCAAGCACCCGCTGTACTCGGTGGTCCTCGGTTCGGGTCAGTGCCTCGAGAACTTCGACGTGCTGCAGCAGGTCCTGAGCTCCTCGCCCCAGGACTGACCGCCCCCGGTCGGGGCGCGCGAGCACCGTGGACATCGGTCGGTACAGTCGGCGACGCCGGTTGACGCTCGTCCTGCTCGTCATCACGTCGCTGGCCCTGGTGTCGCTGGACGAACGAGGCTCGGGGATCATCAACTCGGCTCGGACGGCGGCGCAGGACGTCGTGTCGCCGATCCAGGACCTCGCCGACGACGTCTTCAACCCGGCGGCCGACTGGCTCGACGGCCTCGGGCGCGCCAATGAGCTACAGGACCAGAACGAGCAGCTCCGGCGCGAGCTCGACGCCGCCCGCGCGCAGGTCGCCGCCGGGAAGGCCGACCAGGCCGAGCTCGATCAGTTGCGCCAGAACAATGATCTCGTGAACGTGGCCGACGGCGACGCGGTGACGGCCGAGGTCATCGGTCAGGGCGCGGGCAACTTCTCGCGCAGCCTGCGCATCTCGAAGGGCTCGTCGTCGGGCATCGCGTTGGGTCAGCCGGTGGTCTGGGGCATCAACGGCAAGGCCGCGCTCGTCGGCACCGTCGTACGTGTGTCCGCGAACCGCTCGATCATCCAGCGCATCGATGACCCGGGCTTCGGTGCCGGCGCCGAGCTCATGCCGACGGGCGCCGAAGGCGCGAAGGGCATCGCCGTCGGCCAGCGCGACAGCAGCCTGCTCGGGTTCTCCGCGACCGACAACAGCCCGACTGCGAGCGTGCCGAAGAAGGGCGACGTCGCGATCACGCAGGGCGGGATCGCCGATCTGAAGTACCCGCGCGGGTTGGTGATCGGCACCGTCGTGCGCAGCGTCGCCGCGGGCGGCGCCATCGCCCGCAACGCCGACCTGCGTCCCGTCATCGACCTCGACTCACTCACCTTCGTCAAGGTGCTGAAGGCGCCGGTGCCGCTCCCGTGATCCGTCGCATCCGCCTCGGCCTGGTCATCCTCGTGTGCGTCGTGCTGCAGACGACGCTGTTCACGCACCTCCAGATCGACGGCGTCGCACCCGACATCGGTCTGGTCGCGGTGTTGGCGGTGGCGTGGGAGGACGGCCCCGACACCGGTGCGCTCTACGGGTTCCTGATGGGGTTGGCGGTCGACCTGTTCCTCACCACGCCCCTCGGCCTCTCGGCGCTCTCGTTCGCCATCACCGGCTATGCCGTGGGCGTGTTCCAGCACGGCGTCGTGCGTACGACGCCGTTGCTGGCCCCGATCCTCGGCGGCATCGGCGGCCTCTTCGGCGGCCTCGTCTTCATCACCGCGGGCGCCATCGTCGGCCAGTCGGGGATGCTGTCGTTCGACAGCCTGCGCATCGTGATCATCGCCGCGATCTACGACGCGGTGATCGCCCCGATCGTGTTCCCGCTGGTCAGGCGGGCGGCCCGGCGCGACGACGCCCCCGCGACATGGCGGATCCGGTGACCTCCACGAGCGACCTCCATCCGCGAGACTGGGCAGCCGAATGACCGAGCCGAACAGCGCCCGCCGACTCGCCGTCGTCGGGGTGCTGGTCCTGGCGCTCTTCGCCGGGCTGCTCACCCGGCTCTGGTTCCTGCAGGTCACCGGGGGCGAGAAGCTCGCGGTGGCTGCGCAACGCCAGCGCGACCGCTTCGTGAAGGTTCCCGCGATGCGCGGCACGATCTACGACCGCAACGGCACCGTGCTCGCGCAGACCGTGCCGGTCACGTCGCTCACCGTCAACCGTCAGCAACTGTCGAGCACCGAGCGCACCACGCTCGAGACGAACCTCGCCACCCTGTTGCACAAGACGCCCGACGACGTCGCCAAGCTGATCGACAACACCAACTACGCCGCGTTCGAACGGGTCCCGGTGGCGAAGGACATCGATCAGGCGACAGCCGTCTACTTCGCCGAGCACCGCAGCGAATTCCCCGAGGTGGAGTTATCGACCACCACCGAGCGTCGCTACCCGCAGGACTTCCAGGCCGCCGACGTCGTCGGCTACACCGGCCAGATCAATGCCGACGAACTGAAGGCGCACGCGACGGATGGGTACGACGCGCGCGACACCATCGGGAAGATCGGCGTCGAGGGGCTGTACGAGTCGGAGCTGCGGGGGAAGCCGGGCGAGGACAAAGTCGAGGTCGACAACCAGGGCCGTGCCGTCAATCTGGTGCCGGTGACGCAGCCCGAAGCCGGGCACGACGTGCACCTCACCGTCGACCTGCCGATCCAGCACGTCGCCGAGGAATCGCTGCAACAGGGCATGGACGGCGCGCGGGGGCTCGTCGACAACCAGACCGGCTACTTCAAGGCCAATGCCGGTGCGGTGGTGGTGCTCGACGCGCGCAGCGGCGCGGTGGTGGCGATGGCGTCGAACCCGAGCTTCAACCCCAACGACTTCATCTCCGGCAACTCGGACCAGTACTTCCAGGATCCCGACAACCCGCCGCTGCTCAACCGCGCGCTCAACGCGTATGCGCCGGGTTCGACGTTCAAGCTGATCACCTCACTCGCGATGTTGCAGGAACCGACGGTGTTCCCCGACGGCGCCGACCACACGGTCTCGGAAAGTCCCGCTGGTTGCTTCACGTCAGGCAACGAGACCGACGTGCGTTGCAATGCGGGCAAGTCGGTGCTGGGCACGCAGAGCCTGCCGGGTGCACTCGCCGTCTCGAGTGACGTGTACTTCTACTCGGTGGGGAACGACTTCTGGAACGCGTACCGCGACGAAGGCACCGCTGCCGGGCACACCGGCGTGTACGGCGGCGACGCGATTCCCGACGCGCAACACCCCGTCGGAAACGCCATCCAGCACGTGGCGAAGACCTACGGCCTCGGCGAGTCGACCGGTATAGGTCTTGGGGGGGCGGCGACCGTGATCCCCGACCACGAGTACCGCGTCACGTCGAACCCGAACAGCGCGGACAACCAGATCTGGCGTCGCGGTGACAGCGAAAGCCTCGCGGTGGGGCAGGGTGACGTGCTCGTCAGCCCGCTGCAGCTCGCCAACGCCTACGCCGCGTTCGCGAACGGCGGCACCCTGTGGCAGCCCCGTCTCGCCCAGGATGTCACGCAGAGCAGCGCGGGGCTCGCGCAGGGTCAGTTCGGCGCGCCGGTGACCACGTTCGATCCGAAGGTCATACGAACGACCGGGCTCACGCCCGACGTGCGCTCCGCCATCGAGAGCGGCCTCGCCGGTGTGACCTCGGAGGGTGGGACGGCCGCCGGCGCGTTCCGCGACTACGAGGGCGCGATGCCGGTGATCGGCAAGACCGGCACCGCGGAACGTCGTCCGAAGCAGGACACGTCGTGGTTCGCCGCGATCACCAACCCCGACAGCGCCGACCCGGCCGCGCCCCAATACGTGATCGTGGCGATGGTCGAGCAAGGCGGCTTCGGTGCCAGCACGGCCGCACCGATCGTGCGCCGAGTCGTCGACTTCATGAACAACCCGAACGCCGAGCTCCCTCCGGTCGTCGTCAACCCGGCCACAGGCGTCGAGCAGAGCAACTGATGTCGACGATCAACCCGAACCGCATCGCCCGCGCCCACGCGCGCCGAGGGCTCGGTGAGCCGTCGCGGCTCGAGGCGTCACCGCTGCGCCACTTCGACTGGCTGCTCGTCGGCGCGTCGCTCGGCATCACCGCCATCGGGCTGCTGATGATCTACTCGACCACCCACCAGCGCATCCCCGGCGACGCCTACTACTTCGTGAAGCGTCAGGGTCTCTTCGCGTTGATCGGCATCGTCGCGATGGTCGTGGTGATGCTGATCGACTACAAGCGCCTGCGCGACCTTCCGATGCTCTTCTATGGGATCACGGTGTTCCTGCTGCTGGCGGTGCTGGCGCCGATCGGGTCGAACATCAAGGGCCACCAGGCGTGGTTCCAGCTCCCCGGTGGCTTCACCCTGCAGCCGTCGGAGCTGGCCAAGTTCGGGCTCATCGTGTTCCTTGCCGGCTACTGCAACCACTACCGAGGCGAGATCGACGCCTGGCGCCTCACGGTGATCATCGGGCTCGTGAGCGTGCCGATCGGGCTCGTGCTCCTCCAACCCGACCTCGGCACGGTGATGGTCCTCGCCGTCATCATCGTGGCGATCCTGGCCGTCGCCGGGGTGAGCGGGAAGCAGCTCATCGTGCTCGGCCTCCTGGCCATCACCGGGGTGTACGCCGTCGTCGGTCTCGGGTTGCTGAAGCAGTACCAGATCGATCGCCTCACTGTGTTCCTCGACCCCGAGAGCGGCACCAGTCAGGGCACGGCGTACAACCAGCAGCAGTCGACGCAGACCATCGCCCACGGCCGCACGACGGGCGAGGGCTTCCTCAACGGTTCGCAGACCCAGGGCGGCTTCGTTCCCGAGCAGCAGACCGACTTCATCTTCACCTCGGTGGGGGAGGAGTTGGGCTTCATCGGCGCGGTGGTGCTGCTCGCGCTCTTCGCCATCGTCATGTGGCGTACCTGGCGAACGGCCCGGCTCGCGGCCGACTTCTTCGGCACGCTGGTGTGCGTCGGCGTCCTCGCCATGCTCGCGTTCCAGATGTTCGAGAACATCGGCATGACCATGGGCATCATGCCGGTCACCGGCATCCCGCTCCCGATGATGAGCTACGGCGGTTCCTCGCTCATCACCACCCTCGCCTGCACGGGCCTCGTCGCCAACGTCGCCATGCGCCGCTTCGACTGACCCGCCCCCATCGTTGTGGCGTCGCTGAGCCATCACTTCTGATGGTGGAGTGACGCCAAAGCGTGTTGGTCGAGGCCGGAATTCGACCAACTGGTAGCATCGCCGCCAGATGTCAAACCTGTGGCCGAGGGTCGAGCCCCTACTGGCCAGGGTCGAGAAGCCTGCTCGCTACATCGGGATGGAGCGGGGCAGCCTCCGGCCGGAGCACCGGCCGTCCAGCACCTCCTGGCTCCTCGTCTACCCCGATACGTACGAGATCGGGCTACCCAACCAGGGGCTCCAGATCCTCTACGAGATCCTGAACGAGCGCGACGACGCGGTCGCCGAGCGTGGCTACGCGCCGTGGCTCGACATGACCGCGGAGATGCGCGCCGCGGGCGTGCCCCTGTTCTCGGTCGACACCCATCACGCGGCGGCCGACTTCGACGTCTTCGCCTTCGGCCTGGCCGCCGAGCTCGTCTACACCAACGTGCTCGAGTGCCTCGACCTCGCCGGGGTGCCGGTGCGGTCCGAGCAGCGTCGTCCCGAGCATCCGCTCGTGGTCGTGGGCGGTCACTGCGCGTTCAACCCCGAGCCCATGGCCGACTTCGTCGACGCGTTCGTGATCGGCGACGGCGAAGAAGTGGTGGGGGAGATCACCGAGGTCGTCGGCGCGTGGAAGCGCTCCGGGCGCACCGCCCGCGAGGGCGTCCTGCGCGAGCTCGCCGCCATTCCGGGCGTCTACGTGCCGTCGATGTACGAGGTCGAGTACGACGGGGCGTTCATCGCCGAGGTGCGCCCGCGCTTCCCCGACGTGCCCGAGCGCGTCGACAAGCGCACCGTCGCCGACCTCGGCGAGTGGCCCTACCCGAAGCGCCAACTCGTCCCCCTGATCGAGGTGGTGCACGACCGGCTCAACGTCGAGGTGTTCCGCGGCTGCACGCGCGGCTGTCGGTTCTGCCAGGCGGGGATGATCACGCGTCCGGTGCGCGAGCGTCCGGCCGACCAGGTGCGCACCATGGTGCAGGACGGCCTGCGCCGCACCGGCTACGACGAGGTCGCGCTCACCTCCTTGTCCACCGCCGACTTCTCGGGGATCGACGGCCTCGTCGCGGGGCTGGTCAACGACCAGCAGGGCTGTGGCAACGTCGGGCTCTCACTCCCGTCGCTGCGCGTCGACGCGTTCACCGTCGGCATCGCCGGCGAGATCCAGAAGGTGCGCCGCACCGGTCTCACGTTCGCGCCCGAGGGCGGCACGTGGCGGATCCGCCAGGTGATCAACAAGCTCATCACCGACGACGACCTGTACGCCGCGGTCGAGGGCGCCTACTCCCAGGGTTGGCAGCGAGTGAAGCTCTACTTCCTCATGGGCGTCCCCACCGAGATGGACGAGGACACCCTCGGGGTCGCGCACCTCGCGCGTGAGGTCGTGAAGATCGGCCGCAAGTACACGAAGAAGGCCAGCGCCACCGCGTCGGTCGGCGGCTTCGTGCCCAAGGCCCACACCCCGTTCCAGTGGTTCGGCCAGAACAGCGTGCAGGAGCTGCAGCGCAAGGTGCACCTCCTGCGCGACGACCTCAAGAAGTCGGGTGCCACCCTGCGCTGGCACGACCCCGCCGCCACCTACGCGGAGGGGATCGCGTCGCGCGGCGACCGTCGCATCGGACGCGTCATCGAGCGCGTCTGGCGCGCGGGCGGCACGTTCCAGGAGTGGAGCGAGCACTTCGTGCTCGACCGCTGGCTCGACGCGATGGCCGCCGAAGGGCTCGACCCCGACTGGTACGTCACCCGTCACCGCACCGACGACGAGATCCTCCCGTGGGATCACATCGCCGCCGGCCTCCACCGCGACTTCCTCTGGGACGACTGGCAGTCCGCGCTTGCCGAGTACGGCCTCCCCGACTGTCGCTGGACTCCCTGCTACGACTGTGGGGTGTGCACCGACTACGCGCTCGAGCACGTTGTGGCCTCGGCGGTTCCGCCCGCGGGCGGCAGCCAGGGCACCGGGCAGGGCTTGACCTTCGGTGATGGGGACGGCAGTCGCGGAGCTTCAATTTCGGTGCCCGTGGAACTGACGACCCGATGAGGGGCACCTCCACATGAAGGGCGACAGCGGGTTCCCCGTGCGCGTGCGCTTCGCCAAGCGGGGCAAGGTGCGGTTCATCTCGGCGCGCGACGTCGCCCGCGCCCTCGAACGCGCCTTCCGCATCGAGCAGCTGCCGCTCGCGTTCACCGAGGGCTTCTCGCCCCGTCCCAAGGTCAGCTTCGGGCTGGCCCTATCGGTCGGCCACGAGAGCGACGCCGAGTACCTCGACGTCGAGCTGACCGATCCCATCGACACCGACGTCCTCGCCGAGCACCTCACTCCCGTGCTCCCCGACGGGATGCCCGCCACCGGCGCGGTCCGGCTCGTCGAACGAGCCCCCGCGCTCCAAGAATCGATCACCGAAGTCCAGTACCGGGTCGAGGCCATCGACGGCCTCGGCCGGCCCGTGTCAGGTGCAGTCCTCGAGACCGCGGCGTCGAACGCTCTGGCGTCCGACGAGCTCCTCGTCACCCGCACCCGCAAGGGCAAGGAGAGCGTGGACGATCTCCGTCCCGCGATCCGGAACATCGAGGTCGCGCACGACGGCGATGTGCCCGTGCTCGAGCTCACCCTGTTGACGCAATCCCGC
>DASXXX010000037.1:0-15375 GCA_036502765.1 Acidimicrobiia bacterium | reverse complement strand
GATGCTGGCCGACCTCCGTGAGTCGGGAGGTCTGGAGCAGGACGCCGACGTCGTCGCCTTCATCTACCGCGACGAGGTGTACAACCCCGAGTCCGACGACCGGGCGCTGGCCGAGATCATCATCGCCAAGCACAGGAACGGACCCACCGGGACCGCCCGGCTCGTGTTCCGGCCCGAACGGGCCGAGTTCGTCAACATGGCGCACGAGTAAGCCGTCACGGGACGACCGAATACCTTACGGCTATAGTCATATCGGTAAGGTATTCGGACGGAGGAGTCCCGATGGTCGCAGGCGTCGACGTCCCGATCACCTGGCACGGCCGCCGAGCGACAGCCTTCGTCCCGTCGCTGCTCGCCGATCGCGACCTCGGGCTCGACGCACCGACCGCCACCCGGACGGGGGAGGCGGTCGCCGAGGTGGTGCGCGCCGCGGAGACGCTCGACCTCGAGTACGAACCGTTGGCCCGGCTGCTGTTGCGCTCCGAAGGAGTCGCATCGTCGCACATCGAGGGGATCAGCGCCCCGGTGCTCGACGTCGTCCTCGCCGAAGAGGGGCGGGCGCGGGCCGACGACGCAGCTGCCGCGTGGGTGGCCGCGGCGCTGGCGGCGATGATCGCGGCGATCGACGACGCGGCGTCAGGTGACGTCGCGCTCGACGTCGACGCGCTCTGTCGCTGGCATCGACTCCTCATGACGGGCAGTCCTACGCCGGAGCGGTACGTCGGCCGCATCCGTGACGAGCAGGGATGGATCGGCGGCACGAGCCCGTTCGACGCCCATCTCGTGACCCCGCCCGCCGACCGACTCCCGCCACTGCTCCGCGACCTGCTCGCGTGGGTGAATCGCGACGACGTCGACCCGATCGCGCAGGCGGCGATCGCGCACGCGCAGTTCGAGATCATGCATCCCTTCGCCGACGGCAACGGGCGGATCGGACGCGTGCTGATCGCGTGGATCCTCGTCCGCCGGCTGGCGCTGCTCGTTCCCCCTCCCGTCAGCGTGGCGATCGCGGCCGACGTCGGTGGCTACGCCGCCGGGCTCGTGCGGTTCCGCGTCGACGACCATCTCGGGTGGGTGCGCTGGTTCGCGGCAGCGGTCAGCGGCGGCGGGCGGGCGCAGCGCCAGCTGGTCGAACGGGTCGACGACCTCCGTGTCGAGTGGCACGCGCGACTGACAGGAACCGGGCTGCGCCGCGATGCGGTGGCGTACCGCGCGCTGACGCTGTTGCCGCGCCACCTGTTGCTCACGTCGACGGTCCTGGTCGACGAGCTCGGCGTCTCGACGAAGGCGGCGCTCGACGCGCTGCGCGCGCTCGCCGACGCGGGCGTCCTGACCGAGCACGGCACCGCGCCACCTGTGTCGCGCGGCCAGCCCGCGCGCCTCTACGTCGCGCGCGAATTGCTCGGGCTCGCCGGCGCTACCAGTAGCCGCGCATGAGCTCGCGCGACCACGCGGGTTGGCGCACGTCACCGCGCGGCGCGAACTCCTCCATGTAGGGCTTCACGTCGAGCACGGGAGTGCCGTCGATCGCGTCGAGACCGCGCACCACGATCGACGCACCCTCGACCGCGACCAGTGAGCACGTGCAGAGGCCGATGCGGTTGGGCCGGTCCTTGGCGCGCTGGGCGAGGATCCCCACCTCGGGCCAGTCGAGGTTGCCGCGCGGGTGACGGGCGTGCAGACACACCGCGTCGGGATCCACCCGGTCGAAGAGGAAGACCACCTCCACGTGGCTGAACTCGGCCAAGCCCGCGACCGACCGTTCGTCGAGCGGCGGATGGAACGTGATGGTCGCGGTCACCTCGCCCCAGTCGTCGTCGAGCGCCTCCGCGCGCGCCGACGTCACCGTTCCGATCGCCACCACCGGCCACTCCTGCTCGGTCATGGCCCGATCCTGCCAGCCGCTCGGGGAATCTCGCCGCAGGTCTGCATTCCGGAAGACTTGCATTCCGACAGTAAAAGATATATCGTGATGTCACTCGTAAGTAACGAGAACCATCGAATCACCCATCGAATCACCCATCGATCACACCCACTCGATCAAAGGACGACACCGAATGAGAACCAGAAACCAGAAGCACCAGGAAGATCACGAACACCAGGCCCACCGTCGCTGGGACGGGCCGCCCGAGGCCTTCGGCTTCGGCGGATCACGCAGGGGCCGGCGCGGGGGTCCGGGTCGCCGGGCCCGCCGGGGCGACGTGCGGGCAGCCGCCCTCGCCCTCCTCACCGAGCGTCCGATGCACGGCTACGAGATGATCCAAGAGCTCGAAGAGCGCACCGACGGCGTGTGGCGTCCGAGCCCGGGCGCGGTCTACCCCGCGCTCCAGCTCCTCGAGGACCAGGGGTTCGTGACCGCCGACGCAGAAGCGGGCAAGCGCCTCTTCTCGCTGACCGACACCGGTCGTGAGGAAGCGGCGAAGCTCGGTGACCGCAAGCCGTGGGACGACGTGACCGCGGGCATCGACCCGTCGCAGTTCAAGCTGCGAGACGCGCTCGGCCCCATCGCGATCGCCGCTCGTCAGGTGGCGATCGACGGCACGCCTGCCCAGCAGGCGGCCGCGGCCGAGATCCTGACCGAGACCCGGCGGAAGCTCTACGCGATCCTCGCCGAGTCGCCGGCCGACGAAGACTGACCCGGGGTCAGCTCGTCAGGCACGACCTGTTCGATTCCCCCGAGCAGGTCGTCGAGGTCAGGCCACCACGCGCCCGCGCCCAGGCGCGGGAGCGTGCGCGTGGCGGCGTCGGGATCGGTCACCGGGATCACCCGCGCCGGCGCAGCCGCGTGCAGCACCCCGAGGTACCAGTGGCGGCGCGTCGGACCCCAGGCCTCGGCGTCGAGCACGACGTAGTAGTCGGGGAGCTCGATCGAGCCCACCCGCCACCGGGCAAGCGTCTCGGCGACCGCGACTTCGAGCTCACCGATCGGGCCCTGCTCGTCGTAGCGCCGCACCCACGCGTCCGCCACGGCCATGAGCGGATCAGCGTCGTGCACGAGATAGGGCGAGTGCGCGCGCAACGCCTCGCTCCATGTGGCTACGGCGCGGTCCAGCGGCGGGTCATCGGCGTCGACCGAGACCGGCACCACGTTGACCGCCTCGCCGAGCCGACGCACGCAGTCGGTGGCCCCGTCGCCGACCACCGCCACCACCGTGGTCCCCGTGCGTTGGGCCGCTGGTCGCACGCCGCGCCTCTCCTCAGAACAGCCGCAGGTCGAGCGGCGCGCCGGCGCGCAGCTCCTCGAGATCGATCTCCACGCACAGCACACCACGGCTCTGCGCGAACACCTTGGCTTGTGGCTTGATCCGCGTCGCCACGAACATGCCGATGGTCGGCGCCAGGTTCGGGTCGAGATCGAGGCGTTCCTGGTAGCGCAGCAGCTGCTCCACGCCCGCGATCTCGCCCACCCGCTTCACCTCGACGACGATCGCGCGGTCGTCGCCGTCGCGGCACAGCAGGTCGACGGGTCCGATGTCGGTGGGGTACTCGCGCCGCACCAGTCGCAGGTCGTCGCGCAGTGCGGCGACGCGCTTGGCCAGCAGCTCCTGCAGTTCGGCCTCCACGCCGTCCTTGGCCAGGCCCGGGTCGTCGCCCAGCTCCACCACGTAGTCGTGGAGCACCTCGTGCAGCTCGATGGTGAGCGTCTCGCCGCCGGGGTTCGTGGCCACGAGCCGACCATCCTCCTCGCGGACGGTGCACGGCGGGCTCATCCAGTTGAGCGGCTTGTACGCCTTCGCGTCGGCGTGCACCGCGATCGAGCCGTCGGCCTTCAGCAGGATCAGGCGCGGCGCGGGCGGCAGCCGCGCGCCGAGTCGTCCCTGGTACTCGACCGAACAGTTCGCGACCAGCATGCGCACGACGCGCGTTGTAGCACAGGTCCGTGTCCCGCCGGTGCTGTCCGCCTACGCTGCTCGGGTTCGCCACTGGAGGTACGACGCCGTGGTCCTCGCCACCTACGACAGCGGTCTCTACAAGATCTGCCTGATCCTGCACATCTTCTGTGCCATCGTCGGCTTCGGAGCCGTCTTCCTCAACGGGATCTACGGCCAGCAGATGAAGACGCGATTGCAGTCGGGCCGCGCGGCCGAGGCGATCGGCATCTTCGAAGCCAACATGACCGTCTCGAAGATCGGCGAGTACTTCATCTACGCCGTCTTCGTCTTCGGGTTCGCGGTCCTCGGCCTCAGCGACTCGGTGTGGAAGTTCTCCCAGACCTGGGTGTGGCTGTCGGTCGTCATCTACGTCCTCGCCCTCGGCCTGTCGCACGGCGTGATGTTCCCGACCGCGAAGCGCATGGGTGTCCTCATGCACGAGATGGCGGCCGGACCGCCGCCGGTCGGTGGTCCCCCGCCGCAGGCCGCGGAGATGGCCCAGCTCGGGAAGAAGATGGGCGTCGTCGGGCCGATCCTCGACCTCTCGCTCATCGTCATCCTCTTCCTGATGGTGTGGAAGCCCGGTCTCTGACCGGAGCACGCCGCGCCGTACGATGACGCCGTGCACGTGGTCATCGGCAGCTTCTACGACGAAGTCCTCCGCGAGCTCATCGCCGCAATGGGTGCGGCGCTGTTCTTCGGCAACCTCTACGCCCTCCTGCGTCGTCACCGCGACGCCGATCGCATCGCCGCGCGCACCGTCGAGCGCGGTCGCCCGGGCAGCCCGGTTCGGTCGCCGGCCAAGCCGAGCCAGAAGCGCGAGTTGGCGCAGGCGCCCATCGGCCGCACGTTCGGGTTCTTGGTGCTCGGGTTCGTCGTGATGGTCGCGGGCCTGGCGTCGTTGTCGATGTGAGCCGGTACCACGTCGCGACGACGGCCGTCGCGGCGGCGCCGATCGACGTGGTGTGGGCACGCGTCGCCGACATCACCACGTGGTCGCAGTGGGACGAGTGGGACGAGACCATTCGCGTGCGAGACGGTGAGCCGACGCCCGACGGCGTCGGTGCGCTGCGCCGCTACCGGCGCGGGCGCCGCGTGCACACCGAGGAAGTGGTCGCGTTCGAGGCCCCGCATCGCCTGGCGTACGAGGTGCGCGAGGGCCTGCCCGTGCGCGACTACCACGCCGAGCTCGGGCTCGAACCGGTCGGCGGCGGTACGCGGATCCGGTGGGTGAGCGACTTCGACGGCGCGAACCCCATCAGCGGCTGGGCGGTCCACCAGGTGCTGAAGCGCTTCTTCCCCGCCACCGCGCGCACCCTCGCCCGGGCACCCGAGGCCGACGCGTCCACGTCGTGAGGGGCATACGCCCGTGACCTACGCGCCGCCGTCCGGGACGGCGGAGGGTCCGCTCGCCGGCATCCGGGTCGTCGACCTCACGCAAGCGCGCGCCGGCCCCACGTGCGTGCGCCAACTCGCCGACTTCGGTGCCGACGTGATCGCGCTGCAACGACGCGACGGCGGGGGACCGTTCTCGTCGCTCGGCTCCGACGGCGCCAACCTCCATCGCAACAAGCGCTCCATCGCGGTCGACCTCACCACCGCCGCCGGCCGGGCGGTGTTCTTCCGTCTGGTCGAGCAGGCCGACGTGGTGGTCGAGAACTTCCGGCCCGGGGTGAAGGAGCGTCTCGGCGTCGAGCCCGACGCGGTGTGGGCGGTCAACCCGCGGGTCGTCTACGCGTCGATCTCGGGCTTCGGCCAGGACGGCCCCTACGCCTCCCGACCCGGCGTCGACCAGATCGCCCAGGGTCTGGGCGGGCTCATGAGCGTGACCGGTCCGCCCGGCTCGGGCCCGTGGCGCGTCGGCATCGCGATCTCCGACACCGCTGCGGGCACGTTGCTCACCCAAGGTGTCCTCGCGGCATTGATCGCGCGCGACCGCACCGGGCGCGGGCAGTGGGTGCACACGTCGCTGCTCGAGGCGATGGTGAGCTTCATGGACTTCCAGGCCGCACGCTGGCTGATCGACGGCGAGGTGCCGCGGCAGGAGGGCAACCAGCACCCGACCATGGTGCCGATGGGCGCGTACCCGACCGCCGACGGTCACCTCAACGTCTCGGCGCTGCGCGACTTCCGCGCGTTCTGCGAGTTGCTCGACGCGCCGGAACTGGCCGACGACCCCCGCTACGGAGACTTCCCCTCGCGCCACGCGCACCGCGCCGAGCTCGACGCCGACATCGCGCGTGTGCTCCAGACCCGGACCACCGCGGAGTGGGTCGAGCGGCTGGCCGACCACGTGCCGTGCGGGCCGGTGCTCGCGGTCGATGAGGTGTTCGCCGACCCCCAGGTGCAGCACCTGCAGTTGACGCGCCGCGTGTCGCACCCGGCCCGCGACGAGATCGACGTGCTGCGTTCGCCGTTGACCTTCAGCGACACGCCCGCTCGCGTGCGTACGGGGGTACCGGCCGACGGCGAGCACACACGCGCGGTCCTGGCCGAGCTCGGCTACTCCGACGACGAGATCGACGACCTGCACGCGTCCGGTGCGGTCGGAAAGCAGGAGACCACATGAAGACGGTAGACACCGGCACCGAGAAGATGCTCGCCCACGTGGAGGGTGGCATCGGCTGGATGACCTACAACAACCCGGCCCGGCTCAACGCGATGTCGTACGACATGCAGATCGCGGTGCCGCGCATCCTCGACGCGTTCACGGCTGATCCCGACGTGCACGTGATCGTGGTGCAGGGCGCCGGAGACCGAGCGTTCGTGTCGGGCGCCGACATCTCCGAGTTCTCGGAGAAGCGCACGACCGTCGCCGCCCGCGCCGACTACGACGACGCGCTCGCCGCCGCGTGGGGTTCGTGGCGCACTGTCGCCAAGCCCATCATCGCCATGATCCGCGGGTACTGCATCGGTGGCGGACTGCTCACCGCGATGAAGGCCGACATCCGCATCGCGTCCGACGACAGCCAGTTCGGCGTGCCCGCGGCGAAGCTCGGACTCGGCTACGCGTACGGCGGGGTCGAGGAGCTCATGAGCATCGTCGGTCCGTCGTGGACGGCGGAGATCCTGTTCTCGGCCCGTCGCCTGCACGCGGACGAGGCGCGCGACATCGGGCTGGTGAACCGGGTCGTGCCCGTCGCCGACCTCGAGGCGACCGTGCGTGAGCTCGCGGCCACGATCGCCGCCAACGCACCCCTCACCGTGCAGGCGTGCAAGGCCGCCATCCGCGAGGCCCGCAAGGATCCGGGGCAGCGCGACCTCGACGCGGTCGAGCGCATGGTGGAGGCGTGCTTCCGGTCCGAGGACTACCTCGAGGGCCAGGCCGCGTTCGCGGAGAAGCGCGCGCCGCGGTTCCGGGGCGCGTGATGGCGACGAAGGCGGAGCGCGCGCTCGCCCGTGTGCGCAAGGTCTGCGCCGCGCTCCCCGACGTGGAGGAGCGGCCGAGCCACAGTACGCCGACCTTCTTCTACAAGGGCAAGAAGTCGTTCCTCATGTTCCACGACGACCACCACGGCGACGGCCGGCTCGCGATCTGGTGCGCGGCGCCGACCGGCGTGCAGGACCAGGTCGTGCGCGAGGAGCCGACGCGTTTCTTCGTGCCGGCCTACGTCGGCTACCGCGGGTGGATCGGTCTGCGCCTCGACGTCGACGTCGACTGGGTCGAGGTCGAGGGCGTCGTGCGCGACGCGTACTGCATGGTCGCGCCGAAGACGGTCGTCGACGCGCTCACACGATCGCGCTGAGGAACTCCTGCCAGCGGCCGTACACGCCGTAGTGACCGGCACCCGGCCACGTGTGCAACGTCGCGTCGGGGAGTCGTCCGGCGAGCGACGTCGACATCGCCGGGTCCAGGATGTCGTCGGCGTCGCCCACGAACATCTCGACGTGCTGGGTGACGTCTTCGGGCGCGAAGCCCCAGTCGAGGAATGCCCACATGTCGTCGAGCGCGCCCACGCCGCCCTTCTCGAACGCGGCGGCGAACTCGGCCTCGAACATCGGCTCGAGCACCGGATCGGTGAAGATGTCGGCGTCGGCGGGCCACTCCTTCGCGCAGTGCGCGACGAAGCTGTGCAGGTGCTTCTCGTAGTGCTTCGACTCGACCTTGCCTGCCGCGCTGGCCAACCACTTCACGTGCGACAGCTTGAAGATGAGCGTGAGGTCCTTGTCCTTGACCATGCCCTTGTCGACACCCCCCTTGTCACCGCGCTGGTCGAACGGCGCGATCGACGCCGCCAGCCCGATCTTCGTGACCCGGTCGCCGAGCTCCTTGGCGATGGCCAGGGCGTGCGGCCCCCCGCCCGAGTGGCCGACGACGACGAACTCCTGGAGACCGGCGGCGTCGGCGATCGCCTCGGCGTCGGCCACCCAGTCGAGGATGCTCCGCGGCTTCTTCGGTGACGAGCCGCCCACACCCGGGCGGTCGGCGGTCACCAGCTTCACGCCGAGGCCGGCGGTGACCGAGTCGTCGGGGTGCTTGCAGAGGCGCGAGTCGCCGGTGCCGTGCTGCCAGAACACGGGCGTGCCGTCGGGATCGCCGACGACCTCGTAGGCGAGGGTGCGGCCGTCCGCGGTGGTGATCGTCTCCATGGCGATCTCCTTCGTCCCGCGCGACGGTCAGCTTGACGACGGTCAGTTCGAAGGCGGTCGCCCGCTCCGCGCGACGACGGTGAACCCGTAGAAGAGGAGGAACGCACCGCACGCGATGGCCACGATGTTCGCTCCGGATGCCCCACGATCGGCGGCATCGAACACGTTGAAGGCCAGGAGCAGGATCCCGGCGAAGGCGAACAGGATCCCGCGGCGTTGGTTGGGCACGAGCGCAGAAGTTAGCCCGCCGGACGATCCGGGCAATACGGAACGCGAACGTTCCACAGAGACCCGAATATGTCATGATCCGGGCAGCACGTCGATCAGGGGGGAAGTACATGCGCAGGTCGTCAGTCACGGGTGTTCTCGCGGTGCTCGTGGTGCTCGGGATCGCCTTGGTGGGCGTGCCCGCCGGCGCCCAGTCGAGCACGACGAGCGGGACCACCAACGAAGTCGGTGTCACCGCCAAGACGATCAACGTCGCCGTCGTGGCCGACGTCGACAACTCGATCGTCCCTGGCGTTCTCCAGGGCATCGTCGACGGGGTCCAGGGCTGGGGCAAGTACGTCAACGCCAACGGCGGCATCGGCGGGCGGAAGGTGCAGGTCGACTTCATCGACTCGAAGCTGAATCCGAACGAGTCGCGCAACGCGATCATCAAGGCGTGCGCCGACGACTTCGCGCTCGTCGGCACCGGTGCGCTGCTCCTCAACACGGTCGACGACGAGGTCAACTGCGCCGACTCGGCGGGGAAGGCCACCGGCCTGCCCGACGTCGCCGCGCTCGTGACCAACACCGCGGAAGCGTGCGCGCCGAACGCGTTTCCGATCACGCCGAACTCGGTGGACTGCGCGACGCTCGACAAGACGCCGCAGACCTACCGCACGAACAATGGCGACTCGAAGTACCTGTCGAAGAAGAACAACAACAAGTTGCACGGGTCGTTCGTCCTCGCCGGAGACTCACCGTCGGTGGCGCGCACCTCGAGCGTGCTCAACAAGGGCGGTCAGGCCGCGGGCATCAAGGCCGACCACGAGTGGACTGTCACCGGCTCAGCACCGCAGAGCGAGTACACGCCGATCATCCAGCAGATGAAGGCCGACAGCTCGAACTACGGGCTCAGCCTGCAGGCGGTCACCGGCGTCATCGCCGAGCGCCAAGAGGCACAGCTCCAGGGACTGACCGATCCGAACATCGTGTGGCAGTGCACCCTCGCGTGCTACCAGGACGACTCGTTCCTAAAGGCCGGCGACGCGGTCGACGGCGAGTACATGGCGATGAGCTTCCTCCCGTTCGACGAGGGCGCGTCGAACCCGATGACGAAGAACTTCGTGAAGTACGTGGGCAAGGACAAGCTCAACGGGTTCGCCAGTTGGGGCTTCACGTCGGGGCTGCTGTTCCAGCAGGCCGCCGACGCCGTCGTGAAGGCGAAGGGTGCCAACGGTCTGACGCGAGCCAACGTGCTGGCCGAGTTGAAGACCATCCACGACTTCAACGGTCAGGGCATGGTCGCCACCACCGACATCGGCAACAAGGTGCCGTCGGACTGCTTCATGCTCGACCAGTTCAAGAGCGGCAAGTTCGTGCGCATCTTCCCGACCAAGAAGGGCACGTTCAACTGCGACACGTCGAACACGTACACGTTCCAGGACGACCTGAACAAGTAGACGACCTCGACAAGTAGCCCGTCAGCCGTCGCGCATCCGCTCCCACCCCGGGGGCGGAGGCGCAAGCTGCCAGAACTGCTCGGCCACTGCGCCGTCGATCCGTGCGTCGAGCGCGTGGTCGGCGCGCAGTGGCGCGAGCTGCGACGTGTAGCGCTCGATGCTGGCGCGCTTGCGCGCGTGGTCCTGGTTCGTCGGCACGATCATCGGCGTCGGCCACAGCTCGGAGCGGAACAGCTTCGACACCCGCCACGCCATCATCCCGGGGATGTGCTTGTAGCCGGCGTCCTCGTAGGCGAACCACGCGAGGTCGGGGCGCTGCTGCGCCACCTGCACGCCGGCGTCGTGGGTGACGACGTGGTCGGGGTTGGCGATGCCGAGCGGGAGCACGACCGCACTCGGCGCGACCGCGTCGACGGCGGCGGCGATCGCGGGCGCGACGTCCTCCGCGGTCGGACGCTCCTCCACCTCGAGGTACTGGTGGTCGGCGAAGTCGAGCCAGAGGTGCTCGGCACCGAGAACTTCGAGCGCGGCGAGGTCCTCCTCGCGACGGGCGGCGACGACGTCGTCGCCGGTCTGGAACCCGCCGAGCGCGTCCCACTCGGTGACCTCGGCCGGGTAGTGGTCGGGGAAGCCGGCGAACACCGTGCAGACCGTCGCTCCCGGGTGCGCGAGGAGCAGGTGTCCGGCGCCCATCGCGGCGTCGTCGAAGTGCGGCGAGAACACGAGCACCCGGTCGAAGGTGTCGGGGGGCAACACGCCCCAGGTGAGTCCGTACTCGGGCATCGTCGTCGCTCTCAGTCGGCCGGGATCGGGTGCTCGACGCGGATGAACACGCCGTCGGCGCGCGCGGTGACGTCGCCACCGGCGCTGATCGTCCCGACGGTGAAGACCTTGCGGCCTTCCGTGCGGTCGACCCAGGCGTCGAAGGTGAGCTCGGCGCCGATCGGGGTGGGGCGTTCGTAGCGGATGGTGAGCGTGCCGGTGTAGGCGCCGAGGCCGAGGCACGCGTTCACCGCGCCGAGGAGCTCGTCGAGCACCATCGCCACGACGCCGCCGTGCACGGTGCCGGGAGGCCCGGTGTACGGCGCGGGGAGCGTGCCGTGCCCACTCATGCGCTCACCGTCGAAGGTGAACACGACGGGCGGCGCGATCGCGTTCAGCGGGCCGACGACCGGGCTGTACGGGAAGAACTGCGCCGGGTCGCCGGTGGCGAACTGCTCGCGGTCGGGGTACGCGGCGCGCAGCGCGTTCTGGCCGGGGATGCCGTCGACGAGATGAGTCGCGAGGAGGTCGGTGGCCTCGCGTACGAGTGCGGTGGCCTGCTCGAGCACATCGACCGGAGCGTCGGCGGTGCGTTGCGTCGTCACCAGCGCGCGCGTGGCGGTGACCAACGCTTCGGTGGCCGCCGGGTGCGTGACCTGGGGCGAGGAGCTGTCGGGGGAGTCGTGAGCCGTGAAGGTCATCGGCGAGCGAGGCTAGGAGCAAGTGCGGATCAGGACCACCCGGGCGCGGGTCGTACATTGTGCGGCTCGGGAGGGGCAACGTGTGAAGGTCCGCGTGAAGGTGTTGGTGTGTGCCGTGGTGCTGTTGGTGACCGGGCCGGTGTGGGCCCAGAGAGCGCGCGCCGGTGACGCCCGCTCCCGTGTTGAAGGCGCCGGTGAACGCAGCGCGCCGCGCGTCGTCGCCGTCGAGGTCGCGGCGGCGAAGGACCCGAGCCCGCCCCGTTTCCGTCGCAACTTCCACGCCGCCGGTCGCTACCTCGTCAAGGACCTCGGCGTCGACGTCCCGTTCACGTGGGAGGGACGCGACGGCGACAGCCAGATGATCGCAGGGAACGAGCACTCCGAGATCTGGTTCACCAACGTCATCTCCGGCGGTGTGCTGTACACGCTGACGTACAACTGGCCGGACATCGCGCGCCGGCCGTGCTCCAAGGTCGGGCCGTTCTCCCTCGAGACCCTGAACACGTTCCTCGCGAGCTCGCGGTACGTCGGACCCGAGATCCTCGAGGGGAGGAAGCCTCGACACGTGCAGCACTTCCGGGCCGGGGTCGTGTGGGACGCACCACCCGACCTGATCCCGCCGAGCCTGGTCACGCCGGTCGGTGGTACGCCCGACACGGCGGAGGGTGGCGTGCCGCTCCGGTTCCCTCTGATGCTGGGCGACTTCTACGTCGACCAGAAGGACCCCACGAAGTTCTGGCAGGTGCTCCACTTCGGCCTGCACAACCTCTACGACCCGCAGCTCGACGAGTGGATGGTGATGGACACGTTCTCGCGCCGCGCCGGCACCGTGCACCTCCCCGAGGAGTGCATCACCGGGACGATCACCCCTGCGCCGGGCGGGTGAGCGCGGCTACGCGCGTGTGGCTGCGACCGCTTCGGCGCGTAGCAGTCGCTGCTCCAGGATCGCGTCGACGCTGAACCGACCGGCACCGAAGACGGCGGGAACGAGCGCGAGGAACCCGAGCGCGAGGTTCAACTCGTAGCCGGAGTTGCCGCCCGTCGCGTTGATGCCGTCGCCCCAGGTCACGGTGACGATCGCCATCATCATGTCGCCGAAGATCCCCGCGCCGGCCAGGCGCGAGCAGAAGCCGATGGCGAGGGCGATGCCGCCGCCGAACTCGATGACGCCGCTCAACACCGCGAAGAACTCACCCGGATGGAGGTGCGCGGTGTTCGCGAAGTAGGTCGCCGACGTGTGGATGCCCGGGCCGTCGAACCAACCGAAGAGTCGGCGCGACCCGTGGTAGATGAAGATCCACGCCAGCACGAGGCGCACGACGAGCAGGCACAGGTCGGCGGGGAGCGCGGCGGTGTGGCTGCTCAGCAGCACCTTGAGGAGCGAGTGGCTCCGCGACGGGCGGTTCGCGACGGACGTCGTCGTCATGTCAGGACCTCGCACTCGTCGGCCGCGGCTCGGGTGTCGCGGTGCGAGGAGAGCCTCGCGCCATCGCGGTTGCTGCGCTCGCTGACCGGCGGGAGGTCGGCGGTGCCGCGCATCGGGCGGAAGGGTGCGACCATCTGGGCGGCGAAGACCGAGAGGTGTCGTGCGCGTGGTGTGGCCTGTTCGACGATCAGCGGTCGCCCGGCTAGTCCGGTGTCGGTCCTGATCGTGTCGGCGGTCGGCCATACGACTCGGTGGAAGAGCTGGTCCCAGATGGTGAGTGCGAAGCCCATGTTGACGTCAGCGGGGCCGTCGATCTTGTGGTGGATGCGGTGGTAGTTGGGGCTGACGAAGACCCGTTCGAGGGGCCCGAAGCCGAGGCGGGTGTTCGAGTGCGCGAAGGCCACCGTGGCGCCGTAGACGACGAGGACTGTGATCGACATGGCGCCGTTGGCGAGGAGTACGACGCCGGGGAGCAGGGCGACGAGGTACGAGAAGTGGATCAGGGGATGGGTGCGGAAGACGGTGAGCACGCTCATGTCTTCTTGTGAGTGGTGGAGTTCGTGGAACCGCCAGAGCATGCGCGCACGGTGGTTCGCGAGGTGCACGGCCCAGTTGGAGAAGTCCATGGCGACGACGATGAGCGCGATCGTCGCCCACCGCGGCACGAGCCCGATGTGTGGGAGCACGATCCAGGGCATCGAGGTCTGGGCGGCGTGCACGGCCGCGAGGGTGAGGCCGGTCACGAGGGGCACGACGAGGAGCGCGTTCACGAGGGTGAAGAGCAGGTCGTGGCGGTAGCCGCGGGCGAACATCGGCCGTTGTTGTGCGGGCCATGTCCGTTCGACGATGAGGAAGACGCCGATGATCACCAGCGTCGCGGGGCCGGCGACCACCGCGCGGAGGCTCACGACCGATCCGGCGAAGTCTGAGCCTCCCCAGTGGTTCGTCCAACCGAACCACAGGAGGGCGCCCGCGGCCACCGCGATCGCGCACGCAGGGACGTACACCCGCGACGAGATCGCGACGCGCACGCGGTGGGTGAGGTGCCGCGCGGCGCGTTCGCCGCGCGGCACCAGTCCGACGTGGGGTGCTCGGGTGGGCTCGACGACTCCGGTGGACACGACCGTGCTCCCTGCGCGCTGCGGGGCGTCAGAAGGACACGCCGCCGGTGCCGGCATTCGTGGTCGGGCTCGTACCGGCCTTCTGGGCCTTCACGGTCGCCACGTGCCAGGTGCCGCCGAAGGCGTTGACTCCGTCGCCCTTGGCCTGCTTGGCCGCGGCGTCGCCCGAGAACCGGTAGAGCGGCAGGCCACTCGAGGTGACCTGGTGCGTGGTGCCCGTCGTGGCGAGCGCCTTCACGCCCTTCGGGGCCTTCACCTTCGCGCCGGCGGCGACGGTCAGCGGCGGCCACGCGGTCAAGCACGCATCGGTGCACGCCACGGCCTTCCCGTTCGCGTCGGTGTGGGTGTACAGGACATGGCCCTGGCTGTCGACGAGGACGACGCCCATCCCCGGCACCGTCGCCGTGCTCACCGCCTTGCTCGTGGCGGCACCCGCGGGCGCGGCGGCGAAGACGCCGGCGCCGAGCGTGAGGGCGAGGGTTGCCGTGGCGGCGATCCCGCCGATCGTCTGCTTCCAGGAACGATGAGTCATCTCGAGACCTCCGGGCCGTGTTCGTGACTTCGCCCGGTTCTACGGACGAGAGCCCCTCGGGGATTGGCTCGACCCGGTACGACTACGATCCTCGCTCGGAACGAGTCGGTTTCCGGGCCATCCCGCCAGGGATCCGGGCCGTCCCACGCGGGTGTAGTTCAGAGGCAGAACATCAGCTTCCCAAGCTGAGAACGCGAGTTCGATTCTCGTCACCCGCTCCAACGTCGTCCCCCACCATCGCGCAATCCCTCCTCCGTCGCCGTCCGTAGAGCACCGGACGCCGCGTCGAGGAGGACACGTGATGCGAACGAGTGGGATGCACGAATCGAGTTGGCGGACCGCACTCCGACGCGTCGGGGCGGCCGTCCTGGCGCTGGGAGCGTTGGCGACGTCGACCCTCGCGCCGAGCAGCGCCGGAGCTGCGACCGGCTCGCGCAACAGCCGCGTCGTCTCGCTCGCGCAGGACGCCAAGCTCGGCACGATCCTCGTCGCGGGCGACACCGTCTACGCGTTGAAGCCGAGCAAGTCCGCGTGCACGACGGCGTGCCTGAAGGCGTGGCCGCCGGTCCTGTTGGCCCACGGCGTCAAGGTCGCGTCGGCGGGGACGGGTGTCGACGGATCGAAGCTCGGCACCGCGTCTGCCGCCCACGGTGCCCGGCAGGTGACCTACACGGGGAAGCGTCTGTACTGGTACGTCAAGGACA
>DASXXX010000036.1:0-3521 GCA_036502765.1 Acidimicrobiia bacterium | reverse complement strand
CGCAGGGTTGCCGACCATGGCGAACGCTCCGTCACCGTTGCTGATGCCGGCCTGGATCTCGGGCGTCATGTCGGCCTGGCCGACCGGGACGGTGATCACGTCCGGCGTGACGCCGGCGTTCTTGTAGAAGATCGGTGCCGCTTGGCTGACCGGACCGGACGCGGCCGGCACGTCGGTCACCAGGATCCCCGCCTTCTTGACCCCGGCGTCCGCGGCGATCCCCGCCGGGCCGGCGAGCGCGGAGGCGATGCCATTCGTGAGGACGAAGGTGGTGGCAGGTGGGCCGCCCAGCACGCCCTGGTCGATCGACCCGTACTGGAGATACGGGATCCCGGAGTCCTTCAGCCCGTCGTAGATCGTGCCCGACTGGCCGGACACGGGCGTGACGACCACCGGCACTTTGGCCTGCACCATGTTCGTGGCGCAGTCGGTCGCACCGGACGGTGTCTGCTTCGTCTCGCACACGTTCAACGCGAGCTTGTGTCCCGCGAGCCCACCGAGGTAGTTGTTCGCGTAGCTCACCGCAGCCTGCGCGGCCTTGATCTCGGGCGTGTTGTCGATGGCGTCCGACTTGCCGTCGGACACGAACCCGACCGTGATCACCGGCCCGGTTGCCTTCTTCGGTGTGCCGAGCGGCGATGTCGCCGCGCGCACGTCGGCACTTGCAGACGCGACCGTCGCGAAGGTCGTGCCGACGAGCAGCACGAGACACGAGATCCCAACGAACAACTTGCGTCGCATCGACGCCCCCCTGTTGATCGAACCGTTCTCCGGCGGTGCCACGCGGCCGATTTCCGCACGCGTGAGCAGCCGGGCGAGACGGTATCCAGACTTGACACTCACGTCAAGTCACCCCCGGCGCGGTCGCCGAAGTCCATGTCGCGGATGTTGGTCACGCGGGGCACGTCGTCACGCCCCGACCACGATGGCGACGCGTCGAGCCCGGGATCGGGTCGAGCCCAGTCGACCCAGTTGCCCCAGTCGAGCCGGGTCATCTTGCTCTTGTGATCGGGGTCGTGCGCGCGTGCAGCAGCTTCGTACTGCTCGTTGAAGCGCTTCATCTC
Organism: Acidimicrobiia bacterium; assembly: GCA_036502765.1. GTDB lineage: Bacteria > Actinomycetota > Acidimicrobiia > IMCC26256 > DASPTH01 > DASUAS01. Next base: position 2,457 of record DASXXX010000036.1, on the reverse strand, counting down.
CGCCTTGATCCACCAGTCCTCTTCCGAGGACCATCTGCCGCCGCCGGCGTACGTGATGATCTGCAACGACGGGAACTCGATCGGCGGCATGCCCGGCTCGGGGTTGTCGGCGCGGTTGACCACCTTGTAGACGATCTGTGGACCGTCGAGGTTGTACCAGACCAACGGTGAGTACACGTGCGGCGCGAACGACATGGTGGATTCCAGGAACTTCTGGATCTCGCTCGGGCCGTGGAACGTGCCGTAGAAATGATCGAAGTACGCCGCATCGTCGGTGAAGAGCTGCGACCACGCGACCCAGTCCTCGTGCACGGGGCCGGTGAGGAAGTAGTGGCGGAACGCTGCTTCGACCTCGTCGCGCGTCCAGTCGGTCGTGTGTGCACCCACAGTCGTCATGCCTCCTCGGTGGCGAGATCGCGACAGCGGCGCGCGTGTTCCATCTGGGGAACGTGATTACGTTCGTACTGCTCGATCCACCGTGGCGGGAGCTTCGACCACGCCTCGCCGATGTTGAGGCGCCCGCCCGGGTTCAAGCGCTCGGCGGAGATGACGTCGCCGAGAAAGATCGTGTTCTCGTCAGCGTCGAACGCCTTCACGAGGCGCGCCTCCACGTAGCAGAGCGCGTCGAGGAGAATCGGCGCTCCTGTCACCCCGGGGCGGGTGCGCAACGCGCTGATCTTCTCGCCGTCGCGTCCCGAGCTGCCGCCCAAGGTCATCAGGATCTCGAGCGACGCGTCGATGATGCTGTCGTCGTTGCCGAGCAGGTGGACCGCGAACACTCCCGACTCGTGTACGAGGTCGTGGGTGAGGTTGTACTTGGTGAGGCTGATCGTGATCCGGGGCAGCTCCGGGACGATGCCCCCGGCCGACGCCGACAGCGACATCAGGCCGTTGGCGCGCCCGTCGGCGACGGTCGTGATCGCGGTCGGGAACGGCCGGAGACCGTTGAGGGTCGCGTCGGCGGCCTTCAGGTCGAGCGCCATGACGGCTCCTTCATGTCGGCGGTCCTTCATGTGGCGACCCCGCGGTGCGCGAGGTAGTCGGGCGACGGCTCGGGGACGGGGAGCCCGACGCGCCGCGCGAGCATCTGGGTCACGGTGTTGTCGTGGCCCATCCGCGTGTCGGGCGACGCGAGGCCACGCGCGACGCGGTCGTCGGACTGGCGGATCAGGGTCGTGGCGATCACGAGCTCCTCGAGCATCTCGAACCACTCGATGTCGCCGAGGCCGCGACCCGAGCGTTCCTCGTAGCGGGCGACGGTCGCGGCGCGGTCGGGCCAGCCGGGCAGCGGCTCGACCCCGATCGCGTCAGTGGCGAAGCGGTCGAAGAACAGCCAGTGGCCGACGTCGATCTCGGGCGGGCCGATCGACGCGATCTCCCAGTCGATGACTGCGGCGACGCGGTGATCGCTCCCGAAGATCATGTTGCCGACGCGCGCGTCGCCCCAGACGAGCGTCGGGGCCGCGGCATCGGTGGCGTCGCGGTGTTGCACCAGCTCCTCGAGCGCAGCGTCGGTGATCGGGTACTCGCGCCCGGCGGCGGCCCAGCGGTACCAGTCGACGAAGCCGTCGAGATGGTGGGCGACGCTGGCGTTCGCCGGCACGCCGTCGAGCAGGAACGAGTGGCTTGCCGCCCAGTCGACCGCGTGCACCGCGACCATCGCATCGAGCGCCGACCTCCAGAGGCGATCCCGTTCCATGGTGGTCAACGATGGCAGCCATCCGTGCGAATGGATCGACGGCCGGGCCAGCGGGACGAGGCCCGGCACCGCGTGCATCACGAAGAAGGGCGCGCCGAGCACCGACGGATCCGTCTCGGCCCAACGCACCCGCGGGACGGGCACCCACGACGGCGCGAGACCGGACAGCACCTGGAACTCGCGCACGACGTCGGGGGCGCGGAAGATGTGGTGACCGGTCTGCTCGCGACGGAGCACGAGGGCCTCACGTCGCGCCAGGCCCCGCTCGCGCCACGCGGCGTCGAACTGGATCGTGTCGTTCGACCGACCCCCTCCGGGACGGGACAGGCAGCCGATCTTCACGACGTCGACACCGAGGCGCTCGGCGAGCCACTGCGCGAGCGGGGCGCGGAGATCGTCGAGCACCTCGACCTTGGTCACGCGCACGCCCCGGCCGAGAACGCGTCGGCGAGGCCGCCGAGGTGCTCCGCGGTCGTGCCGTGCAGCACGAGCTCGTCGGCGCCGGCGGCGAGGTAGGTGCGCAGCTGCGCCGCGCACGTCGCGTCGTCGCCGACCGCCGAGGACGAGGGGAGCCAGTCGGGCGGCAGGGTGCGGCTGAGCTCCACCAGTTGGTCCCGGTCGAGCGACTTGTCGGCGGAGCGCTCGCCGAGCGCGGCGAGCTCCGGGAGCGCGCGGTAGCGCGCCAGGTCGTCGGCATTCCACTCGTTGGCGGCGGCGATCGCGTCGCCCAACCCGCGCAGCTGGAGGTACCCCGCGGC
>DASXXX010000035.1:0-14238 GCA_036502765.1 Acidimicrobiia bacterium | reverse complement strand
GCTCGACCTTGGCGAGGAGGTCGCACTCGAGGTCGTGTCCCACCCGGCCGAGTCGCACCAGCGGGGTGTTCCCCACCAGGTCGAGCAGCGAGTTCGCCACGTCCATCGCCATCTCTCCTCCGTCGCTCGCGTCCGCTCGCTTCGTCCCCGGCGCGACGCTACCCGTCGTCTTCCGACGGTTGTTCGAGCGAACGGCGCAGCGTCCGGTACACCGCCTCGGGCGTGAGCACGCCCACGAAGCGGTCGCCGTCGAGCACCGACACCCAGCCCTCGCGCGTCAACAGCATCGTGGCGAGGACGTCCTGGAGATCCTGGTCGAGCGGCACCCAGGTCTCGACCCGCTGCAACCGATCGCGCACCGTGCCGTCGCCGCTCGCCTTGTCATCGTCGACGTAGCCGCGCAGCCCGCCGTCGTCGCCCACCACCGCGACCCACCCGGCCTCCCACTTCGCGATCGCGGCGCGCGCGTCGGCGAGCGTGGCGTCGGGCAAGACCGTAGGCGGGTGCTCGAGGCACTCGACGTCGATGGGGGTGACGCGCAGGCGCTTCAGCGCGCGGTCGTGACCGACGAAGTTGCGGACCATCGTCGACGCCGGACGTCCGAGGATCTCGGCCGGGGCCGCGTACTGCTCGAGCACGCCGCCGATGTCGAGGATCGCGATGCGGTCGCCCATCTTCACCGCTTCGTCGATGTCGTGGGTCACGAACACCACGGTCTTCTGCACGTCGCGCTGGAGGCGGAGGAACTCGTCCTGCAGGCGGACGCGTGTGACCGGGTCGATGGCACCGAACGGCTCGTCCATGAGAAGGACGGGAGGATCGGCGGCGAGCGCGCGGGCCACGCCGACGCGCTGGCGCTGCCCGCCCGAGAGCTGCGCCGGGTAGCGCCCGCGGTACTCGGCGGAGTCGAGCCCGACGAGGTGGAGCAGCTCCTCGACGCGAGCGTCGATGCGCGCCTTCGGCCACCCGAGCAGCTTCGGCACGGTACCGATGTTGGTGGCGATGTTCTGATGCGGGAACAGCCCGACCTGCTGGATCACGTAGCCGATGTGACGACGCATCTCGACCGGGTCGGCGTGGGTGACGTCGCGCCCGTCGACGAAGATGCGCCCGGACGACGGCTCGATGAGCCGGTTGATCATCTTGAGCGTGGTGGTCTTCCCGCACCCCGACGGTCCGACGAGCACGCAGACGTCGCCGTCGGGGATGTCGAGCGACAGCTCCTGCACCGCGAGCTGGCCGTTCGGGTACTGCTTGCTGATCGCGTCGAGGCGGATCATTGCGTCAGAGGTGATCGGCCGACGATACCCGTCGAGATGTGCAGTTACGCTCGGACGATGACGCCGCTCTTCGTGCTGGCGGAGGCCATCGGCCCGAAGTGGTTGTACTGGCCGTGGGTGCAGGACCACACCGAGGAGATCCGCCAGGCGCTCGTCGAGCACATCCAGCTCACGGTGCTCGCGGTGCTGTTCGGACTGGCGATCGCATTGCCGCTCGCGCTGCTGAGCGTGCGCCACCGCCGTCTCTACGGACCGGTCATCGCGATCACCGGCGTCCTCTACACCATCCCCTCACTCGCCCTGTTCGCGTTGTTGATCCCGCTCACCGGGCTGACGCGCACGACCGCGCTGATCCCGCTCACCGCGTACACGTTGCTCATCCTGGTGCGGAACATCGTCGTGGGCCTCGACGGCGTTCCCGCCGACGTGCAGGACGCCGCCGTCGGCATGGGCTACTCGCCCAACCGCAAGCTGCTGCGCGTCGACCTCCCGCTCGCGCTGCCGGCGATCATGGCGGGGATCCGCATCGCCACCGTCACGACGATCGGGCTGGTGGCCATCACCGCCCTGATCGGCCAGGGCGGTCTCGGCTCGCTCATGTACGACGGTCTGCAACGCGAGTTCCGCACGCCGCTCACGGTCGGCATCGTCCTGTCGCTCGCGCTCGCCGTCGTCGCCGACCTGCTGCTCGTGCTCGCGCAGCGACTGGCGAGCCCGTGGGCGCGCGCGGGGAAGCGCAAGCGCAAGGCAGTCGCGTGATGGGGTTCTTCGGCCAGGTCTTCGACTTCCTCACCAGCAGCGACCAGTGGCACGGCGACGAGTCGATCCCGCACCTGCTCGGCCAGCACGTGCAGCTCACCGTGGTGTCGGTGCTCGTCGCCGCCGTCGTCGCGCTGCCCATCGGGATCGTGCTCGGACACGTGCGCACCGGTGGCGCGATCGCGGTGAACATCGCCAACATCGGGCGCGCGCTGCCGGCTTTCGCGCTGCTCATCCTCTCGGTGCAGTGGGTCGGCATCGGCGATCCGACCGGCATCCTCACGCCGGTGCAGTCCGTCCCCGCGTTCATCGCCATGTTCGCCCTCGCGGTGCCGCCGATGCTCGCGAACGCCTACGTGGGCATGGCGAACGTCGACGACGAGATCCGTGAGTCGGCGCGCGGCATGGGCATGAACGCCCGCCAGATGATCTGGCGGGTCGAGCTGCCCAATGCCGTACCGCTCGTGATGGCCGGAGTGCGCACCGCGACCGTCGCCGTCGTCGCCACCGCGACCCTGGCCGCGCTCGTGGACTCGGGCGGCTTCGGCCGCTACATCATCGACGGCATCGCGGTGAACGACCACGCGAAGATCTTCGCCGGGGGCCTCCTGGTCGCCCTGCTCGCCATCGCGATGGAACTGCTGCTGGCGCTGCTCCAGCGGGCGATCACCTCGCCCGGCATCCGGGCCGAGGGGAAGATCCGGGTCCGCGACCTCGCCACCCAACCGATCGTGTCGGCTACCGGGCCGGCGCTCTGAAACCGGCCCTCTGACATCCGATCCCCCGAAACCTGACCGATTCGCTAAGGTTTCGCCACACTGCTCCGGGGTAGGCAAAAGCCCCCACGTACTCACGACAGGACGTACCGATGATCCATGCTCGTTTCCGACGCCGCGCCTGGGCCCTGCTCACGGCCGGACTCCTCACCCTCGTTGTGGGCATCACCGCCGGCGGCGTCGCGTCGGCGCAGAGCAAGTCGCTCACCGTCGGCTCCAAGGACTTCGGCGGCGCCCAGGCCATCTCGCAGGCGTACGGCCAGGCGCTCGAGAACAAGGGCTACGACATCAGCTTCAAGGACAACCTCGGTGCCACCGAGATCGTCTACGCGGCGCTGCAGAGCGGCGACCTCGACGGCTACGCCGACTACCAGGGCACCCTCCTCCAGTTCCTCGGGGGTGAGGCGACCGGTGACTCCGCGAGCACGTACAAGGCACTGACCGCGAAGCTCGCCGGCACCGGCATCGTGGCCAGCAAGCCGGCCCCGGCCGTCGACGTCAACGGCTTCTACGTCACCAAGGCCACCGCGAAGAAGTACAAGCTCACGAAGGTGTCCGACCTCAAGAAGGTTGCGGGCGACCTCACCTTCGGCGGTCCGCCCGAGTGCGAAACCCGCGACCTCTGCCTCGGCGCCAAGTCGCAGGAGCTCTACGGCCTGAAGTTCTCGGAGGTCAAGAAGCTCGACGCCGGTGGACCGATCACGGTCAAGGCGCTCGACGACGGCGACATCGACGTGGCGCTGCTCTTCACCGGCTCCAGCGTGATCCCGAAGGACGCGGTGCTGCTCACCGACGACAAGGCGCTCCAGCCGGCCGACAACCCGGTGTTCCTCATCAAGAAGGACAAGGCCACCGCGGCGACCATGAAGATCCTGAACCAGGTGTCTTCGAAGCTGACGACCGCGGCCTACAACAAGATGTCGCTCGGCATCAACGAGAACAAGGAAGACCCGGCCGACGTGGCCACGACCTTCCTGAAGCAGAACGGGCTCGGCTAGCCCCTTCGCCATCGTCCCCCCTGCGGACGAGTGCGGGCTTCGCCCGTGCTCGTCCGTTGGGACGGACCGAGCGGACGCGAGCGATCGGGGAAGAGGCGGCGCTACGTGTTCAGCAGGCTGGCGACCACGTTGACCGTCGTCGCCAGGATCACCGCGCCGAACAAGAACGAGATGAGCGCGTGGCGCAGCACCTGGTGGCGCATCTCGCGACGGGTGATGTCGGTGTCGGACACCTGGAACGTCATGCCGACGGTGAACGCGGTGTACGCGAAGTCGACGTAGTTGGGATCCTCGGTCCCCCGGGGCTGGGTCTTGAAGTCGATCCCACCCTCGGGCTCGGTGTAGTAGATGTGCGCGTAGCGCAGCGCGAACACCGTGTGCACCAGGATCCACGAGCACGCGATCGTGAACACGCCGAACGACTCGAACAGCACCTCCTGGGGGTGCGCGCCCTGATTCCCCTTGAGGAAGGCGAGCACCACGCCCACCAGGCTCACGAGGGCGGCGCCGAGGAGCAGGAGGTGGGTGCCGGCGCGCGAGTCGTCCTCCTTGGTGGCGAACTCCTTGGTCTGCGCGGGGCTGAAGCCGGCGATGGTCAACCAGACCGACCCCACCACGAGCACCGCGGTGACGTCCCACGCCACCAACACGGTGAGCTGCCACGGCACGAACCACGCCACCACGAACGCGACCACCGCCGCGATCCCGACCGCGGTGAGCACCCGGGCCCGCCCCGAGTGCATGTGCAGGAACCACGATTGCACGCTCATCGGGCGAGTCTCGCGCCGCGCGCGACGCAACCGGGTGACAGACTGGAGGTCCATGGCACCCGTCGTCACGCTGTCGGCGTCGTTCGGGGCCGGGGGGAGCGTCGTCGGACCGCAGGTCGCGGAAGCACTCGGCCTGCCGTTCCTCGACCGCGGGATCCCGGTCGCGGTCGCCGAGGCCCTCGCCGTCCCGATGGCCGACGTGATCGCCCACGACGAGCGACGCACGTCGGGGTTCGGGCGCCTGTTCGCCAACCTCGCCCGGGCCGCAGTGTTGCCCGACACCGAGTTCGGGACGGTGCCCACCACCACCCGGGCGTCGCTGGGTGACCAGCCGGAGCAGACGTTCCGCGATCAGACCGAGCGGGTCCTGCACCAGGTCGCCGCCACTGAAGGTGGCGTGATCCTCGGCCGGGCCGCGGCGATCGTGCTGCGCGCGCAACCCCACGCACTGCACGTCCGTCTCGACGGACCGCTCGACGCACGGGTGCAGCGCGCGGTCGGACTCGAGGGCATCGACGAGGAACAAGCGCGCAAGCTCGCGGGCGAGACCGACCGCGCGCGCGAGGCGTACGTGAAGCACTTCTACAAGTGCGACGCGCGCGACGCACGCCACTACCACCTCGTGCTCGACTCCACGCAGCTCGAGCTCGACACCTGCGCCGAGCTGATCGTCGTCGCAGCGCGGGCGCGGATCCTCCCCGCGCGGTGACCGAACTCGCCGCGTTCGCGGCGCTCGTGCGCAAGGATCACGGGCTCTGCGTGCTCAGCACGACTCGAGCCGACGGCTCGGTGCAGGCGTCCGTGGTCAACGCCGGAGTGTTGGATCATCCCGTCACCGGCGACGAGGTCGTCGGACTGGTGGCGGCGGGCGGCACCCGCAAGCTGCGGAACCTCCGGGCCGACCCGCGCGCCACGATCGTCGTGCGGGCCGGGTGGGAGTGGGCGGCGGTCGAGGGCTCCGTCGACGTGATCGGTCCCGACGACGCGAGCGCGGGGGTCGACACCGACGGGCTCCGGATGCTCCTGCAAGACGTGTTCCGCGCTGCTGGTGGCACCCATGACGACTGGGACGCGTACGACCACGCCATGGCCGACGAGCGCCGCGCCGCCGTGCTGATCACCCCGACGCGTCGGTACGGCAACTCGAGCTGAGGGCGCGCTCTACATTTCTTCGATGCCCGAGGACATCTTCACCGAACCCGACCTCGATCCCGACGGGCTCGCCCACCTCGGTCCGCTCGCCCCGATGGCGGGGATCTGGGAGGGGACCGCGGGCGCCGACGTCCACCCGGTGGTCGAGGGCACCGAGTCCGACGTGTACGTCGAGCACTACGAGCTCCAGCCGATCGATCCCCAGACCAACGGTCCGCAGTACTTCTACGGCCTCCGCTACCACGTCCACATCCACAAACCGGGTGAGGTGGAGACGTTCCACGACCAGGTGGGGTACTGGCTCTGGAACCCGGTCGAGGGCACGGTCACGCAGAGCATCGCCATCCCCCGCGCCCAGGTCGCGCTGGCATCGGGCCTGGTGGCCGCCGATGCCACCACCTTCACGCTGCACGCAGAGCGAGGGCAGACCGCCTACGGGATCTGCTCCAACCCGTTCCTCGAGCACGCGTACACCACGCTGTCGTTCCGCGTGACCGTCACCGTCAACGCCGACGGCACGTGGGAGTACGACGAGGACACCGTGCTCCAGGTGCTCGACCGCGACGAGCCGTTCCACCACACCGACCGCCACGTGCTGCACAAGATCGGCGAGCCCACGCCCAATCCACTGGCTCGCTGAAACCCCCTTGCTGAACCCCCCGATGCGTGTCGCACCCCGGCCGTACGATCCGGGACGATGCCCATCGAGTTGACGCCGGTCCCGTACGGCCCCGAGGCGTCGCGCGCGCTGCACGCCGCGGTGGTGGCGGCGAAGGCGGGCGACGCATTGGCGCCGGTCACGGTCGTGGTCCCCACCAACTACGTCGGTGTGGCCGCCCGCCGCCTGCTCGGCAGCGGTGCCCTCGGGCGCGTCACCGACGGCGGCGACGGCGTCGCCGGCGTCACCTTCCTCACCCCGTTCCGCCTCGCCGAACTGCTCGGGGCACCGAAGCTCGCCGCCGCGCACCGCCGGCCGGTGTCGATCCCGGTCCTGGCGGCGGGTGTGCGCGCGGTGCTCGCCGACGCACCCGGCCGGTTCCGCCCGGTCGCGGAGCACCCCGCCACCGAGGCCGCGCTGGTCGCGGCGCACCGCGAGCTGTCGAACCTCGACGACGCCGCGCTCGACGCGCTGGTGCGCACCGGCGCGCGCGCGGCCGATGTCGTGCGCATCAGCCGACGCGTCCGCGCCGCGCTCGCCGCCGAGTGGTACGACGAGCGCGACCTCATGGATGCCGCGGCCGCTGAGGTCGCGGCCGGCGTGCCGTTGCTCGCCGACCTCGGCGCGGTGATCGTGCACCTCCCGCAAGAGATGACGACGCCCACGGCCGCACTGCTCCGGGTGCTCGCGACCCGCGTGGCCGTCACCATCGTCGTCGGCACGAGCGGCGACGCCCGCGCCGACGCGCCGGTGCTCGCCGCGCTCGCACGGCTCGACCTCGAGCACGACCTCGACCGGGCTGAGAGCCAGTGGCACGCGTCGGCCGCGCCGGCACCGACGCGCGTCGTCTCGGCATCGGATCCCGACGACGAAGTGCGCGCGGTCGTGCGCTTGGTCGTCGACGCGGTGCAGGTGGGCGTGCCCCTCGAACGCATGGCGGTGCTCTACGGCGCGCCCGATCCTTACGCGCGCCTCGTCCACGAGCACCTCACGGCCGCCGGCATCCCGCACAACGGCGCCGCGGTGCGCACCCTCGCCGACAGCGCGCTCGGCCGAGGCCTCCTCGGGTTGCTCGCGCTCCCCGACCGCGACTTCCAGCGTCACGACGTGATGCGCCTGCTGGCCACCACGCCGGTGTACCGACGCGGGCGCGAGGTACCGAGCGCGAGCTGGGAACGGATCAGCCGCGACGCCGAGATCGTGCGCGGACCCGAGCAGTGGCAGCAGCGGCTGGAGCGGTACGCGGTGCAGGCCGACGCCGAGCTGGCGGCCGAGCGGGCAGTCACCGACCGCGACCCGCGGCCGCTCGGGTTGGAACGCCGGCTCGAGCACGCCCGCGCGCTCCAGGACTTCGTGGCGACGCTCGTGCGCGACCTGCGGGTCGATCCCGCCGCGAGCTGGCGCGACCTCACCGGCTGGGCCGAGCGTCTCGTGCACGACCACCTGGCGCCGGAGTCGCGGCGGGCGTCGTGGCCCGAAGCCGAGCAGCAGGCGGGGGAGAAGATCGACGCCGCGCTGGTGCGTCTCGCCGGCCTCGACGCGGTCGAGGCGTCGCCGGGGGTCGACGTGTTCCGGCGGACCCTCGAGCTCGAGCTCGACGCCGACCTGGGTCGGGTGGGCCGCTTCGGCGACGGCCTCCTGATGGGCCACGTCGCGCTCGGCGTCGGGCTCGAGCTCGACCGGGTGTTCGTGTGCGGCCTGGCGGAGGGGCTCTTCCCCACCCGCGTGCACGACGACTCGCTCCTCCCCGACGCCGACCGTCGCGCCACCGACGGTGCGCTCCCGCTGCGCGCGGCGCGCGTCGACGACGACCACCGCCGCATGCTGGCCGCGCTCGCGAGCGCGTCGGGTGAACGCGTCCTCCTCTTCCCGCGCGGCGACCTGCGGCGCACCACCGAACGCGTGCCCTCCCGCTTCTTGGCCGGGTGTGTCGCCGCGGCCGGAGTCGACCGACTCCCTGAAGACCGACTCCCTGAAGATCTGGGCGAGCTGCACGCCGACTGGTACGTGCCCGTGCCCTCGTTCGCCGCCGGGCTGGCGCGGGTCGAGTTCCCGGCCACCGAACAGGAGCACCGGTTGCGCACGCTGCTCGACCACACGCGCGGCGGTGGCTCCGTCGACGACCACGAGCTGGCCCGGATCGACCGCGCGCTCGCGCGCGGCGTCGACGCCGTCGTCGCGCGTGGGAGCAGCGCGTTCACCCGCTTCGACGGCAACCTCGCGGGTCACACCGTCCCTCGCATCACCGACGGCACCGTGGTCGTGTCGCCGACGCGGCTCCAAACCTACGCGTACAGCCCCCACGACTACCTGCTCGAGTACCTCCTGCGCGTCGAGGTCCCGGAGCTGCCCGAGGAGCGCTACGAGGTCACACCCCTCGACCGCGGGAGCCTGGTGCACGAGACGCTCGACCGCTTCCTCGCCGAGGTCCTCGCCCGGCCCGGAGGCGCGCCCGCTCCCGACGCCGCATGGACCGACACCGACCGCGATCGGCTGCGAGAGATCGCCGAGGGGCGCATGGCGGTGTACGAGGCCCAGGGCCGCACCGGCCGGCGATTGTTCTGGCACCGCGATCGGCGTCGGATCTTCGCCGAGCTCGACCGCTTCCTCACCGAGGACGACCGTGTACGGGCCGAGTCTGGTCTGCGCACCATCGCCACCGAGCTGCGGTTCGGCTTCACCGACGGAGCGCCCGCCGTCGATCTCCCGCTCTCCGACGGGCGCGCGCTGCGCTTCCGCGGCGCCGCCGACCGGGTCGACGCGTCCACCGGCGGGTCGCTCTGGATCGTCGACTACAAGACCGGCCGGCCGGTCGGCATCCCCGACGACGACCCCACCGCGGGCGGGCGCCTGCTGCAGCTCCCGGTGTACGCGCACGCGGCGCGCGCATCGTTCGGAGCCCGAGACACCCCGGTCGGCGCGGCGTACTGGTACGTGAGCACGCGCGGTGGCTTCCGGTGGGCGGAGCTCGTGCTCACCCCCGCAGTCGACGCCCGCGTCGACGAGGTCCTGCGCGCGATTGCCGACGGCATCGACGGCGGGGTGTTCCCCTGCCGGGTCGATCCACCCACCACGTGGACACGCCGCTGGCGCAGCTACACCGATCCCGACGCGCGCGGCACGCGCGACCGCTACCGCGAGTGGGTGCGCAAGCGCGAGGCCCCCGAGCTCCACGGCTACCTGGCGCTCGCCGAACCCGACGTGCTCGTACGCGACGTGTCGGAACCCTCGCTGGACCCCACCGCGCTGGAAACCGCCGAGGTGTCGGGGTGACGACGGAGGCGGTCCAGCAGTCCTTCCTCGACCTCGACGAGGACCTCGCCACCCGGAACGCCATCGTCGGCGCGCTCGACGAGACGCTGTTCGTGGAGGCGGGCGCGGGTTCGGGCAAGACCAAGGCCCTCGTTGATCGAATCGTCGCGCTCGTCGTCGAGCGCGACGTGCCGATGCGCGAGATCGCCGCGGTCACGTTCACCGAGAAGGCGGCAGCCGAGTTGCGCGACCGCATCCGACGCGCGCTGGAGGTGGTTGCCCGCGAGGGCGGCCCGATCAAGGTCTCGCGAGCCACGCTGGCGTTGGAGGAGCTCGACGCGGCGGCGGTGTCCACCCTCCACGCGTTCGCCCAGCGCATCCTCGCCGAACACCCGGTGGAGGCGGGCCTGCCCCCGCGGGTGCAGGTGCTCGACGACATCGCGTCGCAGCTGGCGTTCGAGGAGCGCTGGACCCGTTTCGTCGACGACCTGCTCGACGACCCGGCCCTGGAGCGCACGATCCTGCTCGCGCTCAACGTCGACACCACGCTCCCGGTGCTCCGCACGCTGGCCCTCGCGTGCAACGCCAACTGGGACCTCGTGGCCGAGCGCATGCACGAGGAGCCCGACCCTCCACCGCTCGCGCCCGCACTCGCACCGGTGCTCGACGCGCTCGAACAGGTGCGCACTCGCGGCACGCGCTGTCTCGCCCCCGACGACAAGCTGCTCGAGAAGGTCGTCGACCTCGCCGAGTGGCACGACGCGCTGCTCGCCGCGCCCGACGAATACGAGCAGATGAGGATGCTCAACGTCGGTGCGCCCACCGGCAACCTGCGGCACGGGAAGAAGACGAACTGGCCCGACGACTGCACCGCCGACGACGTGCGCGCGGAGATCGGTGCGCTCCGGAAGGTGGTGACCGAACTGGCGCAGGCCACCTCGGAGGTGGTGGTGCGCCGGCTGGCGTGGGAGCTGGCGCAGTTCACGCTGCGGGAGGCGGCCGCTCGCCGTGCCGCCGGCGAGCTCGAGTTCCACGACCTCCTCGTGTTGGCCCGCTCGATGCTGCGCGACCCGGAGCACGGCTGGGAGGTGCGCCAGCGACTGCGCGCCCGCTACACGCGCCTGCTGCTCGACGAGTTCCAGGACACCGACCCCATCCAGTGCGACCTCGCCGCGCTGCTCGCGTCGGGCGAACCCGACGCCCGGGCCTACCGGTGGGACGAGCTTCCGGTCGACCCCGGCCGGCTCTTCGTGGTGGGCGACCCCAAGCAGTCGATCTACCGCTTCCGGCGGGCCGACATCGCCGCGTTCCTGCGCGCGCGTTCCGCATTCGGCGCGTCGCCGCGCCACCTCACCCGCAATTTCCGCACCACCCGGCCGGTGATCGACGTCGTGAACGCGATCTTCCGCGAGCTCATCGTGGCCGAGCCCGAGTCCCAACCCGAGTACGTCGCACTCGAGCCGGTGCGCGAGGCCAGCCCCGTGGGGCCCGCGGTGGTGCTGCTCGGCGCCGAGCCCGACGCCCAGGTGTCCGCCGCCGACCCTCTGCGCGAGCTCGAGGCCACCGACGTCGCCGCGGTCGTGCGGCGCGCACTGCGCGAAGGCTGGACCGTGGTGCGGCGTGCCGACCATGCCGACGGCGACGGCAGCGAGCGCACCGAACCGTGCCGCCTCGGTGACCTGTGCGTCCTGTTGCCGGCGCGCACGTCGCTCGGGCAGCTCGAGGACGCCCTCGACGCCGCCGGCATCCCCTACCGGGCCGAGACGTCGTCACTCGTGTACAGCACCCGCGAGATCCGCGACCTGCTGATCGTGCTCCAGGCCGTCGACGATCCGACCGACGAGCTGGCGCTGGTGAGCGCGCTGCGCTCGCCGATCTTCGGCTGCGGCGACGACGACCTGTACTCGTTCAAGGTGGAACACGATGGTCGGTGGGACCACCAGGCCGCGCTCCCCGAGTCGCTCCCCGCCGACCACCCGGTGGGCGACGCGCTGTGCGCGCTCGCCGCGTGGCACGACGCGCGCTACTGGTCGTCGCCCAGCGAGCTGCTCGACCGGATCGTGCGCGAGCGGCGCGTGCTCGAGGTCGGGTTCGCGCACGGGCGACCGCGCGATCTCTGGCGGCGCGTGCGCTTCGTGGTCGAGCAGGCGCGCGCCTTCGCCGACGCCGAGGGCGGGAGCGTGCGCGACTTCCTCTCGTGGGCCGACCTGCAGAGCAGCGAAGGCGCTCGTGTCGTCGAGACCGTGCTCCCCGAGACCGACGACGACGCGGTGCGCATCCACACCATCCACGGCGCCAAGGGGCTGGAGTTCCCGATCACCATCGTGTCGGGCATGACCACGAAGGCGTCGGGCCGCCCGCGCAGCGTGCAGCTGCTCTTCCCGCACGACGACGACACGTACGCCGTGCGCGTGTCGAAGCGGGTGACCACCGAGGAGTTCGAGCGCTACGCACCGATCGACGAGCAGATGGACTTCCAGGAGAAGCTGCGCCTCCTCTACGTCGCGATGACGCGCGCCCGTGACCACCTCGTGGTGTCGGTACACCGGCCCGCGAAGACGCCAGGCGACGACAACGCGAAGTGGACCCACGCCGAACTGGTGTGGCACGCCGCGGCCGAGCAGCCGGGCTGGGAGCCCTTCGCGGCCAACGCCGACGATCTCCGTCCGTTGGCGCGCGCCGACGTCGCGGTCGCGCCCGCGGCCGCCCCGCCGCCGTGGGACGACTGGGTGCTCGCGCGCGACCGCGCCCGCACCGAATCGGCGCGCCGCCGGGTGCAGTCCGCGACCGCGCTGGCGCGCGAGGCCGAGGCCGCCCGCGCTGCGGTGGGCGACCCGGGCTTGGCCAAGGGGCCGCGCGACCTGGAGCTGCCGCCGTGGAACAAGGGCCGCTACGGCACTGCGCTCGGCCGCGCGGTGCACGCCGTGCTCCAGACCGTCGACCTCGGTACCGGTGCCGGCCTCGACGACGCGGCCGCCGCGCAGGCCGCCGCCGAGGGCATCTTCGGGAAGGAAGTCGACGTCGCCGCGCGCGCCCGTGTCGCGCTCACGACGCGCGTCGTGCAGGAAGCGGTCGAGCACGGCTTCCGGCGCGAGATGTATGTCGCCACGCCGGTCGACGGCACGACCCTCGAGGGGTACGTCGACCTCGTGTACCGCCGCCCCGACGGACTGGTCGTCGTCGACTACAAGACCGACGCGTGGGCCGACGACGACGACCTCGACGCCAAGGTGGCGCGCTACCGCCTCCAGGGCGCGGCGTACGCGGTTGCGCTCGAACAGGCGACGGGCGAGGCGGTCGCCGAGTGCGTGTTCGTGTTCCTCGGCGACCGCGAGGCGCGCGAGCGAACGGTCAGTGATCTGCCGGCGGCGATGCGTGAGGTACGAGCTGCTCTCGTGGGGTCGTCCGCAGCCGCCACCACACCAGCACTCCCCCGATCGGACCGGTGAGCACCACCAAGGCGGTGTAGCCCCAGGTCCAGCCGATGTCCGGGCGGATGATCACCGTCATCGCCACGAACGACATCCACACGAGGCCGTGGAAGAAGCCGACGATGGCCTTCACCGCGTCGTTCGGGGACACGATCCAGAAGTAGAACAGCAGGAGGTACGTGACGGTCTCGAACAGCGCGATGAACATGAGCGCCTTGGCCTTGCGCTCGAGCTCGCTGCTCGCGTCGTCGGCGAAGTCCGGCACAGGGCGAGGCTACCTGGGCCCCCGCTCGGTACTCTGGCCGGGTGAGCGACACCACCACTGCGCCGGTCGAAGCGCCCGTCGAAGAGCCGGTCCAGGCACCCGTCCAGGCACCGACGATCGTCGAGGAGCGCGTCCCGCTCGACACCGACGGTGGCGACCACGACCGCTTCGCCCACTATGCCCGCAAAGAAGACGTGACGCGCGCCTACATCACCGGCGAGGCCATCACCGCGCTGTGCGGCAAGAAGTGGGTGCCGACGCGCGATCCCACGCGCTACCCGATCTGCCCCACGTGCGTGGAGCGCAAGAACGCGGGCTGGACGCTCTAGCTGTATCTCGCTGGCGCTCGCTCACACGCCTGCGAGCGCGGCGGCGAGACCGTCGAGCACCGCGGGCGAGTGCGGCGGCTGCAGGTACACGATGCCGAGATCGAGTCCCGCGTCGCCGAAGCGCTTCGCCTGCTCGACCACGTCGTCGATCCCATCCGGGCCGGGACGCCCGCGCAGGTGCGTCGACACCGTGATCTCCGACGGGTCGCGTCCGACGTCGGCACAGTGCGCGTGCAACACCTCGAGCTTCGACGTGAAGTCCTCGACCGGGCCGCCCGGGTAGTTCCAGTGCTGCGCGAAGCGCGCCGCGCTCCGCAGTGTGCGGCGCTCGCCTTGTCCACCGATGCAGATCGGCGGGTGCGGCCGTTGGATCGGCTTGGGGTTGCAGTACGCGTCGGTGAGTTGCACGTAGCGACCCGTGAACGTGGTCTGCTCGTTCGACAGGAGCCCGATGATCGCCTCACACCCCTCGTCGAACGCGTCGAAGCGCTCGGTGAGCGTCGGGTGCAGGTCGATGCCGTACGCGTCGGCTTCCACCTGGTTCCACCCCGCGCCGATCCCGAGCTCG
>DASXXX010000034.1:0-14319 GCA_036502765.1 Acidimicrobiia bacterium | reverse complement strand
CGTGGAGTTCCTCCACGACACCGAGGCGTCGATGCTGGTGTGGGACATGCAGGACGCGCCCAGCGCCGACCAGGGCATCCCCAACCCGCGTGGCCTCCCCATGGCGCTGCACGTGCACCACATCCTGCTCCCCTACATGGGGATGCCGATCCTCGACAACGCCGACTTCGAGGCCCTCGCGGTGGCGTGCGCGGACGGGAACCGCTGGGCGTTCCAGTTCGTCGTCGCTCCGCTCGTGATCCCGCGCGGCACCGGCTCGCCGGTCAACCCGCTCGCCATCCTCTGAAGGAGCCACCACTCCTTGCCTGCCTGGAACTTCGCCACGCTCGTGGATGCCATCGCTCGCGCGACACCTGACCGTGAAGTGATCGTGCAGGGCCCGCGCCGCATCAAGTGGGAGCAGCTCGCGTCGAGGGCGCGTTCCCTCGCGTGGCACCTGCAGACCGGGTACGGGCTCGGGGCAACCGACAAGGTCGCCATCGTCCTCCCGAACTCCCAGGAATACGTCGAGACGTTCCTCGCGACGCGCAAGCTGCACGGCGTGCCGCTGGGATCGGATCCTGGTATCGGTGCCGGCGCGCTCCACGCGGCGATCGACGGGAGCGACGCCCGCGTCGTCGTGTGCTCGCACGCGATGGCACAGACCCTGCGCCCCGGCATCCGCCGGATCCCCAAGCGGTGGCGGCCGAAGGTGCTCGAGGTCGGCCCGCAGTACGAGGAGGGGATCGCGACTGCGACCCCCCCGGCCGAGTGGGACATCGAAGCCCCCAGCGCCGACGATCTCATCGCCATCGCGATGCACGACGCTTCGTCGGCCACCCTCGACCCCGGGACCACCGTGTTCCCAGTGGCGCCGCTCGCTCGAGGCGACGGCTTCGCCGAGGTGCTCGGGGTGCTGAGCGGCAAGGGAAAGGTCGTCTTCGTCGACTCGCTCACATTCGATCCGCACCTCGTGTGGCAGGCCGTCGACCACGAGGCGGTCGACACCCTCATCCTCAACGGCGACGAGCAGGCACGGCCGCTCCTTGTTGCGCTCCCGGCCGCGGTCGGCGGACGCGCGCCAGTGAGCCTGAGGACGATCAGGTCGTCGGACGCGCCGTTGAGCCACGATGTCGCCGTCGCGCTCGAGACCGCGCTTCCAGCAGTGAAGGTTGCCGGCTCGATCGCGTCACCCGAGCAGCCCTCCGGTGACGCCGCGCACCTGGTGCATCCGTCGGACGTCGAAGCCAGATTGCAGAAGCATCCCAGCGTCGATGACTGCGTGGTCCTGGGGATCGCCGACCCGCGCATCGGGAAAGTCGTGGTCGCGGTCGTGCAGGTCACCCCGCGACACCATCTCGATGCGTCGGAGTTGGAGGCGTGGTGCCGGGCGCACGTCCCACTGGCGTTGACCCCCGGCCGGTTCGTCCTCGTCGAGGGGATCGATCGGTCGGCGTCAGGTGAGGTGGACGAGCACGTGCTCCGCGCTCTCGCGATCGACCGGCTCACGAACGACCGCTGAGTGCTCGCCGCGGAGCCGGGCACCGACGCGGAGCGGCCGGCGGGGACATCGCCCCGCCGGCCGCTCGCACGTACCGAGTGCGAATTACCTTCCGGTGGTGGGTTCCTGTGAGGGACCGCCGGACATGACGATCTCCTGATCCACCCCGACGACGTCGAGCTCTCGCACCTGCAGGTTGTCGTAGGCAAGTGCGCCCATCTCCGGCAGGTCGAGACCAGCGATCTCGTCGGCCTCCTCCGAACGGATGCCGCCCTTCATCAGCTTGTCCTGCAGCTTGAAGAACGCCCAGGCGAAACCGCCCATCACGAAGATGATCACCAGGCAGCCGATCGCCTGCGAGGCCAACTGACCGAAGCCGAGCCTCCCGAACGAACCGCTGCCGAAGATCTGGCCGTCGGTGCCGTAGAGGATCCCGGTGACGCCCTTGGCGTTCTTGGTCGAGTCCGACACGGTCCCGTTCCAACCCGCGCCGTAGCGACCGTCGGCGAAGATCCCGACGCAGAGCACACCGAACACACCGCCGACCCCGTGCACCGAGATGGCGCCCACCGGGTCGTCGATGCCCCTGCGCTCGAAGAAGAACACAGATTCGACGATGATGACCGCCGCGATGGAACCGATGACGGCCGCGGCCCACGGCTGCACGAACGCGCACGGTGCCGTGATGGCCACGAGACCCGCGAGCATGCCGTTCACCATCATGCCGGGGTCGGGTTTGCCCATCCGCTTCATGCAGTAGAACATCGCGATCGTCGCACCGAACGCCGCCGCGATGGCAGTGTTCACCGCGACCACGGTGAAGCGCAGGTCGGTGGCCGCGAACGTCGACGCGGCGTTGAACCCGAACCACCCGAACAACAGGATGAACGTGCCGAGCATGGCCATGGGGATGTTGTGCGCCGCCAACGTGCGCGGCTTGCCGTCCGCCCCGAACTTGCCGATGCGAGCACCCAGCACCATGGCTCCCGCGAGGCCGGCGATGCCGCCCATGGCGTGCACCACACCCGATCCCGCGAAGTCCACGTAGCCGAAGCCGAGGTCGACGCTGTTCCCGAGTTTGGCGAGCCAGCCGCCACCCCAGGTCCATCCGCCGAAGATCGGGTAGTAGAGGGCGCCGCAGAAGAGACCCCATCCCACGAACGCCTTCCACTTCCAGCGCTCGGCCATCGCCCCGGTGGGGATGGTCGCCGTGGTGTCCATGAAGGCGACCATGTAGAGGAAGAACGCGGCCACCGGCACGCTGTACGCGACACCGGAGAGCGCGAAGCCGCTCTTGCCCCAGAGGAACACCCAGTTCCCGCTGTCACCGAAGTGGATCAGTGACTGAGTGCTCAACGGCGCGGTCATGCCGAACGGCGCGTAGCTGAAGCCGCTGAACATGATCGGGAAGCCGACGAGGAAGAACGCCACGAACCCGAGGCCGAAGACGGCGAAGTTCGTGCTGACGACGTGCGACGCGTGTTTCGCCCGGCAGAAGCCGGTCTCGACGAGCGCGAAGCCCGCTTGCATGAAGATCACGAGCACCGCACCGATGATCACCCAGAGGTTGTTGAGCCCCAGGTCGGTGTGCGAGATGCCCTTGATCGGGTTGACGTCGATCGACGGGTCGACCGCGAAAGCGGCGACGTTCGTCACCAGCACGAGCGCCGCAGCGATCGTGGCGACGATGCCGATTCGGCGTAGCGTCCGTTTCACATGGTCCTCCTGAGGAAGTTGATGGTCACCGGACGTCAGGCGCCGTTGCCCGCTCTGCCTCGGCTCAGAGAACCGTAAGGAACGTGCATTTCTTGGAAAGCTCCGCAATGTAAACGAGGGTGATCCAAAAGATGACGGGTATCTGACGCCAGATCTGCCGCCGGATCTGCCGCGGGTCAGGCCCGGCGGCTGAAGCGCCTCCGCTTGCGGGTCACGCCGGTGCGCACCGCGTCGATCAGGGCCGCCTTCGCGGGTTCGTCGAGCTTCCGACCGTTGCGATCGGTCAACTCGAACCGGTCCACGGCGGCGTCGGCGACGGTCACCAGTCGCGCCGAGTGCACGTTTGCGTCGGCCGCAGCCATGGCCGCGGTGAGACTGCGGAGCAGCCCGCGTCGATCCGGGCTGCGAACTTCACAGATCGTGTACCACGGAGACGCGTGGTCGTCGAAGCGCAGGTCGGCCTCCGGATTCGGAGACGACTCCAGAGGATCGCTGAACGCAGCAACGACCCGGGCTTCGAGCGCGACCGGGTCCGGCGGGGGGAGCGGGCCGGCGTCACCGGCTTCCTGCCCGGTCGGTTGCGGTTCGCTGCGCTGGACGACGAACGAATCGAGCGCGGCGCCGTCGACCCATGTCGCGACCGTGGCCTCGATGACGTCCAATTCGAACTCTGCGAGGACGGCGGTGATGGTCGCGAGGAGGCCCGGGCGGTCACGCGACGCCACTTCGATGCGCCAGCCGTCGGCGTCGAGGCCCGTGATCGCCACGCTCGCATCGCCTCGGGCGGGCACGGGCTCGACGAACGCCGCCTGCCGTGCGATGTCGGCGGCGTCCTGGCTGAGGAGATACGCCCGTGGCGCTTGCTCGATGCGGTCGGCCACGCGAGGGTTCGAACCCGCGATCCGGATCGCTTCCGCGCGGCGACGTTCGAGGAGGTTCCGAGCGTCGAGCCCGGAGACATCGGGGCGCTCGAGCAGGTCGAGCACCAGCCGGAAGAGCTCGGTGAGTCGTTCCCGTTCCCACCGCGTGAGGTCGTCGAGGGCGAGCGACAACAGGTACAGCGCACGCGCACGCTCGGCGTTCTCCAGGTGGACGGCGATGGGCACGACGCGCTCCTCTTGGAGCCCGTCGACCTTCCGGGCCGCAGCACGCAACAGGTCGGAGTCCTCCACGAGGAGCGCGATCTGCTGCTCGGCGGCGGCGCCGAGATCGAGCCGGTGCGCGATGCGCCGCGCGAGCTGAACCGGCGAGTCCTCGCCGACCGTGTCGAGGATCAGTGCTGCGAGCAGGAGCCACTCCGGGTGTCGGAGCTCGGCGTGCTGCGCGGCCGCGGCCGGATCGGTGGCGACGATCTCGCGAATCCGTTCGACGAGGTTGAACCGCAGGACGTGTGACGGGTCGAGGAGGAACGGGTCCTTGCGGCGCCGATCGACCGCCTCGGCCAACTCCGGCAGCGCGCGCTCGAGCACACCCGTGGTGTCGAGGAACCGCCAGGCGCGCACATCGCCGTCGGTGAGCACAGCGAAGAGCTGCTGGGTGACCGCCGGGGTCCAACGCAAGGGGATGTCGCTCCCTTCGCCGATCCACGCCAGCAGGTTCGAGCCCGGTCGCGCGCCCCGCGCGACGCGTTGTGCCGCGTCGAGCGCGATCTCGAGCGCGAGTTGCGCGGGCGGATCGGCCGCGAGCTCCACCGTTCCTTCGTGCACCACCAACCAGCCACCGACGGGCTTGGTCGACGGGGTCTCGGCCCTGCGCTGGCTTCCCGCGCGCATGGCACTGAGGCGCCATCGGAGCAGGGGAGGAGTCATCAGGGTCGTGACCAGAACGACCAAGAGCAATGCGGCGTACAGGTTCCCGCCGAGGATCCCTTCGTTCAGCCCGATCGTGGCGAAGATGAGGCCGACTTCACCGCGAGGGATCATGCCGATCCCGATGAGCCACTTGTCACCCGGCGATCCGAACACGCCGATCGAGGCCACGAGCTTCCCGAGCACGGCCACGACCAGCAGCGCCGCAGCGATGCCCAGGACCTCGGGCTTGACGAAGGATCCGACTTCGACGTCGATGCCGATGCCGAGGAAGAAGACCGGGATGAACAAGTGGCCGACCGGCGCGAGCTCGCGTTCGATGCGCTCCTTCGCCGAGCTTCTCGACAGCGCCAGTCCGGCGACGAACGCCCCGACGATCGGCGCGAGCTTCGCCGCGTCGGCGAGCTCGGCGAACGCCAGCGTGAACGCCAACGCCAGAGCCACCAGCGTGCCGGCCGACTTGGCGTGCCGGTCGAGGAGCTGGAACAACCGAGGCGCGAAGCGCGATCCGAGGACCGCGGTGACGACGAGGAACCCGACGGCCACGGCAACGATCAGTGCGACGTCGGCGATCGACACCGAGCCTTCCGACACCAACCGAACGACCACGGTGAGGATCACGAGTCCGAGCACGTCGTCGGCGACCGCGGCGCCCAGGACCGTGCGCGCCTCGACGGATGCGAGCGCTCTCAGATCGCTGAACACACGGGCGGTGATGCCGACGCTGGTGGCGGCCAACGCGGCCCCGATGAACAGCGACTGGTTGCTGTCGTGGCCGAGTGCGGTCGCGACGGCGAACCCGCCCACCATCGGCACGACGACCCCGACGACCGCAACGGACATCGCCGCGCGACCCACTGCGCCGAGCTCACCGATGTCCATCTCCATGCCGACGCCCAGCAGGAGCAGGATCACGCCCAGCTCTCCGAGCACCTTGAGCGTCTGCTCCGATCCGACGAGGCTCAGCACCGACGGCCCGATGATCATGCCCGCGACGATCTCGGCCACGACCGCCGGGACATTGATCCGCTCGGCGATCTCCACGGCCACCTTCGCCGCGACGAGCACGATCAGGATGTCGAGCAGTACCGCGGTGACGTCCATCTAGCCGAGCCCTCGATCCGTCTGGGGCTGCAGGAGATAGCCACGCGCGCGCACCGTGCGCACCTCGAGACCGACGGTCAGGAGCCGCCGCCTCAAGCGCACCATGTGGACGTCGAGGGCATTCCGGCTCGACTCTCCGCTCGGCCACGCGGTCTCGATCAGCGTGTCCCGCCGGACGACCGCCGTGAAGCGATCGACCAGCGCTCGTGCGAGTGCGCGCTCCACCCGAGACAAGGTGATCCACCGTCCGCGATACTTCAGGATGCCGGCCTCGTCCATGCGCGGCGGGTCGGGTGCCACGCCTTCCTGTGCGCGCGCGGCGAGTGTTGTGGCTCTGGCGTGGACGTCGCTGTCCACGGCCGGCAGGCGAATCCAGTCCTCCAGTTCGTCGAACGGCTTCGGAGCCGCCACCTCGGCTCCGACCAGCAGCAGACGAGGTGTGCCCGAAGCGCGGAGCCGCTCGACGTGCTCCCGCTCTTCGGGCCAACGCACGAGGACGACATCGGTCATGCCGGCGACCGTACGGATCGCGTGTTACGAGATTGTTGCGCCTTCGTGAAGCCAGGCTTGCTCATCTGGTTGGCATTTCGTGAAGCGCCGTCAGCCCGGCACCTGGATCATGACGACTGTCTGACGGCGCGTGTGCCGGCGTGATCAGTCGAAGGCGGGGCTGCGTGGGAGGTTCCTCGCGACCAGGTCCTCGGTGCGGTCGGTGAGCTGGGTGGCGTAGCTGGGCCGGGTGGGGACCAGGAAGTGCTCCTCGCGGATGGCCTCCAGCACCAGGTCGGCCACCGCGGCGGGCGCCATGCTGCCGGCGCTGCCGTCGACCAGCGCCTGTTCCACGAACGCGCCGCTGCCGCTCTGGGGCGTGTCGAGCGCGGCGGGCCGATTGCGGCGCGAGCGGCCGATGCCGGTGTCGACCAGGCCCGGGCACAGCGCCGACACCTTGATCGCCGCGCCCACCGACGCGAGGTCGTGGGCCAGGCACTCGGTGGCGGCCATCGCCGCGAACTTGGACACGGCGTACGGGCCGCTGAACGGGGTGGTGGCGAGCCCGGCCATCGACACCGTGTTCACCACGTGGCCCGCGGTACCGGCGGCGAGCATGCGGGGCACGAACGCGCGCACGCCGTGGACGATGCCCATCGCGTTGACGCCGAACGTCCACTCGAAGTCGGCGTCGCTGCACTCCCACATGAGCCCGCCTTGGAACACACCCGCGTTGTTGCACAGCACGTGCACCGCGCCGAAGGTGCCGTAGGCGAACTCGGCGAGTGCCTCGACCGCGGCCATCGACGTCACGTCGGTCGTGAACGCAACCGCGTCGCCCCCGATGCCGGCGACCGCGTCGCGGAGCGCGCCGTCCTCGACGTCGGCGAGCACCACGTGCATGCCCTCGACGGCCAAGCGCCCGGCGAGGCTGCGCCCGATCCCGCTCGCCGCCCCCGTGACCACCGCGACCCGGCCCTCGAGGTCATCCATGAGATGTCGTGTGCACGTCAGACATCCCTCACGTCAGACATCCAGGCCCAGGAGGACGCGCGTCGTCTCGGTGAGCGTGTTGTTGTCGACGACGAGGTGCTGCGTCGCGGCGTGGAGGTCGCGGAAGCACCGTTGCAACACCCCCGGACGCAGCGCGTCGGTCCCCGCAGCGGTGTAGGCGAACCGCACCGCATCGGTGGCGACGCGGGTCGCGTACGTCGTGGACTGCCGCAGCCGCTGGCGTTGCACCGGGGTCGGGTCGTCGCCCGCCTCGAGCACGTCCTGCACGGTCGCGAACGACTCGTACACGAACGCGCGCGCCGCGAGCAGGGCTGCGTCGTGGATCGCGTAGTCGTGACGGAACAACTGCTGGTCGCGCAACGGTTGCGCGCCGAGCCGGTGCTTCGTCTGCACGATGCGGTTGAGCTCCTCCATCGCGCGCCGACCGACCCCGAGCGCGAACGCGGCGTGGCCGGCGGCGGTGAGCCCGAGCACGCCGAGGCGGTACACGGGACCGCCGCGTCGCGGCTCGGCCGCGATGAGGTCGAAGGTGAAGTCCTCGGGCACCGCCTGCTCGGGCACCTCGTAGTCGTAGCTGCCCGTGCCGGCCAGGCCCATCACGTCCCAGTTGTCGAGGAACTCGACCCGGTCGCGGGGCACGAAGTAGGCGCGGATCACCGGGAGGCCCGACGGCGCGGCCACGAAGTCGCCGTCGCGCAGTTCGAACGCGCCGCCGCCGATCCACGGCGAGTGCGCGCTGCCACTCCCGAAGCTGTAGCGACCCGAGATCGAGAACGAATCTCCGGCGTCGGTGCGCACCGCGGTGCCGCGCGGCGAGAACTGGCCCGCGGCCACCGGGACGCGCGGGCCGTCGAACATCGCGGCCACCGCCGCGGGTCCGGTGTACGCACCCGCGAACGCGGAGGTCGTCGCGTTGGCCAGGAGGGTCCAGCCCGCAGAGCCGTCGGCCCGACAGACCTCCTCGTACACCGAGAGCACGGTCGGGAGGTCGGCTTCCTCGCCGCCGAGCTCCTTCGGCACCATGAGCCCGAACAGCCCGGTCGCGTGGAACGCCTCCACCACCACGGGCGACAGGGTGGCGTCGGCCTCCGAGCGCTCGGCTTCCGCACCGATGAGGTCGGCGAGACCCTGCGCCTGGGCGAGCGGCCCCATCAACCGGTGAAGGCCGACAGCGGCGGGTTGTTCACGTAACCGAGGCCCGGCCAGTTGTACCAACCGGCCGACGCGTACGCGCCACCGTCGGGGTGCAGCGTCGTACCGGTGATGTACTCCGACAGGTCCGACGCCAGGAACAGCGCGGCGCTGCCGGTGTCCTCGTACGTGCCCTGACGACCCATCGGGATACCGGCCTGGATCACGCGATCGTCGTAGTCCATCGGCAAGCCCTCGGTGGGCGTCTGGTCGGGGGCGATGGTGTTGACGCGGATCCGATCCGGTGCGAGCTCGAGCGCGAGCGTGCGCGAGAAGTTGGTGACCGCGCCCTTCATGCCTGCATACACCGCGTACCCGGGTGCGGCGCGGTGGCCCTCGATCGACGTGATGCTGATGATGCTCCCGCCGTGTCCTTGCTGCTTCATCTGGTTGGCGGCGAGGTGCGTCGTGTGCAACAGCCACCCGAAGTTCATGCGGATGATCGCGTCCCAGCCGCGCACATTGGTGTCGACGAAGTCGGCCTTGAACGTGCCGCCGGCGACGTTGACCAGCGTGTCGAGCTTGCCGAAGCGCTCCAACCCGTCGGCGAACGCCTGGCTCACCGCGTCGGCGTCGCGCACGTCGACCACGACGGCGAAGGGCTCCACGCTGGTCGCCGCCCCGATGTCGGCCACGGTGCTGCTCAGCAGCTCCTCGTTCTTGTCGAGGAGCACGAGGTGCATGCCCGCTTTGGCGAAGTCGACCGCGACCGCCCGGCCCAGTCCCCCTCCGCCGCCGGCGACCAGCGCCACCTTGCCCTGCAACCCTGCTCGGTCTTCGAGAAATCCCATGGCGGGATCATCGCCCACAACCGACGTCGCGCGCCCGTCGAGGCTCACGTCTCCGGTCGGAAGCGCAACAGGGTGATCCCGCCGCCGTGGGAGTCATCGCCGTGGGAGTCATCGCCGGTCCCGTGGTCGAACACCGGGACGACGGACATGCCGATCGCGATCGCCGCCGGCTCGACGCCGACCAGCGTGGTCGACACCCGCACGCCCTCGGTGAGCTCGACGATGGCGAGCAGTTGGGGCACCTCGTCGGCGAAGGGTGGTGCAGTGGGCTGCTCGGCGACGGTGAACGTGTACACGGAGCCGTGGCCGTCGACCGCGGTCCACGTGAGCCGGTCGGAGAGGCACGCCGGGCAGCGAGACCGCGGGTAGTGACCCACCGGCCGCAGTCGTCGCAGTGCTGGAGCTCGACGCGCTCCTCGCGCAGCGCGTCCCAGAACGGCTGCGACACGGGGGTCGGCTCAGGGCGCGGCTTGGGCAATGAACCGCCGGACGGCGGCGTGTGGAGGTCGGACACCGTCACACCCCCGTGAGCACGACCGCGGTCTGCTCGCTCATCACGCCGCCGGTGCCGGTGACGAACGCGACGTCGTGCCGGGCGAGCTGGCGTTCGCCCGCGCGGCCCTGCACCTGCCGCACGCCTTCGATGACGTGCGACGTGCCCCCGCTCAACCCGGTCTGGCCCATGCCGAGCTGACCACCGTGGGTGTTGCACGGGAAGTCGCCACGGTACGAGAGGTCGTGCTCGGCGACGAACGCCATCCCCTCACCGGTGGCGCAGAACCCGGAGTCCTCGATGGTGAGCAGCGCGGTGATCGTGTAGCAGTCGTAGAGCTGCACCATGTCGACGTCACCGGGCGCGACCCCGGCCATGCCGAACGCGCTCGCCGCCGCGTCGCGCACCGGCGTGCGGGGCATCTCGGTCGCGTACGTGGGTGTCTTGTGCGTGAGGCGTTCGCCGAAGCCGGCGATGGTCACCGGCCGGTGGGCGAGATCGCGTGCCCGCTCTGCAGTCGTGACGACGAACGCGGCACCTCCGGTGCACGGCATCACGATCTCGAGCAGGTGCAGCGGTGTCGAGATGACCCGCGACGCGAGCACGTCGTCCACGGTGATCGGTTGCCCGAAGAACACCGCCGACGGGTTCGCGCACGCGCTGACGCGCTGGTCGGCCGCGATCTTCGCCCGGGCCCGCTCGTCCCAGCCGTAGCGGTCGTGGTAGCGCTGCGCGTACATCGCGTAGCCGCAGTTCTGCGCGACGTTGCCGTAGGGCACGTCGAACTCGGCCTGCGGTGAACCCCACTCCGTGCTCGAAGCGCCGTAGACCATGCGCGCGGAGAGATCACGCGGGCGCGCCATTGGATCGGGTCGTGGCGGTCGAGGTTGACCGACGGTCGCGCACACCACCACTTCGCAGAGGCCGAGCTCGATCGCCGCCGCGGCTCGCCACACCATCCCGACGGCAGTGGCGCCACCGAGGTCCATCCGCTCGGCGAAGTTGACCGTCCAGCCGCAGTACTCGGCGATGGTGGCGGGCACGAACAGCGACGCCTCGGCGACGTCACCCGCGCAGACCAAGCCGTCGACCTCCGACGACGCGATCCCCGCGTCGGCCAGCGCGTCGGCCGCGAGCGCGGCCCACTGCTCGAGCGTGAGCGTCGGCGTGCCGGTGAACTTCCGCTCCGCCGGTCGCTCGGCGATCCCGACGATGCACGCATCCCCCCGGAGACCCATCACCACGGTCGATTCCGCTTCGGTGTCCGAGCCACACGCCGCCGTCGCGTCTCCTGTCGCCGCTCCATCTCCATGCCGCGCATCGTACGTGGGTCGCGGTCAGCGGCTGGCCGAGCGAGAGGGCTGGCGCGCGGGCAAGGAGCGCGCGTAGGTGGTGCACCGGTCGACCCAGGTGCGCAACTGGCGGGTGGTACGGACCGCTTCGGTGTCGACGTGCAGCCAGCCGTCCATCGGGCGCCCGCGCATCACGAACGCCTCGACGTGCGCGCCGCGCGTGAGTCGGTCGTGCTGTGCAGGGTCGATCCGGGCGAGCAGTCCGCCCCTTCCACTCGCGCTCACCGCGAGCTTCCCCTCGACCAGGAACGCGAGGCCGCCGAACATGCGCTTCTCGCTGACGCCGCGCTCACCCGCGAGCAGTTCCCGAATACGGTCGGCGAGCTCCTCGTCGTACGCCACCCGTCCGAGGGTAGCGAGAGTGCCGACGTCAGGATCAGGGGTCAGGGGTCAGGGGTCAGGGGTCAGGCGTCAGGATCTCCGCCGGTGTAGGCGGCGAGGGTCCGGTCCGCCGCACCGGTGGCGACGTCGGCCGGCGTCCCCGACGCGACATCGGCGTCGCGCCACCCGTCGCTGCTCCCGGTCATGAAGCGCAGCCCGGCCGGTGATCTCGTCCACTCGTCGACGCGCGCGGGGTCGACGGTGTCGCCGGTGGAGAGGTGCAGGAACAGACCCACGAGGCCGAGGTCCCACCCGATGCCGACGGCACCGGGGCCGAACTGGTCCCAGTGCTCGTCGACCGGCGCGGTGTGCGCGAGCTCGAGCCGGGTGCGCTCGGCACCCTCCGCGGTCAGGCGCACCTCGATCCAGCTCATGCCGTCACCGAACTCCCACGTGGCGCGAAAGCGCGTCGGCGGCTCGCACTCCTCGATGACGCCGCCGGCGTTGCCTTCGAGCTGATAGCGACCGCCGAGGCGCAGGTCGCCGGTCACGGGGAGGAACCACCGCGGGATCCGTTCCGCGTTCGTGCACGCGTCCCACACGTCGGCGACGTCCGAGGCGTACGTCTGGACGAGCGTGACGGTGCGGGTCTCCTCCCCTCCAGGGCTCACCTGCCGGGTCACCGATGCGATCTGGGCGTCGTCGTCGATCACGTGCTGCTCCTCGTCGTGCGGGCGCGCTTGCCGCGCTCGATCTCGGTGGTCAAGGCCGCCAAGGGAGGCGCCCAGAACCGGCGGAAGCGGCCGAGCCACTCGTCGACGTCCTGCAGACCGCGCGCGTCGACGGCGTAGAGCCGCCGCACGCCTTCGGGCCGGACGGTGAGGAAGCCGCTCTCGCGGAGCACCCGCAGGTGCTGCGACACCGCCGGTTGCGAGATGCCGAACTCGCGCTGCACGACCTCGCCGATGGCGCCCGCGGCCAGCTCGCCGCCGGCCACCAGCTCGAGGATCCGCCGCCGGACCGGGTCACCGAGGACGTCGAACGCTCCCACCGGTGCATTCGTATCAGAGGATACTTATATAAGTCAAGCCGCAATCTTGGGGTGGGGCTACAGGGCGGTGGCGGTCTCGAGCGCGCTGCGCATGGCGTGCTCGAGCAGGCCGGCGCCGACGGCGGCGTCGCCGACCACAGAGACGTCGAAGCCACCGGCGCGCAACGGGTCGGCGAGCGTGGTGTCCGGGTCGGCGTCGAGGGTCGTGAACACCGCGTTCGCCGGGACCTCGTGGTCGCCGTCGAGGTCGCGCCACCGCACCGCGTCCGGCGTGATCTCGATCGCCTCGGCACCGCCGGCGAGGACGATGCCGTCGGCGCGCAGGTCGTGCACGCGCCGCCACCGCCCGGGCAGGCCGAGGTGGAGCCCGAACACGTCGGAGGGCTCGAGCACCGTGACGTGCGCGCCGTCGGCGGCGGCGCGCTCGGCGATGCCCAACCCCGGGAGATCGCCCCCGAGCACGACGACGTCGTCTCCAACCACCTCGTCGCCCAACAGCCACGCGCCGAGATCGTCGACCGCGTGCACGTGCGGAAGGTCCGCGCCCGGGAACGCCGGGAGCCCCCAGCGCGCACCGGTCGCGATCACCACCGCGTCGGCACCCGACGCCAGCACCGCATCGACATCGATCCGTTCGCCGACGCGCACGCTCACGCCCCGCAGCGCCAGTTGGTGTTCCAGCCAGCGCAGCAGATCGGCGTTCACCGCCGACGTCGCGGCCGCGTACGCCCACCGCCCGCCGAGGCGCGGGGCGGCGTCGACCAGCGTGACCGCGTGGCCGCGCAGGGCCGCAACGCGCGCGGCTTCCATCCCCGACGGGCCACCACCGACGACCAGCACCGACCGCGGCGAGGTTGCCTGCCCGATCACCAGCTCGTCCTCGCGGCCCACCGACCCGTTCGCGGCGCAGCGCACCTGGCCCCGCACGAAGATGTTGCCGATGCAGCGGTAGTGGTACACGCAGGGCCGGACCTCCTCCGGCCGCCCGGCGGCGAGCAGGTTGGGCAGCTCGGGTTCGGCGAGGATCATGCGGGCCATCGACGCGAAGTCGCACGTGCCGTCGGCGATGGCGGCGTCGGCCGCGTCGGGGTCGATGCGCCCCACTGCGATCACGGGCGCGTCGATCGCGTCCTTCACCGCACGCGCGTTGTCGAGCAGCAGACCCGGAATCTGCGGCGCGTACGAGTCGGTCGGGCCGGTGGCGACGCCGGGGTCGTGGTACGCCGACACGTGCACTGCGTCGGCGCCCGCCGCCACCGCGAGACGCGCAGCTGCGATGCAGTCGTCGAGCGTCGTCCCGCCTTCACGGTTCTCGGTGGAGTTGAGTCGGCACCACACCGCGAAGTCGTCGCCCACGCGCCGACGGATCTCCTCGAGGATCTGCACGAGGAACCGCGCTCGATGCTCGAGCGGGCCGCCGTACTCGTCGGTGCGGTGGTTCTTGATCGGTGAGAGGAAGCTGTCGATGAGGTAGCCGTGCCCGGCGTGCAGCTCGCAGCCGTCGACCCC
>DASXXX010000033.1:0-11893 GCA_036502765.1 Acidimicrobiia bacterium | reverse complement strand
CGAGCATGAGCAGGCCTCGGCGAGAGTGGTGGTCCTTCTTGTGGACCTTCAGGTGCTCGGTGAGGTGGTTGATCCGCTCGGTGAGCAGAGCAACCTGCACCTCGGTCGAGCCCGTGTCGGACTCGTGGAGGCGGTGCTCGGAGATCGTGGCAGTGGTATCGGGCATGCGCTGAAAAGACTTTCTTGCTTGCGGACCAACGGAAGATGCTACCAGAGGGTGGGCAGCCAGGGTGAGACGTGCGTGAGACGGGTCAGCCGCCCGCGGTCTTCACGTCGTACCAGGGGGTGTGCAGCACCTTGCGGTACTTGGTGTCGAGCACGTCGTGGAACTCGTTCGAGACCACGAACGGGTCGGGGTGCTCCCCCTCGGGCAGAACCGGATCGTGGGTCGGCGCGTCGGCCGGGCAGCCCTGGCTGTAGGGCTCGATCTCGATCCGATCGAGCTCGTACCCCAGCTCGGGGTCGGGGTGCGTGGCCCCGAGCGACGCGGCGATGTTGTTGGCGTGGCGGTCACGCAGGGTGAGGTTCCAGGTGCTGTCGCCACCCGGGCCCTCGGGAGGAGCACCCAGGAATCGCCACTCGAGGAAACGGAGCGTCGACGTGTGGTCGTACACGCGGTGGTCGACGTAGTTCTGCCGCGCGTAGGGCGACGAGAGGATCGTCGGCACGCGGAAGCCTGCGAGCCCGAAGTCGTTCTCGAGATCGGAGCTGGCGCGCTCGTCGGCCAGGGTCGGCGGCTTCACGTGGTCGAAGAACCCTCCCCACTCGTCGTAGGTGAGGATGAACAGTCCTCGCTCCCAGTGGTCCGAGTTCACGAACGCCTTGAACACCTCGCGGATGAAGCGCTGCCCGAGCAGGACGTCGCCCTGCGAGTGGTCGTCGGTGCGGAGGTCACCACCGAACGCGGGCGAGATGGCGATGACGTTGGGCAGTGTTCCGCTCGAGCATGCCTCGAAGTAGTCGTCGACCGGATGGATGTACTGGTCGTACTGCGCGCCCCAGAGGGCGAGGAGCGGCAGGTCGGTGAAGTACGCCGAGAACGGGACCTGGCGTTCGATGAGCTTGTCGAAGATCGTCGGCGTCTTGTACATCCCGGGGATGAGCGGGACGGGATCCTCCCGATCGCCGTCCGACTGCGCGGTGTATGCGTACTGCCGGTTCGGGAACGTGCCCGCGAGCAGAGACGCGTGCGACCGGTCGAGCACGGTGAAGCGCCGCGCCGCGTGCGAGTGCACCGGGAGGTCCTCGGCGAGGTAGTAGCCGATGGCGTACGGGTCGTTGCCGGTGCCGGCGGCGAGGAACCCGTCGGCGAGCTCGACGCGCCCGGCGTACCACCCGTGCCCCGGGATGGGATGACCACAGCCGCGGAACGGATGCGGTTCAGCGTCGTTGCGGACGAGGTGGTGGGTCTTGTGACGTTTGCCGTCGGCATCCAGGTAGGTGAGGTCGATCTTGCCGTCGACGGTGAACTTGCTCCCCCACCGCGACTTGCCCGCCTCGAGGTACTTCTCGTCGGTCCCCATCCATCCGAGGTAGTGGTCGAAGGAACGGTTCTCCATCATCAGCACGACGACGGTGTCGATCGGACAGTCGGACGGTTGCGTGTCGAGGAGACGACCCTGCGGTCCCTTCCCCGGCTTGCGGGCGCGCGCCACACCAGAGCGGGGGGCGAGCGCTCCCAGCGCGCTGCGACCGCCGAGCGCGACCCCGCCGGCAATGGCCCCCGCGCCGCGGAGGAAGTCGCGCCGCGGCACTCCCGGCGAATCACTCCTGCCCGTCATGAGCGACCAGGATCGCGCGTGCCGCAGTGCTTACGAGCGCACCCGGCTCAGCACGGTCCGCGTGGCGGCGACGTCGCGCTCGATCTGAGCCACGAGGTCGTCGATGGAATCGAACTTCTGCTCGCCGCGCAGGTGCTCGATGAACCGCACCTTGACCGCCTGGCCGTAGAGATCGCCGTCGAAGTCGAGCACGTACGCCTCGAGGAGGGACGATTCGGCCGTCTCGTAGAACGTGGGTCGCCGACCGAGGGAGATCGCAGTCGTGCGCTCGACGCCATCGGCGCCGACGAACGTGCCCGCGTAGATGCCGTCGGCCGGGAGGCAGCAGCGGCTGGGGACCTCGACGTTGGCGGTGGGATACCCCAGCTCCCGGCCGCGACGGTCGCCCTCGACGACCACGCCGCGCACCTCGTGGGGCCGGCCGAGCAGCTCGGCAGCGGCGGTGACGTCACCGGCGGCCAGCAACTCGCGGATCGCGGTCGACGAGTAGATGGTGCCGCCCTGCGCCGCGTTCGCGGGGGCGGCTTCGAGCCCCACCCCGAGCACCTCGAAGCCGAGCTCGGCACCCATGCGTTGCAGGAGCGCGACGTCGCCCCCGCGGTTCTTGCCGAAGTGGAAGTCGGCGCCGACCACCACGAGCCGCGCGTGCGCGGCGTCGGCGAGCACCTCGCGCACGAAGTCCTCGGCGGGTTCCTGGCTGCGGGCCTCGTCGAAGTGCAGCACGTACGCGAGGTCGAGGTAGCCGGTGGCGTCGAGCAGCTCGAGCTTCTGCTCCGGGGTGGTGAGGAGCTTGGGCGCCGACTCGGGGCGCACGACCTCGGCCGGGTGACGGTCGAAGGTGATGCACACCGCCGCCAGCTCGCGCACGTCGGCGAGCTCGCGCACGAGGCGCAGCACCGCGTGGTGACCGAGGTGCACGCCGTCGTACACACCGATGGTGACGACCGCGCCCGGACCGGCCGCGAGCGCGGCGGACAGGCTGTCGAGGTCGTCGACGATGCGCACGTTCCTCACCCCGCCTTCATCAGGATCGGCATCATCAGGACTGCGCGGCCAGGACGACCGCGGGGCGCAGCGCCGCGCCGCGCGTGTCGTAGACCGCGAGCAGGGCGTCGTCGGGACCGACGAGCGCGTACGGACCTTCGCCGCGCACCGTGAGCGCACTCGCGGCGAACGACACGCCGTGCGAGATCGCTCGGGCCTGTTCGGCGTCGACGTCGACGCGTTCGAGGTCGCGCATCGCTTCGGTGAGGGGCAGCACTGCGGCGGGTGGGTCGGCTTCGATGTCGACGAGCGGGCGCGCCTCGGCCAGCGTGAACGAGCCCACGCGCGTGCGCCGCAGCGAGCCGAGGTGCGCGAAGCCCCCGAGCGTTGTCCCGAGGTCGGCGGCGAGCGAGCGGATGTACGTGCCGCTCCCGCACTCGACCTCGACGTCGGCTTCCGGGTAGGGACCGGGCTCGAACCCGACCACGTCGAAGCGGTCGACGTGCACGGGACGCGGCACGCGCTCGACCTCCTCCCCCGCTCGGGCGAGCTCGTGGAGACGACGGCCGCCGATCTTCACCGCCGAGACCATCGGCGGGAGCTGTTCGATGTCGCCGAGGAATCGCGGCAGCGCGCCCTCGACGTCGTCACGCGTGATGGGCATCGGCCGCTGGTCGAGGACCTCGCCGGCGGCGTCGAGCGTGCTGGTGGCGACGCCGAACACGATCCGACCTTCGTACGCCTTGCCCGACTCCGACAGGTAGCGCAGAAGGCGCGTCGCCCGCCCGAGCCCCACCAGCAGCACGCCGGTGGCGTCGGGGTCGAGGGTGCCGGCGTGGCCGACCTTGCGCTGGCCGTACGCCTTGCGCAGCTTGGCGACGACGTCGTGCGACGTGAACCCCGCCGGCTTGTCGACGACGACGAGCCCGTCCTGCATGAGTCCCAAACTACGAGCCCGCAGGCTCAGAGTGCGCCGCGGATGATCGCGGCGACGGACGCGATGTCGAGGGTCGACTCGAACCCGGCCGCGAAGCGATGACCGCCACCACCGTTGTCGGCGGCGATGAGCTGGACGTCGACGTCGCCGAGGGAGCGCAGGCTCACCCGCACCGAGCCGTCGGCCTCTTCCTTCAGCACGCAGGTGACCTCAGCCTCGGTGGAGCGGCGCAGGATGTCGATCAGCCCCTCGACCTCTTCGAGCGTGACGCCGTGCCGCGTGAGCATGTCCTGGGTGACGGCGGTCCAGACGAAGCGGCGTTCGAGGTCGAGCTCGGCGTTGGCCAACGCCTCGCCGAGCAGCTTCAAGTAGGCGAAGCGGTGCTCCTCGAACAGCTGGCGCGACAAGCGCGACACCGGGATGTCGAAGCTGGTCAGCTCGCACGCGAGCTCGAACACCTTGGGCGTGGTGGTCTCGTACTGGAAGCGACCGGTGTCGCACACCAGCGCGGCGTAGAGCGCGACCGCGGCTTCGGTGGTGAGCGGCAGGCCGAGCTCGTGCACCAGTCGACGCACGAGCACCCCGCTCGCGGCGGCCGCGGGGTCGATCACGTTGATGGTGCCGTAGCGGGTGTTCGACACGTGGTGGTCGAGCACGATCAGTTCGCGCGCCGCCTTCGCCGACGTCTCGAGATCACCGAGGCGTCCGAGCGATCCGCAGTCGAAGGTGACCATGACGTCGGGCTCGGTCGGGTACTCGGCGGGGTGCGTGAGCAGGTCGAGGCCCGGCAGCTCGCGGTAGTGCGGCGCGATCGTGAAGGGCTTCGAGAACGACGCCACGACGTCGCGGTCGGCGGCGCGCAACACGTGGAACAGTCCGAGCATCGAGCCGAGCGCGTCGCCGTCGGGATTGACGTGACACGCCAGGGCGATGGTGCCGCCCCCGGCGGAGACCTCGGCGAGGACCTCCGCGGCGCGGGCGAGCGACGTGTCGACCTCGTTCACGAGGGGTCCTCGGTGGCGTCGGTGTCAGGGTCGTCGCGGTGGAGGTCGCGGATGATCTCCTCGATGCGGTTGCCCGTGACGATCGAGGGGTCTTCGCGGAAGGTGAGCTCCGGTGTGTACTTCAGGCGCACCTGGCGGCCGAGCGAGGCGCGCAGATGCGGCGCCGCTGCTTCGAGAGCAGCTTGCGTGGACACCCGTTGCTCCGGCCCGAGTTCCGGCACGACCCCCGTACCCCGCTTGTCAGCCCGCCCGAGCGCCGAATAGTAGACGGTGGCCGATCGCAGATCGGCGTTGACGTCGACCCCGGTGACGGTCACGAGACCGATGCGCGGATCGCTGAGACGCTCGAGCTCGTCGCCGATCGCCTCGCGCACGACTTCGTTCACGCGCGCCATGCGCGGATAGCGGCGCGGCGGCTTGCGGCTGCTCACACTGCCTCCATCACGAGCCAGCTTCCATCACGAGCCAGCTTCCAGCCACGCGAGCTCCGTGCCGAGCAGTTCGATCTCGGGCGCCGCGGCGACGAAGCGCTCCACGCCGTCGAGCAGGGCCTGCACCCGGCCGTCGCTCTCGGCCACGATCGCCACCGCGATCTCGGCCCGCTGCCACTGGTCCTGGTGGGCCGTCTCCGCCACCGAGATGCGGAACCGGTGGCGCAGACCGTCGACGATCGGACGGATCGCGGCGCGCTTCGCCTTGAGCGAGCGGCTCTCGGGAACGTGGAGATCGAAGCTCATCGCGGCCGCGTGCACTCCCTCATTGTGGCCCCTCGGCATCGCCGAGCACCCGTTGGGGCGCCACGAACCACAGCCCGGCGAGCACGGCGAGCACCGCCGCCACCAGCGCCATCGACCAGCGCCACTCCCCCGGAGCCGCCGCGCCGGCCGCGGCGCCGCCGACGTAGGCGGCGAGCACGACCAGCAGCACCATGACCTCGCGCTCTTCGCGGAGGCGCGCGGTGCGCGAGAGCACCCGGCTCACCGCCTCGCCCATGCGGGCGATCGCACCGGTCTGGTAGGTGGTGGCGACGGCGGTGCCCGCGACGTGGCGGATCACCTCGGTCTGCACGCCCATGGCCATGCTCGCGAGCACGATGAGCACGAAGCCCTTGGCCCCGCCGATCAGGTGCACGCGCTCGATCGGGCCCGCGATCACGATCACCGCGACGACGAACGCGAGCTCGCAGACCAACAACCACGCACCGAGTCGCCGGTGCTGGCGAGGCCCGCGCATCCGACGCCGGACGAGCTCACCGACGACGATCCCGAGCGCGAAGCCCACCATCGCGGTGGCCGGCCGCCACTCGGTCGACACCCGGCTCCCACCGATCGCCATCCCGAGGAACACCGCGTTGCCGCTCTGGTTGGCCGGGAACACCCCGAGGAACCGCTCGAACGCGACCGCGTCGACGAACCCGGTGATCCCGGCCAACAGGACCGCCACTGCCAGTGCCGGCCAGACGAGTGGCCTGGACTCGGGTCGGGGCGCGTCAGTCGGCTGTGTCACCGAGGGTCGCTCCGATCTGCGCGAACTCCGCCAGAGCTGCCTCGAGGTCTTCGACGATCTCTGCCGCGAGCATCTCGGGGACGGGAAGGTTCTCGGCGTCGTCGAACGACTCGTCGCGCAGCACCTTGCCGCAGTTCCACAACCGCGCGACAAGGCCGTTCGAGTCACTCATCGCTCGCTCGCCACCGTGAGTCCTCCACAGCTTGCATGCGCGCCCGGATGGTACCGACGACGCGCGGCCTCGTGGACGATTCGCCTGTGCCTTCCTCTCCGTTGCACGTACCTCATCCCGCGCTGGGTCTTGCTCGTGGGGGCGGGAGCCCGACCTGTTTCGCTTCCTCGGGCGTGAGGTCGTTGATGTGGACGGTGCGCAACCCGTCGGGCAGGTTCGGGTTGCCGACGATCGCGTACGGCCCGTTCGGGATCAGCGCTGGGTGATGCACGCTGGCCACGGCCACGAGGTTGGAGATCTCGTCGCTACCACCCCAGCTGCGGGGTCGGATGTGGTGCGCTTGCAGACCGAAGTGCAGGTCGCAGTTCCCACACCGACAGTGACCGTCACGTCGCAACACCGCACCGATGATCTTGGGCGACAGGCTGCTCCCGCGCTTGCCGACCCCGACCGGGAAACCGTCGGCTTCGACGAGCAGCGGCTCGATCGTCGCCGACGCCCGAAGCTGCTCGACCATCGCGTCGGGCAACGGGATCCCGGCCACCGTCGCAGGCCCGCACGGGGGGACTTCGATCGAGAACAACGGCTTCGGCGCTGCCATCGGCTTCTCGACCTTGTCCGCGACCTCGACCGCGTCGC
Organism: Acidimicrobiia bacterium; assembly: GCA_036502765.1. Classification (GTDB taxonomy): domain Bacteria; phylum Actinomycetota; class Acidimicrobiia; order IMCC26256; family DASPTH01; genus DASUAS01. Next base: position 4,870 of record DASXXX010000033.1, on the reverse strand, counting down.
ACATGATGCCGAGCGCATCGGCCGCACGGTGTTCCCACCGCTCCCAGGTACCGCCCTTCGGTGACCGCATCCGCTCCGTGAGCTGCTCGAGCGTCTTCACGAACTTCTCGCCCAGCACATCGGGCAACTCGCCCCGCACATGCAGCATCCCCCGGTCGTGGTCCCACCACGTGCGCAGATACCGCGCCTGCTGGCGGGCCTGACCGTCGGCGATGGTTGGCTTCGACTGGGTGCGTGCCGTGCGCGCAAGATCGGCAGGCGTCATGTTCTGCGCCCGCTCGGCCCACTCGGCATCGGACTCCTCGTCGGCGAACTTCACGACTTCACGCAACTGCTCGCTGCTCAACTTCCCGGCGCGTGCCGCGGCCGCAATCGCAGGCAGGTTTTCCAACGCTCGAGCAGTCTCGGTCTTCTCCCGCACCGTGCGTGCACACTCGCCGTCCATGCCGATTGACGTGTCGATCCGGACCCGCTCGTCGAGCACCAACAGAATCGCGTGTTCCTCCGACTGCAACCGCCGCACCTCGCCCACGACCTCGTGACGGCGCGCTTCCAACCACTCCGTCGAGTGGGAGCGCACCATCTCCAGGCAGTCGGTGACGTCGAACACCCCATGATCAAACCATGGGGGTATGACGGTGAAACAGCCGATTGAGCAGCTCTGCGCCGCTTGCTTCCCGTTCGATGGCTTTGAGACCCTCGTTTTGAGACCCCCGCGAGACGATCGGCGACCGCGCCGTGTTGCATCACGCTCATCTGCGGTGTCTTGTCTCTGTGCTCCGCGATCCGCGACGAGGTGGGGGCAGTGCGAGGGGACGAGCGCTGGGATGCCGACGACGTCCGCTCACTCCGCGAGCTCTACCCAGGGTTGCGTCGGTTCGCGGCTGTCGTGAGCCGGCCCGACCTCGACCCGGACGACCTGGTCCAAGAGGCGTTCACTCGGGCACTGGTCGCCCGCAGCCGCAGCGAGGTGCCGAATCTCGGTGCGTACCTGCGACGCACCATCGTCAATCTCGCCAAGAACGAGCGACGCCGATTGGCACGCGGGTCCGTCGCGCAGGCGCGCCTCGTACCGAGCGAGGATGCCGTGACCGCACCGCCGTCGGATCTCTCCGACCTCTTGCGCCTGGACCCGGTGTCGCGCGGGCTCCTCTTCCTCGTCGAGGTCGAGGGGGCGTCGATCCGCGAGGCCGCCGTCGCTGTCGGATGCACCGAGGCTGCCGCACGCATGCGGCTGTCACGAGCGCGACGTCGACTCCGGGCCGAGCTCGAAGCGGAGCGTCGCGATGAGTGAGTTGCGCCACCGACTCGACGAGATCGCCGAGCGCGGCGAGCCGCGCGGCGTCGACGCCGTCATCGCCGCGAGCACCGCCGAGGCCGAACGCAGGATCGTCACGCCGCTACTCGCGCCGAGCCGTCGACGGACGCCAGCACTCGTCATGCTCGCCGCAGTCGTGGTCTCCGCGCTCGTTGTCGGCGTGCTCGTGCTTCGTGCCGACGACGGCGACAACCGCCCGCGCGTCAACGCCACGTCCAACCCGTCGATGACGACGCCTCCGACGACCGCGACAACCACCGCACCACCATCGACGATCTTCCCGCCCCCGAGCGTCGACTTCAGCGCGGTCGACTTCGACCACGTCGCATGGATCGACGGGACCGCGCTCGTCACCGCGTCGTCGTCCGACACCACACCGCGTGTGGTGGCGCAAGGGCAGATCGAACGACCCCAATTCTCCGCTGACGGTCGGTGGATCGCCTTCGTGCAGGACGGCTCGCTCCACGTCAGGCGCGCCGGCGGCGACGGTGACATCGACCTCGGCTCGAGCGTGCGCCCGTTCCAGTGGTCCCCGACGGGCGAGCTCCTCGGCTGGTCTGCGGGCACCGACGGCTACGGCCAGTTGCGGGTCACCGATCCCGCGACCAACACGACGACGTCCATCCCCGGCGCCGGTGACGTCACCGACTTCGCGTGGTCGCACGACGGGCGGTCACTGGCCGTCGCGCGGGTCGTCCCGGGCACCGCGACCACCGGCTTCGAGATCGTCGGCGCGGACGGATCCGCCACGCGCCGCGTGGTCTTCACGCCGCCCGCCGGCGACGCGCTGGGCTTCAACCTCCTCGTCTTCGCCGGCTGGCAACCGGACGGCGCAGCCGTGCTGGTGTGGGTCGACCCCGGGGGCTCGGCCTCAGCGATGCAGGACGGACTCGACCTCTGGCTGGTGCCGGTCGACGGCTCTGAGCCGCACCTCCTCGGGAAGACGCTGCTCAAGCGCGAGTGGCTGCAGTGGAACGCCGACGGGTCGCGCCTCGCGATCGTGCGTGGCACCTGGCGCGGGGTCTACGACGGGGCGCGGACCGTCACCGTGTGCAGGACCGACGGTGACTGCACGCCGATCAGCGGCGACGACGTCGCGACGATGGATCCCGCATGGTCACCGGACGGACTCCAGATCGCCTACGTGAGCAAGCCCGCGACGCAACCGATGCCCGAAGTGCGGAACAACAAGGCGAACTGGCGCGCGCTCTACGCCGCGCGCACCCTGTGGATCGCGAACGCGGACGGCAGCGACGCGCACCCGGTCGACGCTGCAGGCGGCGGCGTCGCCAGCCCGCGTTGGACGCGCGACGGAGCTCGCATCCTCTACGTGCGCGACGACGCGCTGTGGGCCGTCGACCTCGCCGGGCGAACCGAGACGAACGTGCTCGGACCGATCGCACCGGTGCCGCAGTTCCAGTACGGATACCGGAGCAACCTGGCACCGCCCGACGCGCCCTACGAGGCCGGGTCGAACAACGGCTACCCCACGTGGGAGTCGCTCGTGACCTGGACCCCGTGAGGCGTCAGTAGGCGTCGAGGATGTCGACGACGAATACGAGCGTGTCGGTGCCCTTGATGCCCGCGGCCGACTGGCCCTGGGCGCCGTAGCCCTTGTCGGGCGGCACGACGAGCAGCACCTGCGAGCCGACGGTCTGGCCCACGAGGCCTTCGTCCCAACCCGGGATGACCTTGCCCGCGCCGATCACGAAGTCGGCGGGTTGGCCGCGGTCCCACGACGAGTCGAACTGCTTGCCGCCGTCGTAGATCACGCCGGTGTAGTGGACGCTGATCGTCTGTCCGGCGGCGACGACGGGCCCGGTGCCCTTGATGAGCGGCTGCACCACCAGCGAGGTCGGCGCGGCCACGCCGCTCGGGATGGTGATCGTGGGCTTGCCGTCGGCCGCGAGCGTGACCGTCGGCTGCCCCTCGACCGGCGCCACCGCCTCACCCGTCGCCTTGGACAGCGGCGTGCGCACGCTCTTCACGTCGATCACGAACAGCAGCGTGTCGTCCTTCTTGACCTTCGTCGACTTGAGCCGCTTGGCCAGGCCGTCCTTCGCCGCGATCCCGACCAGCACCCGACTGCCGACGTTCTTGCCCGTGAGGCTGGTGACGAGCTGCTTGTTGGTCTTCGTGGCGTCGAGGACCAATGACGCGGGTGAGACGCCGTAGGAGGTCTGGATCTCCTTGCCCGTGCGACCGTCGACGAGCACGTAGTCGAAGGTGATGGTCTGACCCTTCGCCAGTGCCTCGCCGGTGCCGGCCGCGACGACGGAATCGGCGGTCTTCTTGATCGCGAACGGCTTGTCGAACTTCACCGTCGGCTTGGTGGCGGTGTCGGGACTGACGGTCACTGCATCGAGCCCCGTCGCGGCACCGGCCGGTGCGGCAATCAGGGCCGCACCGCCCAGGGCGACCGAGACGACGAGGAAGAGAGCGGCTGCACGAGTACGCACGCGGACTGCTTTCGATGGACCGAATTCGAGGGGACCGGCGGGAATCGCGCAGGCTACCGGTCACCCTCGACAGGTGGACCGCGGGACGCTCAGCAGCTGCTCAGCAGCCCCTGATCACGAGGACCCTGATCAAGTCCGTGCGATCTCCTTGAGGTCGTAGGTCTCGATGACGTCGCCCGGCTTGAGGTCCTGGTAGTTCTCGAGTCCGATACCGCACTCGAAGCCCGACTGGACCTCGCGCACGTCGTCCTTGAACCGGCGCAGCGACGCGACCGCACCGTTCCAGATGACCACGCCCTCGCGCAGGAAACGCACCTTCGACCCACGGGTGATCGTGCCGTTGAGCACGTAGCAACCCGCGACCTTGCCGACCCGCGGCACCGAGAACACCTCGCGCACCTCGGCGTCGCCGGTGACGACTTCCTCGAACTCGGGCTTGAGCATGCCGAGGAGCGCCGACTGGACGTCTTCGAGGACCTGGTAGATGACCTCGTAGAGGCGCATCTCCACGCCCTCGATGCGGGCGAGCTCGCGTGCCTTGCGGTCGGGACGCACGTTGAAGCCGATGACGGTGGCGTTCGACACCGACGCCAGGTTGATGTCGGACTCGTTGATGCCACCGACGGCGCGGTGCACGAACGACAGGCGCACCTCTTCGTGCTCCTGGTCGAGCTTGCGGAGCGAGTCGGTGAGCGCCTCGAGCGAACCCTGGACGTCGGCCTTCACCACGAGGTTGAGCGTGGCGACCTCGCCGCGCTGCACCATGGCGAAGATGTCCTCGAGGCGAGCACCGCCGGCGAGGCTCATCGGGTGCTTCTGGCCCGCGGCGCGACGCCGGAACGAGCGCGCCTCCGCCACCGTGCGGGCGGTCCTCTCGTCGGGCGCGGCGCGCAGCTCGTCGCCCGCGAGCGGGACGTCGTCGAGACCGAGCACCTCCACCGGGGTGGACGGGCCGGCCTCGGCCACCTGCTGACCGTTCTCGTCGAACATGGCCCGCACCTTGCCCCACGCACCGCCGGCGACGATCGGGTCGCCGACTCGCAGCGTGCCCCGCTCCACCAGCGCGGTGACGACGGGGCCACGACCCTGGTCG
>DASXXX010000032.1:0-8458 GCA_036502765.1 Acidimicrobiia bacterium | reverse complement strand
GGACGCGATCAGCCACGTGGGTTCGATCACCGCCTCGGGGTCGTCGAGGTAGTCGGGGTTCGCGGTCTTCGTCGCCTGCGCGAACTCGCGGATCTTGCCCCGCTCGATCGGGAACGTGTAGCCGGGAAAGCGCTTCCCGATGACCGAGTCGTCAACCATGTTTCCCCCGTGTGGTCCGTGGTGCGGGCGAGGCTATGCGTCGGACGGCGCGGGCCCGTGCTCGAGGAGATGACGCAACGCGTCCTCGTCGAGGATCGTGACACCGAGCTGTTCCGCCTTGGCGAACTTCGAGCCGGGGCTCGCGCCGACGACGACGTAGCTCGTCTTCTTCGAGACACTGCTCGTGACCTTGCCGCCGCGCGCCTCGAGCTCGGCCTGCGCCTCCTCGCGCGTCATCGACGGCAGCGTGCCGGTGAGCACGAAGGTCATGCCGTCGAGCGACGGTCCGTCGGTGCGCACCTCCGCCTTCGGAGGTCCCTGCACGTTCACTCCGGCGGCGACCAGCCGGTGCACGAAGTCGCGGTTGCGCTCGTTGGCGAAGAACTCCACGACGCTCAGGGCGATGACACCGCCGACACCGTCGACTGCTGCCAGCTCCTCTGCACCGGCGGCCTCGATCGCGCCGAGGCTGCCGAGCTCGCGCGCCAGCGCTTGCGCCGCACTCGGGCCGACGTGGCGGATGCCGAGCCCGACCAGCAGCTTCGCCAACGGTCGGGTCCGCGACTGTTCGATCGCGTCGACCAGCAGCTGCGCCGAGCGTTCGCCGATGCGCTCGAGGGGTACGAGTCGCTCCACGGTGAGGTCGTAGAGATCGGCCGCGTCGTTGAGGAGTCCGGCGTCGACGAACTGCGTCACCCGCTCCTCGCCCAGGCCCTCGATGTCCATCGCCGAGCGACCGGCGAAGAACACGATGCGTTGGACGCGTTGCGCCGGACAGTCGACGTTGACGCACCGCGTGTCGGCTTCGCCCTCGGGTCGCACGAACGGTTGGTGGCACACCGGGCAGTGCGTGGGGAACTTCCACTTGCGCGCGCCTTTCTTGCGCTTCGCGAGGACCGGCCCCACCACTTCGGGGATGACGTCGCCGGCTTTGCGCACGATGACGGTGTCGCCGACGCGCACGTCTTTGCGTGCGACTTCGTCCTGGTTGTGCAGGGTGGCCAGGCCGACGGTGGAACCACCCACGAACACCGGCTCGAGCTGTGCGAACGGCGTGGCGCGCCCGGTGCGGCCGATGCTCACCATGATCCCGCGCAGCACGGTGGTCTTCTCCTCGGGCGGGAACTTGAACGCGATCGCCCATCGTGGCGCGCGGCTGGTGAACCCGAGCTCGTTGCGTTGCGCGAGGTCGTCGACCTTCACCACCGCGCCGTCGATGTCGTAGCCGTACGAGTGACGGTTGGCTTCGACGCGCTCGCAGAACTCGTAGACGGCGTCGAGCGACGCAAGCTGCTCGATGTGCTCGTTGACCGGGAGCCCGAGCTCGCGCAGCCATGCGAGCGTCTCGTGGTGCGACGCGAGCGCGGGCCCGCCGTCTTGCACGCCGAGTTGGTACGCGTCGAAGGTGAGGTCGCGTGACGCGGTGATGCGCGGGTCCTTCTGCCGCAGGCTCCCGGCGGCGGCGTTGCGCGGGTTCACGAAGAGGCGATTGCCGGCGTCGCCCTGGCGACGGTTGAGCTCCTCGAACGACGTCAACGGCATGAACACCTCGCCGCGCACCTCGAGGCGTGTCGGGATCGAGTTGCCCTGCAGCTGCTCCGGGATCGAGGCGATGGTGGCGACGTTGGCGGTGACGTCTTCGCCGGTCTCGCCGTCGCCGCGTGTCGCGCCACGGACGAGGCGCCCGTCTTCATAGAGCAGCGAGATGGCGAGGCCGTCGAGCTTGGGCTCGCCGACGAAGGTGACGGGATCGGTGATCACCCGCTCGATGCGGGCGTACCAGGCGGCCAGCTCCCCGCGATCGAAGGCGTTGTCGAGTGAGAGCATCGCCACCACGTGGCGCACGGGTGCGAACGTGGCCGACGGTGGCGCGCCGACCTCCTCGAGCGGGGAGTCGGCGGTGTCGAGTGCCGGGTGCTGCTCGGCGAGGATCTGGAGCTCACGCACGAGCGCGTCGAACTCGGCGTCGGACACCTCGGGTTCGTCGTCGCGGTAGTACCGCTCGCGGTGGTAGCGGATCTGCTCCGCCAGCTCGTCGGCGCGCGCCACCGCGTCAGCGGGGACTGCTCCGACTCCAGATGGGCGAGCCATCGCCCGAATCTACCGACCCGGTGTGACAGCTACAGCGTGGTGGTGGTCGGTGGGACCGTGGTCGTCGGCGGGGCCGTCGTGGGCGGCGCGGTCGTCGGCGGGGCCGTGGTGGGCGGGGCCGTCGTGGGCGGCGCGGTCGTCGGCGGGGTCGTCGTGGTGGCCGGGTGGGTGGTCGACGTGGTCGAGGAGCTCGTGGTGGTGCTCGACGACGTGGTGGTGGTCTTCGGGGTGTTGTCGCCGCCGTCGTCGGACAGCAGCAGCGCGATGACCACGCCGGCCAGGATGACGGCGAGGATGATCAGCGCCGCGATCAGCCAGCGCATCCCTGACGACATGCCTTCGTCGTCGTCGTCGGGCGGGACGCCGTCGCCGCCCCCTCCACCGCCGGCGGCACCGGCACCAGCCGCGCCTCCGGCCGCGCCACCCGCTGCCGCAGCTCCGGCTGCCGCCGCGGGCATGGCCATGGTCTGCTCGCCCGTGGCCGGGGGGGCGTCGCCCGCACCGTCGACCGCAGCACCGCAGTTGCCGCACACGGTCGCGCCGGGCTCCAGCGGCTGACCGCACACTCCGCAGTAGCGGTACGAGGAGGTTTCCACGTCAGGCTCCAAGGGTGAGACGCGCGGCGACCGCCTGGTCGTGCACCCGCGCAGCCAACTCGCGTGCGATGCCGAGCACCCGCTCGGCTTGCGAGGCACCGTAGCCCGCGAGGCCGCACGCGGGGGTGATCATCCCGCGGGTGCGCAGCGGCACCGGATCGCATCCGCGTCGCGTGAGTTCGCACCACACGCGCGCGAGCACGCGCCAGTGCGGATCGGCTGACTCACCGACCGGACGATCGGTGGGCACCGCACCCCACGCGATCCACCCGTCACCGTCGAGGAAGCGCGCCAGACCCACGGTGTGCTGCACGAGGTCGTCGTGCACTTCGATCCCGAGCACCTCGGGACCGGCTTCGAGCGCGAGCGAGAGATCGCCGTCGCTGCAGACGTGCACACCGGTGACGCTGTCGACTGCAGCCAACGCGCCCGACAGCACGTCGATCGCGGCCTCACGGTCCAGGGGCACGTCGTCGCGTCGCCACGACACCAAGGACGGCTCGTCGAGGAAGAGCACGAGTCCGGCGTCGGGCAGACGCGCGCCGACGAGCTCCTCGAGCGCGATCGACCACGCACGCGTGACGGCCGCGGCGCGCCGGAATGCGCGCGGTGCAGGCATCCCGGCCGCGTGCAATGCAGTGCCGAGTGTCAAGGGACCGGTCACCTGGGCCTTGATCCGCGCCGGGGTGCGCTCAGCGCGCGACGCGACCTCGAGGAACGCGAGCAGACCCGAGTGGGCGGTGTCGTCGAAGATGCACTCGGGTGAGGCGTCGGACTCGCCGAGCACCGTCAGTGATCCGTCGCGCGCGACGTCGATCTCGGGCAGGGCCACCAGCCACTGCGCCAACATCCCCTCGCGGGGATCGCGGCCGGGCAGCTGCGGGACGGCGGGCAACTCGGGGAGGCACCGCAGCACCAGCTCCGCCGCGGTGGTCGGATCGTCGTGGGGCAGGCTCCCGATGCCAGTCGCGACCCCGGGTACGAGCACGGGGGCCCGGAGGGTCGGCGTCATGGGGTCGTACTCTACGATCGCCTCGACGGCGTGCTCCAAGCGGGCGCGCGTCGACTCATCTCACGACGTCATTTCTCGACGGGCCATTTCTCGACGGCCAGGATCGAACGGAGCTCCCGCTGCCTCGCCCTCTCTTCCTGTGGTTGCTGCGCGTCGCGTGGATCACTCTGCCGGTGACCGCGGGTCCCGCGGCATCGGCGTCCCTCGCGTCGTGGTCGGACGGACCGCGTGTCGCGGCCGGTGTGCTGCTGTGGGTCGCGTGGGCACTCGGGCTGTTGGCCACGCTCGCGCCGCGTCCGGTCACGCTCACCGCGCTGCGCGTGATCGCGCCCGCGTTCGTGATCGCCGCGGTGCTCCTCGCCGTCGACGGTGAGGCATCGACGGTCGCGACCATCGGCGCGGTTGCGGCGACGCTCGTGTGCGCGCTGCTCGCGTCGGGACACGACATCGCGTCGGCCGCGGCGAACGCCATCGCGTACGGCGACGAGCAGCGCTACCCGTTGCGCGTGCCGCCGGCGCTGTTCCTCGGTCCCCTCCCCGCGGCGCGGCTCGCCGTCATGGCGGGCGTCGTCGCGCCCGTGCTGCTGCTCGCCGACGGTCGCATCGTCATCGGCGTGGCCGCGCTGCTCGTGGGCGCGGGGCTCGAGTACCTCCTGATCCAATCGCTCGACTCCCTCTCGCGCCGCTGGGCCGTGCTGGTGCCCGCCGGGTTCGTGGTCGTCGACCCGCTGACCCTGGCCGACCCGGTGCTCTTCCTCCGCGAGCACGTGCGCCACCTGGCGCCGGAGGTGCCGGCGACGGCCGACGACGGCGTGCTCGACCTGCGCCTCGGTGCCGGCGCGGGCTCGGTGTCGGTGCGCTTCGACGAAGAAGTCGAGCTCACCCGGGCGGCGCGTGGTCGCCACGGCGGCACGACGGTGACGACGGCCGAGATCATGGTCGCGGTCGTGCGTCGAGAAGAGATGCTGCGCAAGGCGGCCGAACGCCGACTGCCCGTGAAGGTCGCCGTCCGGTAGTTCGACCCGGGGTGGTTCAGCCCCGGCGGTCCGCTCAGGTGACGATGCCGCCGCCGACGAGCGCATCGCCCGCATAGAGCGCGACGACCTGGCCCGGCGCGACGCGCGACTGGGGCGTGGCGAACCTGACAGTGGTGCCGTCGAGGGTCGACGCGACCGGCGTGCCGTGGGCGCGGGTCTGCGCGAACAGGTCGGCGCGGTCAGCAGGTGGTTCGTCGACGTACGTGAGGTCGCGCAGCGCGACGGCATCACGCAGGAGATCGGTGCGCTCCCCCAGCGTGATCGTCGCGGTGCGCGCGTCGACATCGACCACGTAGCGACGCTCACCGGTGGCGACGCCGAGGCCTCGACGCTGCCCGATCGTGAACGCCTCGATGCCGTCGTGCACACCGAGCGTCGCGCCGCTCACGTCGACGACCGATCCCGCGCGTGCGTCGATGCGGTCGGCGAGGAACGTACGGCGCCCGCCGCGCGTGATGAAGCACACGTCCATGCTCTCGGCCTTCGCCGCGGTGCGCAGCCCGAGGCCCGCGGCGTGCTCGCGCACCTGCGCCTTGGTGAGCATCCCGACCGGGAAGCGGGTGCGGGCGAGCTCACGCTGACCCAGCATGTAGAGCACGTACGACTGGTCCTTGGCTGCGTCGGTCCCCCGCCGCAGCGCGTACGCGCCGTGAGGTTCCGCGGTGACACGCGCGTGGTGACCGGTGGCGACGGCGTCGAAGCCGAGCGCCTCGGCGCGCTGGAAGAGCGCGCCGAACTTGATCGAGCGGTTGCACTCGACACAGGGGTTGGGCGTGTGACCGGCCTCGTGCTCGCGCACGTAGGGCTCGACCACGGTGTCGTCGAACGTGTCGGTGAGGTTGAAGACGTAGTGCGGGATGTCGAGCTGCGCGGCGACCCGCCGGGCGTCTTCGACATCGGCGACGCTGCAGCAGCCGGAATCGGACTCGCCACCCCAGAGCTTCAGGGTGACGCCGGTGACGTCGTGACCCTGTTCGAGCAGGAGCGCAGCCGCGACCGACGAGTCGACCCCGCCGCTCATCGCGACGAGGATCCGGTCGCCCATCGTCAGGCCGCCTTGCCGGCGTGGCGGAGCTGCTCCACCGCGCGTGGGATGACCGCGAGCGCGACGTCGACGTCGTGCTCCGTCGATGCGTACCCGAGGCTCAATCGGATCGACGCGAGCGCGTCGTCGCTCGTGATGCCCATCGCGGCCAGCACGTGCGACGGCTCGGTGGCGCCCGACGAGCACGACGAACCCGCGGCCGCGCACACGCCGGCATGATCGAGTGCGACGAGGAGCGTCTCGGCTTCGACGCCGTGGAATCCGATGTGCGCGTTGCCCGCGACCTTCGCGGCGCGGTCGCCGTTCTCGAACGCCTCGGGCACCGCCGCGAGGAGGCCGTCGAGCAGGCGGTCGCGCAGGGCCGCGATTCGAGCGACGTCGGCCGCACGCTCGGCGCACGTGACCCGTAGCGCGGCGGCCATCGCGACCGCGCCGGCGACGTTGGAGGTGCCCGACCGGAGCCCCCGCTCCTGACCGCCGCCTTCGAGCAACGGCTCGAGCGCGACGCCGCCGCGCACCACGAGCGCGCCTGTGCCCTTGGGCCCACCGAACTTGTGCGCGGAGATCGCGACCAGGTCGACCGCGGCCGCGGCGTCGGCGACGTCGATCCACGGCACCGCCTGGACCGCGTCGGTGTGGACCAGCACCGCCGGTGCCTGCTCCCGCACCCGGCGCACGATCTCGTCGAGCGGCTGGATCGTGCCGACCTCGTTGTTGACGAGCATCACCGACACGAGCGCGGTACGGAGATCGACCGCGGCGGCGATCGCGTCGGGATCGACCACGCCCGTGGCGGGGACCGCCAGCCTGGTGACGCGGAAGCCCTCGGCAGCGAGGCGGTCGCACGAGGCGAGCACGCCCTTGTGCTCGAACGCGGTCGTGACCACGGCGTCGCCACCGCCGGCGGCGCGCACCCGGCGGGCCGCGCCCTTCACCGCGAGGTTGTCGGCCTCGGTGCCACCGGCCGTGAACACCACCTCACCGGGCTCCGCACCGAGGAGGGCCGCGATCTCGTCGCGGGCGTCCTCCAGGGCGGTCTTCGCCGCCCGGGCCGCCGAGTGGGCACCGCTCGGGTTCCCGAACGTGCCCCCCAGGAACGGCGTCATCGCGGCGACCGCCTCGGGCCGGACCGGGGTGGTCGCGGCGTGGTCGAGGTAGGTGACGCCGGCATTCGAATTGGCGTTCGGGCCGGCGTTCGAACCGGCGTTGGGAGGGCTGCTCACCGGTCAAGTCTACGAAGCCGGAATAACTGTCACACCCCGGGGTGATACTCCCCTTGTGACCACGCAACTGCGCCTCGTCGAACCCCCCGAGCCCAGTTCCCGCCCCGCTTCGGGCACCTCGAAGCGCGCGTCGAAGGGCCCCGTCAGGGCCAGCCAGCCCTCCCGCCAGCCCTCCCGGTCCCGCCGCGGCCGCAGCCAGGCCGTCACTGGTGGCCGCACCGGGCGGCGCGCCGCCGTCTGGGGCGACTGGCGTCTCGATGCCGGCACCCGCCGCGTCGGCCGGGCCGGGGTCGCCCAGGCCCGCCAGGCCCTCGAGGCTGCGCTCGAGCACGAGCTCAATCTGTCTCAGGCCAGCTGAGCCGGGTCGCTCCGGCTTCTCCTCAGGACTAAGGCCGCCGTACCCTTTCGGGCATGGGTGAGCGCGCACGTCCGACACGGTCCGATTGGGAGGCACTGGCCAGCAAGGAGGTCAAGGGCGACCTCGATCGGCTGACCTGGCACACCCCCGAGGGCATCGACGTCCAGCCGCTGTACACCGCCGAAGACCTCGAAGGCCTCGAGAGCGTCGGCGGGCTGCCCGGGTTCGAGCCCTTCGTGCGCGGCGTCCGCGGCACCATGTACGCCAACCGGCCCTGGACCATCCGCCAGTACGCCGGGTTCTCCACCGCCGAGGAGTCGAACGCGTTCTACCGGGCCAACCTGGCGGCCGGGCAGATGGGCCTCTCGGTGGCCTTCGACCTCGCCACCCACCGCGGCTACGACAGCGACCACCCGCGGGTCGTGGGCGACGTGGGCAAGGCTGGCGTCGCCATCGACTCGGTCGAGGACATGAAGGTGCTCTTCGACGGCATCCCGCTCGACCAGATGACGGTCTCGATGACCATGAACGGGGCCGTGTTGCCCATCCTCGCCGGCTACGTGGTGGCGGCCGAGGAGCAGGGCGTCGACGAGTCGCTGCTCGGCGGCACCATCCAGAACGACATCCTCAAAGAGTTCATGGTCCGCAACACCTACATCTATCCGCCCGAGCCGAGCATGCGGATCGTCGCCGACATCATCGAGTACACGGCGCGGCGCATGCCGAAGTTCAACTCGATCTCGATCTCCGGCTACCACATGCAAGAAGCCGGCGCGACCGCGGTGCAGGAGCTCGCGTTCACGATCGCCGACGGCATGGAGTACGTGCGGGCCGCGCTCGACCGCGGCCTCACCATCGACGAGTTCGCCGGTCGGCTCTCGTTCTTCTTCGCCATCGGCATGAACTTCTTCATGGAGGCGTCGAAGCTGCGCGCCGC
>DASXXX010000031.1:0-135958 GCA_036502765.1 Acidimicrobiia bacterium | reverse complement strand
TCACACTGCGGGACGTCGACGGGTGGTCGTCGAGGGAGGTCTGTAACGCCCTCGGCGTGACCGAGACCAACCAACGAGTGCTGCTCCACCGAGGGCGCGCCAAGGTACGCAGCGCGCTCGAGCTCTACTTCGAAGGCACCGTATGACCCCGCCCGTCGACGACTTCCCCTGCAACGAGTTCGTCGAGGTGGTCACCGACTACCTCGAAGGCGCCATGGCGCCCGACGACGCTCGTCGTCTCGAGGAACACCTGTCGGTCTGCCCGGGATGCGCGAGCGTGCTCGAGCAGTTCCGGGTGATCCTGCGCGTCAGCGGTCAGCTGGCGGAAGGCGACGTGCAGCGACTCCCGGACACGGAGCGCGGCCCGCTGCTGCAGGCGTTCCGCGACTGGTCCGCCGCCCCGTAGATGTCGGTGGCGATGGTGTGGCTCCCTCCCAGGCTGTCAACCGGAGAGTCGAGGGCACAGTCGTGGCTCGGCCCCCCGTCGGGCTGGCGCGATTCCTGCGTGATTTGAGCCGTGGGGTGTGACCGGAACGGATCTGGCGACATCTGGACCGCGCTCGACCGTGCGGCAGCGTGGTCGGCAACGCCCGCGGTTGACCGGTTCAGCGTTTGAGTGCTCCTCGGTGTCTCGGAAGCCCCAAGACGTGCTCGGCGATGAGGTTCCGCTGGATGTCGGTGGTTCCACCGTAGATGGACGTGCCCTGGGCGAATCGATGCGCCCACTCCAAGACGCCGTCCGCGACTGCTCCATCCTCACCGGCGGTGACGACGCCCGCTGCACCGATCATCGCAAGGAGCTCGTCCGTACCGCGGATGAGCAGGTCCGACGCGACCACGCGTCCGTACGGGTCCGGGGTGATTCTCGCCACCTCGCAGTCGAGTGCGATGCGGGCGAGTCGCAGGCGAACGGCCGGATCGTCGATCTCGTACGAGCGGTCCCGACGTTGGGCGTTTCGCGCCCACCGCTCGGCTGCGGCCAGCACGACAGGAAACTCGTCGCGCCAGCTCAGGGATCTTCCGAGCGCTTCGATGACGTCGACCGTTGTCTGGTCGACGTCGGAGTGAGTCGCCGAGCCATCGCTCATGCCGTGTTCGGCCGCAAGTGATCCGGAGGCGACCTGCCATCCCTGGTCGACGGGCCCGAGCCGGTACTCATCCGCGACACGCGCCTCGTCGAGGTAGACGAAGTTGGTGCGCTCACCTCCGAGTGTGGCGATCCCCTGGACCTCGACGCCGGGGTGCTCGAGCGGCACGAGCAACACGGTGATGCTCTGGTGCTTCGAGGCGTCGGGATTGGTGCGTGCCGTCACCATGACGTACTGGCAGAGGTGCGCTCCGGTCGAGAACATCTTCTGGCCGTTGATCACCCACTCGTCGCCGTCTCGGATCGCTCGGGTGCGGATGGCAGCAGCGTCGGATCCGCAGTCGGGCTCGGTGTAGCCGAGGCAGCAGTGGATGTCACCTCGTCGCAGGCCGGGACCGATGTGTTCACGAAGCTCTGCGCTTCCGAACTGGTTGACGACCGTAGTGACGAGGTCGTTCGAGCCGAGGACCGGGAACAAGGATCGTGCGCGTCTGGATTCCTCGGCGGCGACGATCGCCGCGCGGAGCGGATCGAGGCCGACGGTGTCGTCGTCTCCGTTCGACGTCGCGTTGGCGAGCCACCCTTTGGCGCCGAGCGCGCGCCGGTACTCGGGCACGAAGCCGTTGCCGTGGTGCCGCTCCTGCTCCAGCACCTCGTCGGAGAGGAACTCTTCCATGAAGGGGACGACTTCGGTGTCCCAGAACGCGATGACGTCCGGGGCGAGTTCGACGATTCCGAAATCCATGCGTTGATGCCTCTCAGTGCGTGGGCTCGGGACCGTAGAGGTGGTCGCCGAGCTGCTGCAGGTCTGCTTGGGGGTCACCGGCGAGGAGGGTCCAACCACGCGCGCGACGGAAGTAGAGCTGCATGTCTGATTCGAGGGTGAACCCGAGTCCTCCGAGTGCATGGATGCCGAAGCTCGCGGCACGGTTCGCCACGTCGCTCGCAGCAACGAACGCCATGAGGACGTCGCCGAGAGCGCACTCGGGTTCGTGTTCGAGGAACCACGCGGCGCGCAGGGCGAGGCGCCGGGCGCCCTCGACTCCGGCTGCGATGTCGACGATGGGATGTGAGATTGCTTGGAACGTGCCGATCGGCACTCCGAAGGCGTGTCGTTCGGTGACATATTCGGAAGCGAGAATCCGAGCTCCGTTCGCGATACCGGTCTGGGCTGCCGCCATCAGCGCCTTCCATTCGAGCACCGCGTGTGCGAATGCGAGCTCGGCGGCGAGTCCTTCGGCGACGATCGACCGGGTGTGATCGTTCGTGGAGAGATCGCGCCACGCCAACGGTGCGCACGCGAGGTTCGCGACTGCCGCTGGTGGTGGGCCTTCCGACATCACAAGCGCGTCTCCGTCCAGTCCAACGACGATGTCGGCCATTGCGCCACTACTGATGAGTTGGCGCTCGCGTGCGTGGAAGGGATGGAGGGCAATGGTCGCAGTCTTCGTTCCGGCCGCGAGTGCTCGCACCACTCCTTCGGGCGCACCGACGGCCGCGAGCAACCGTGCCGCCGTCATCGCGTCGATCAGTGGGACGGGTGCCATCGATCGCCCGAACTCCTCGGCGACGAGCGCGAGATCGACGAGGGTGGCATCGTCGCCGCCGACGGCTTCCGGCAGCGCCATGCTGATCACGCCGGCCCCGGTCAGTTGTTGCCACAGGTCCGCGTCGAACCCGACGGGCTCGGCGGCCCGCACGCGCACGCTCGGACTCTCGCGTTCGAAGAGGCTCGCGAAGACCTTGGAGAGCTGCAGTTGTTCCTCTGAGAGGGAGTAGTCCTGTCGACGGATCACGCGCGGGCTCATCCGAGCTCGAGCTCCGCCATGATCTCCGCAGTGTGTTCCCCGACCGCCGGTGTCGGTCGGATCGTCACGGGTTCGTCGAAGACCACCGCCGGCCCCGGATGCACGACGACACCGAGCTGGTGATGTTCCTCTCGGACGAGGTAGCCCGGCGACATCGTCTCGATCAAGCCCGGAAGGTCCTCGAGCGAGGCGACCTCGGCGCAAGGTACGCCGTTGGCTGACAGGCGAGCCACCACCTCCTGGCTCGAGAGTGTCGCCAGGTGCACGGCGATCTCCTTCATGAGGCCGGCGGAGTTGCGTCCGCGCTTCTGGGGGTTGTCGAAATCGGGACTCCCCACGAGTTCGTCGCGCCCGACCGCTCGTAGGAGCCCGTCCCATTGGGACGTCGTGACGGTGATCATCGCGATGTGACCGTCGGCAGTGGGCGTGAGCCGGAACGTCCGCGATTGGCCGGGGAGCTCGTCGAACTCGCCGACCATCGTGATGTTGGTCGCGGCGTCGGGCCAGAGGAACGCGAGCCCTGCGTGGAGCATCGGGATCTCGATCACCTGCCCGCGCTTCGTGCGTTCCCGCTCGAACAACGCGGCGGTGATCGCCTGCGCGGCGGTGAGCCCGGTGACCTTGTCGACGACGGCTTGCTGCACGAGGACGGGCACGCCGGACTTGAGGTCGGCCTGAGTGGCCCCGAAGCCAGTCATGGCTTGGATCACGTGGTCGTAGGCGGGAACATCCGCGAGCGCGGAATCTGAGGGGAAGCCGCGGATGGCCGCGTAGACGAGCCGCGGGTGTTCGGCCACGAGGTCCTCGGCTCTGAACCCGAGCTTCGGCATCACTGCAGGACGAAAGTTCTCGACCAGCACATCTGCCGTGGCGATGAGCTTGCGCAAGACGTCGCGGTCGGCCTCGACCTCGAAGTCGAGTGCAATCGATCGTTTCCCCCAGTTCGTGTTCACGAAGTACGCAGACGTGCCGCCTCGCCCGGAACCGATCTTTCGAAGTATGTCGCCGACCGGTGGCCGTTCGACTTTCACGACGTCGGCTCCCTGTTGCGCGAGGAGAAGAGTCGCGAACGGACCGGACAGGTTCATCGTCAGATCGACGACTCGCACACCGGCGAGTGGCCCACCAGCCTGTTGCCTCATGAACGCGTGCTCCTCGGCATCTGGGATCGACATCTCACGCGACGCACCGACGCCAGCCGGCGACCAGGCGGTCGACGACATCGTCCGCACGGGTGATGTCGGACACGAAGTAGGGCAATGGGAACTGGACATCGGTGACGCCAGCGGCGATGAGTGCCGCGACGGGTTCGAGGGTGGCGTCGAGATCGGGGCGCCCGCGGTCGTCGAATCGCGGGGCGAGCTCCGATCGAACGAGCAGGCCCGAGAGGTCCCGTCCCTGTTCGATCCCGGCAGCGCGCAGGAGTGCGATTCCTTCCGCGACGATGACCGGCGACGCGCCCATCACCGGGATCCAGCCGTCACCGGTCGCGAGGATCCGCCGAACGTTGCGGGCGTGCAACGACCCCGCGATGAGGACCGGGAGTGGCTGTTGGACGGGGAGCGGAAGGCTGCTGAGCGACGCGAAGTTGACGGTCTCGGAGGAGAACGTGACGTCGGCTTGCTGCCAGAGCGCCCGGCACGCGCCGATCACGTCGTCGAGCACCGCGCCACGTCGGTGGTACTCCACCCCACAGGCGCGGTACTCGGCTTCGTGCCATCCGACTCCGACACCGAGCTCGACGCGTCCGCCAGACATCACGTCGAGGGTGGCCACGGTCTTCGCGAGCACGGCCGCTCGGCGGAGTGGGGCGATCAGAATTCCCGTCGTGAGGCGCAGGTCTCTGGTGACGGCGGCGATTGCCATCAGCACGCTGAGCGGCTCGAGGAACGGAGCGTCCGGCGGCAGCGGAAACGAGCCGAACGGGTAGCCCGCGGTGTCCGGACCGAACGCGATGTGATCGGGAACGGCAACTGCGTCGATCCCTCGTTCCTCCGCCCGCACCGCGAGCTCGACGAGCGGTCGCGGCCCACCGCTGGCCGCGGGGCCGCAGGTCGGCAGGGACAAGGTCAGTCGAGGCTCTGAGGTCTGCACGAGAGGTGGTGCTCCAGGGGTACCGGCTGTCCCGAACAGCTGAACGACGAGTGCCCCATTGTATACTCTCCGAACGGTTACTGACCGCCCGGTTCTGCGGCCAACCCGCCCACTGCATAGTGCTCGAGGAACCGACGCACCGTGCGCGGACGCCGCATGTCGAACGCCACCGACAACGGCATCACCGTCAACGACATGAGCATCCGAGCGAGGACCTCGCTGGCTTCGTGCTCCTCGACGTCGAGCGCGACCTCGCCGCGCTCCTTCGCATGCCGTACGTACGGCACGAGGAACGTCGACATGCGCCGAAGCCCACCGTCGAGATCAGTTGCGAGGAGCCGCAACAGGGCACTCTCGTCGGTCACCACGTCGTGCCGTCGATTGTCAGCGACGTTCCGAGCGAACACCTCTCCGAACGCGCCGATCTGTGTCGCGAGCGTCGACGTCGACGCCATGGCTTCGGTCGCTTCGTCGTAGTAGTTCTGGACGTTCTGCTCGATCGTCGCATCGATCAGCGTTCGGCGATCTGCGAAGTAGCGGTACACCGTCCCACGCGAGATGTCAGCGGCACGAGCCACGTCCTGCAGGCTCGTCTTCGCGATCCCGAGCTGGAGAAAGCACTCCATCGCCGCCGCGAGGATCCTCGCGCGCGTCGCGTCCTCTGCCGGCTCCGATGCCGGGACCGACACGACCTCTCCAGCCATCCGACGACCTCTGTGCTGCGCGGACCGGCCCGAGCGGGCCGTTCCCGTCGAGCACGATCATACATTGCTTGTATTACTGTTCTGCCCGGCGGCGGACCGTCAGATTGTGAAAGGACTCTTGCCATGGGCCTCGACCCGATCGTGCGGTTGCGGTTGACCGATGCCCATGAGGAACTCCGATCCGACGTCAGGACCTGGCTCGACGCCAACCTGGCCGATGAGTTCCGCCACAGCGCGGCAAACGCCGACTACCTCGCCGACGACGGCCACGAGCGCGCGGTCGGGTTCTGCCAGGCACTCCACAACAAGGGATGGTTCGTCCCGCACTGGCCGGCCTCCTACGAGGGCGGCGGGCTCGGAACCATCGAGCAGATGATCATTCGTGAGCAGCTGGCATACGCCGGCGCGCCACTCGTGAACTCGAACGGCACCAACATGCTCGCCCCGATCCTGTTCTCCTACGGATCCGACGAGCAGAAGGATCGGTACCTTCCGGCGATCGCACGGTCGGAGACCATGTGGGCGCAGGGTTACTCGGAGCCCGAAGCGGGCTCCGACCTCGCCTCCTTGCGCATGACCGCGCGGCGCGACGGTGCGGAATACGTGCTCAACGGCCAGAAGACCTGGACCAGCAACGGACGCCTCGCCGACTGGATCTTCGTGCTCGTGCGCACCGACCCCGCCGCGTCAAGACCTCAGGCCGGCATCTCGTTCCTCCTCGTCGATCTGCGGTCGTCGGGGATCACCATCAGCCCGATCCGCTCACTGACCGGTTACCCGACCTTCGCAGAAGAGTTCTTCGACGACGTGCGCGTGCCGGTCGCGAACCGAATTGGGCCCGAGCACGACGGCTGGCGCATCGCCAAGGCACTCCTCGACGTCGAGCGATCGAACATCACCCGCGCGGCCCAGAGCCAGCGCTACCTCGATGAGCTCGTCGATTGGTGCCGGGCACGAGAGGGCGCCGACGACGATCCACTCCGCAACCGGATCAATCGTGTTGCGCTGGCACGACTGGTCGAAAGAGTCGAGGTCGGCCGAGCGCTCTGCTACCGCGTCGCGCAACTCCAGGCCCAGGGAACGCTCTCGTCCACCCAGGCATCGCTCTCGAAGCTGTTCCATGCCGAGTTCACCTTCGAACTGCGGACCGTCGGAGCGCAGATCCTCGGCACGGCCAGCGAGCTCATGACGTCCGAACCGGACGCCCCCGTGCACGGGCACTTCAGCGAGGGCCTCTTGCTCTCGATGCTGCATCGCATCGGCGGGGGAACCAGCGAGATCCAACGCGACCTGATCGGCCGTGGACTCGGCCTTCCGAAGTAGCCGGAGGAGCGCAGCGATGCCCGACACCGTTCATGAACTCGAGCGACGTCGATCTGATGGTGTGTTGACGCTCGTGTTGAACCGGCCCGAAGTCGGCAACGCGTTCAACGGCGCCATGCAACGCGATCTCGTCGACGCGTTCGAAGGTGCCAACGGAGATTCCGACGTGCGCGTCATCGTCGTCACCGCCGCGGGAACGCGACACTTCTGCACCGGTCCCGACCTCCGCGATCCCGAGAAGGCGCCCGACCCGGACCGTCGTTCCGGCGATGCCGCGCGCCGGCTCCGAGTAGGCAGCCAGCGAGTCGTGGAGGCGATGCTCGACTGCGAGAAGCCCGTCATCTGCGGACTGAACGGGATCGCGGCCGGAGGCGGCGCGAACCTGGTGCTCGCGGCCGACCTCGTGATCGCGGCCGAGCACGCCACGATCGTCGAGGTGTTCACTCGGCGTGGGCTCATCCCGGACGGCGGCGCCGCGTACCTCCTCGCCCGACGGTTGCCCCCGAACGTCGCCAAGGAGCTCGTGTTCTTCGGCGAGCAACTCGACATGGCCACTGCCCGGAACCTCGGGCTCGTGAACCGCGTGGTACCGATCGACGACCTCGAACCCACGCTCACGGCCTGGGCGTCGCGACTCGCCGCAGGCCCGACCCGGGCGTATGCGGCATCGAAGCAGCTGCTCAATCGAACGGCCGACGACGATCGCGCCTCGTCATTCGCGCTCGAGGCGGTGCTCGTGGAGCAGATCGCGTCGACCGCGGATGTGGCCGAGGGCGTCGCCGCGTTCCTCGAGCGTCGCGCCGCCAAGTTCGAGGGACGATGATGCCGCTGCCCGATGCAGGCCCCGAACGTCACCGCATCGCGATCATCGGCGCCGGTCCCGGCGGCATCTGCACCGCAATACGGCTCCTCGAGTCCGGCGAAGACGACTTCATCGTGCTCGAGCAAGCCGACGGTGTCGGTGGTACCTGGCACCACAACCGCTATCCCGGTGCCGAATGCGACGTCATGTCGCATCTCTACTCCTACTCGTTCGAGCTCGACCCGCAGTGGTCGCGGCGCTACGCGCGGCAGCCCGAGATACGTGCGTATCTGGAGCACTGCGTCGAGAAGTACGGCGTCACGTCGCACGTCTCCCTCGGAACTCGCGTGATCCGAGCATGGTGGGACGAGGCGGCGAGCACGTGGCACATCAACACCGCGGACGACCGTCACCTCGAGGTCGGCGTCCTCGTCAGCGCGCTCGGAATGTTCAATGAACCCGCATGGCCGGACATCACGGGCCTCGACACGTTCACCGGCGCGGTGGTCCATTCGGCCCGTTGGCCCGACGACGTCGATCTGATCGGTCGACGGGTCGCCGTCGTCGGCAGCGCGGCGAGCGCGGTGCAGCTGATACCTGAAGTGGCGAAGCTCGCCGGGCAACTGACCGTCTTCCAACGCACTGCGACCTGGGTGCTCCCCAAGGACGACCGCCCGTACACCGACGAGGACCGGGCGCGGTTCCGCGCCGAGCCGAGCGCGATGCCTGAGCTCCGGGCGAAGCTCGAGGAGAGCGTCAACACCATGATGACGTTCTCCGATCCCGAAGCGCTCGAACGAGCCACCGCGGCAGGGTTGGAGAACATCGCTGTCGTCGACGATCCGGACGTCCGCGACAAGCTGACGCCGAGGTTGCCGTGGGGTTCACGCCGCCCGATCGTGTCGAACGACTACTACCCCACGTTCAACCGCGACAACGTCGAGCTCGTGACCGAGCCGATCACCGACATCACCCGTCACGGGATCAGGTCGAACGATGGCCGCGACCACGACGTGGACATCATCATCTTCGCGACCGGTTTCGCCACGACCAGGTACCTCGCGACGATCGAGGTGACCGGGCGCAACGGCGTCACCCTCGACGAGGCGTGGGCCGAGGACCCGGTCGCCTACCTCGGGGTCGTGACCACGGGCTTCCCGAACTTGTTCATGCTGTACGGCCCGAACACCAACAACGGGTCCATCCTGCGGATGCTCGAACACCAGGTCGACTTCGTCGTGCGCTTCGTGCAGTTCATGGACGAGCACGGATTGGCGTGGGTCGACGTCCGCCATGTGGCGATGGACCACTTCAACCGGAAGCTCCAAGCAGACCTCGAGTGCGTGGGCGTCTGGCAGCCGCAACACGCCGGCTACTACCGCGGCCACTCCGGTCGCATCGTCACCCAGTGGCCGCACTCGATGTCCGAGTACGACCAGAGCCTGCAGGCACTTTCGATCACGGCGTTCGAGTACGCGGTGCGCCCGTGATCACCCGACGTCGAACGCCGACGGAGGCGGCATCATCGTCCAACCTGATCCTGGCCAGTTCCACCACCCTCCCGAGGCCCATGCACCGCCGTCGGGATGGAGCGTCGTGCCGGTGATGTACGACGACAGATCCGAGGCAAGGAACAGGGCCGCGCTCCCGATGTCTTCGTAGGTCCCCCGTCGCCCCATCGGGATGCCCGTGCGGATCATCTGTTGGATCTCGGGACCGTCGGGGTCGTACACGACGCCCGAGACCGGGTCGGGAGTCGGTTGGTCGAGTGGGACGCCCTCGGTGGGGACCTGGTCGGGCGCGATGTTGTTGACCCGGATTCCCGCCGGCGCGAGTTCGAGGGCGAGCGTCCGTGAGAGCTGCGCGACTGCCGCTTTCATCGCGGCGTACACCGCGAACCCGGGAGCGGCGCGATGAGCTTCGATCGAAGTGAGGTTGATGATGCTCCCACCCGTTCCCTGGTCGCGCATCTGCAATGCGGCGATCTGGGTGGTGTGCAACAGCCAGGAGAACGTCGCGCGCATGACCGCATCCCACCCACGTGAGTTCGTGTCGAGGAACTCCGCCCGGAACGTACCGGCGACGACGTTCACCAACACGTCGAGGCGTCCGAAGCGATCGACCGTGTCGCCGACCAACTTCGTCATGTTCTCGGGCTCGCGTACGTCAGCGACCATCACGAGCGGCACACTCCCCGCATCGGTGACGGCCCGACTCGTCCGGTCGAGCAAGCCCTCGTCCCGATCGCAGAGGGCGAGCTCCATACCGGCTTCTGCGAAGTCGAGAGCGATTGCGGCCCCCAATCCTCCGCCACCGCCGGCGATCAGTGCAACCTTGCCATCCAGGCGAGCCCGGCTCTCGAGCAATCCCACGCTGTCTCCTCCCCGTTCCTGCGGCGACAACGCGCCGATGCCTCAATGGCGGTTCGTCAGCTGCTTCGACGGGCAATCCCGACGTCGCGTGCGAAGCCCTCGGCGAGCTCGAGGAACTCGGCTCTCGAGGCGATTCCTCCGTGGCCCGGGTGTGAGAACATCACGTGGGCGCTCGTGACCCCGAGGCGCTCGAGCTCCGCCACCTGGTCGAGGTATGCCGAGGCGTCGAACTCCGGCGTCCCGTACGACGCGATCCCGATCGGCCCGAACATCACGTCGGGCGGCACCTCGCGACCGAGCCGTTCCGACTCTTCTCGGAGGGTGTCGAGCATGCGCGCGAGATCAGTGAGCGTCTCGAGGGGAGCGGAACGTACGGCCTTCGCGAACTTCTTCGGTGCCGGCATCGGGAGCCATCCGTCGCCGCGTTCGGCCGCGCGCCTCAGCGCGCGGCGTGAGTTGCCGCCGATCCAGATCGGCGGATGCGGAACCTGAACCGGCATCGGCAACGCGACGTTGCCGCGGGCCTCGAATCCCACACCCACGGCGTCGACCGGCTCGCCGGTCCAGGCCGCCTTGATGAGGTCGATCGCCTCGTCCAGTCGATCGTTGCGGGCGTCGAAATCTGCCCCGAGGGCCCGAAACTCGGGCTCGAGGTATCCGGCGCCGGTCCCGAAGATGACGCGACCGCCGGACAGCGAGTCGAGGGATGCGATCGCCTTCGCGGCGAGGAACGGGTTGCGGTAGGCGAGGACGTACAAGTTGGTCATCAGGCGCAGCGACGTCGTTGCCGCGGCGACGACCGCGAGCGCGACCGTGGGTTCGAGCGCGTGGTGGCCACCCGAGCGGATGAAGCTCTCCGGCGGCATCGGGTGGTCGGTGACGAACACGCCGTCGTACCCCGAGGACTCGACGGTGCGGGCCATCTCGCCGAGGGCTTCGACGGTCCCGAACTCTTCCCGGCGGGCCACGTCGTCGGTCGGGAGTCCCAGCAAGTACCTCAACGCGCACCCTCCGCTCTGCAGCCGCCGCGAGGCGACCGCTCGGCCCGCCTGGTACGATGGTACAACACTCGTTCGATTGCTCACCACTACGGTAGACCGAGGAGGCCATCATGCCGTCACGCGATCTCGACTTTCCGGTGTTCGACGCCGACAACCACATGTACGAGACGACGGACGCCCTCACCCAGCACTTGCCCCGCGAGTTCCAGGGCGTGATCGACTACGTCGAGGTCCATGGCCGAACGAAGATCGCGGTGAAGGGCAAGATCAGCAACTTCATCCCCAACCCGACGTTCAACGTCGTGGGCCCGCCGGGCGCGTGGGAGAAGTACTACCGAGAAGGGAACCCCGAAGGGAAGTCCACACGCGAGATGATGGGCGACCCCATCCGCACGCCCCCCGCGTACTTCGGTCCCGAGGCACGCGTGAAGCTCATGGACGAACAGGGGCTCGACCGTGCACTCATGTGGCCGACGCTCGCAAGCCTCATCGAGGAGCGTCTCCGGGACGATCCCAGTGCCACGCAGGCCGTGGTCACGTCGCTCAACCGGTGGATGCACGAGCACTGGACGTTCAATTACGAGGATCGCATCTTCCCCACCCCGGTGATCAGCCTCACCGTGCTCGACCAAGCGATCGCGGAACTGGAATGGATCATCGAGCACGGCGCGCGCATCTTCCTGATGCGTCCGGCGCCGGTGCCGACGGTGATCGCGTCGAGATCGATGGCGCTGCCCGAGTTCGATCCGTTCTGGGCGCGCGTCGCCGAGGCCGACATCGTTGTGGGTCTGCACTCTTCTGACAGCGGCTACACGCGGTACGTCAACGAGTGGGATGGCATCCCCGGCGGCGAGCTCGAGCCATTCGTGCAGCAGACCGGCTTCAGCGCGCTCACCACCATCCAGCATCGTCCGGTCGAGGACACGGTCACGGCAATCATCGGCCATGGGCTGCCGACCCGCTTCCCGAGCCTCAAGTTCCTGCCGGTCGAGAACGGCAGTAGCTGGGTGCTCCCGCTGCTCGAGCACATGCGCCGCGCCTACAACATGACCCCGCAGTACTTCGACGAGGAGCCAGCCGACGTCTTCATGCGCAACTTCTGGGTCCACCCGTTCCACGAAGACGATTCGGTCACCTTGGTGAAGGCGATCGGTGCCGACCGTGTCATCTTCGGGTCCGACTACCCCCACCCGGAGGGGCTGGCTGATCCGCTGTCGTACGTCGACGACCTTGCCGGCCTCTCACACGACGACACCGTCAAGATCATGGGCGGCAACCTGGCGAACCTGATGGGCGTGGGTGTCGGAGCCGCCTGATCACGCGGCCCCGATCGGTCCGACCGACGCCGACCGTCAGTTGCTCCAGACCTCGACGAGCTCGTCGGTCGTACAGATCTTGGCGACCATCGACAGGGTGTTCTTGACGACCGCGTCGACGTAGTCGAGCGGGAACCCGACGATTGCGTCGCGAGGGATGACGACGTGGAGGCCGAGGTTGACGCAATCAGCTGCGAGATGCGGAATGCCGAGGTTCGCGGACACACCGACGGCCACAACCGTCTTCACGCCGAGGTTGCGCAGCAACGTCGGCACCTCCGTACCGATGATGGGAGAGACGTTCACCGATCGGACCGACGTGAGGTCGCTCTCCGCGACGTCGATGCCGTCGACGATCTCCATCCCTCGGGGGTCCCACTCGGCTCCGCTCGTACCGCGCTGGGCTGCACGCATGATCGGAGCGTTGTGACCCGATGCCGGGTGATTCGGGCGCAACTCCGCGACGCAGTGGAGTACCCCACAACCGGCGTCGCGACCGGCCTTGACGATCCTCCCGACCTTTTCGACCAGGCCGATCTCCTGCGATGCGCCCGGGAGCACGCCCTGAGCGAGGTCGCCGATGATGCCGCGCTGGCACTCCTGGGTGAGCACGATGGTCGTGTCCGGCTGTACGAGTTCTGCGAGGTCCACCACAACTAGCTCCTTCGGAATCGGGTGATCAGAGTTCGGTGCGTACCGAGGTCTTCTCGGCGAGCACGGTGGCGGGCGCATCGCGCCACGACGGGATGCCGTCCTCGGGGAGTCCCGCCGGCATCTTGTCGTCGTGGATGCTGGCCCAGTGCGAGTGGTTGAGCTCATGGATCGTGAAGCACGCCTGGAGGGCGTTCTGGAAACCCATGTTGTCGACGGTCTGGTTGACCGACTCCTTGATGAGCAGTGCCGTCATGGTCGGAAGCGCGGCGATCCGGCGGGCGAACTCGAGTGTCCGTGCACCGAGCTGATCGACGGGGAAGACCTTGCTGACCATGCCGAGACGATGGGCTTCGTCGACGTCGAGGGCGTCGCCGGTCAGCAGGAGTTCCTTCGCCTTGCGCGGGCCGAACTCCCAGGGATGACCGAAGTACTCGACTCCGCACATTCCGAGGCGCGTGCCGACCACGTCGGCGAAGCGGGTTCCCTCCGCGGCGACGATCAGGTCGCATGCCCACATCAACATCAGCCCGGCGGCGTACACGGGGCCGTGTACCTCGGCGATGGTGATCTTGCGCAGGTTTCGCCACCGCTTGGTGTTCTCGTAGAAGTAGTGCCATTCCTGGAGCATCAGGTTCTCGGCGCCCTGACGCGTTCCGCCGTTGATCCGGAACGTGGGGTGCTCGTTCGGCATCCCCGGCCACTCGTCCATGGCCTCCTTCGAGCCGAGGTCGTGACCGGAGGAGAACATCGTTCCGGCTCCACCGAGGATGACGACGCGCACACCGTCGTCGGCCTCGGCCTCCAGGAATGCTGCGTTGAGCTCCACGAGCAGGCCGCGACTCTGTGCGTTCCGGCTGTCGGGACGGTTCAACATGATGCGGGCGATGCGACCCTCGTCGAGGGTCTCGTAGGTGACGAAGTCGTACGAAGACATGTCGTGCTGCTTTCAGTCGGCGCAGGACGATCGTGAACTGCGCTCCGGTCGCGTCGCGCTATCGAAGGACGCTCCAGGCCTCCTCGGCGTAGGCCTCCATGCCTGCGAACGCGTCGCGATTGCGGGTCCAGGGCATGACGAGAGCGCGATGCACGCCCAGCTCGGCCAGGCCCGCGAGGAACGCAGGTTCCGGGCGCCCCTCGAGAATGGTGACCTGGAACGGCCGGCTCACCTCGAACTGCTCGCGCAACTCCTCGATTCGCCGCATGAGGGTCGCGATCTCGTCGAGGTTCTGCGCACCTCCGCCGGAGAGCCACCCGTCGCCGAGGCGCACCGCACGTTGCAGCGCCGAGTCCGAGTAGCCACCGAAGAGGATCGGAGGGTTGGGCGACGCCACCGGCTTCGGCTCGAAGTACAGGGGGTCGAAATCGAAGTGCCGACCGTGGTACTCGGCTTCGTGGTCGGTCCACAGCACGCGGATCGCCTCGACGCACTCCTCCAAACGACTGAATCGGGTCCGGGGATCGATCCCCAGGGCCGCGAACTCCTCACCGAGCCAGCCGGCCCCGATGCCCACGACAGTGCGCCCGCCGGAGAGGACGTCGAGGGTCGTGATCGCGCGCGCCGCGATGATCGGGTGCCGCAGCCCCAACACATAGATCGCGGTGCCGAGTTTGATCGTCGTGGTCACCTGAGCAACCTGCGTCAGCGCGATCCAGGGATCGAACAACGGGGTGTCGAGCGGATACGGGAACTTGCCGTCCGGCGAGCCCGGGTACGGGGAATCGAACTGCACGGGGAAGGTCACGTGGTCCGGCGCGAACACCGACTCGTATCCCAGCTCCTCGGCTCGCACCGCGAAGTCGGGCATGCGGTCCGGCCGCACGCTGAACAGGCTGAGACCAACTTCCATCGGTGGACCCCTCACGACCGGGACGGCGACGACGCCGTCGTTGGAGTGCAACTAAACAGCAAATGTACCATCGTTCTTGCCGAACGACCAGCCCGACCTGCCGTCGCCAGATTCTCAGCGCCCGTCTGGGGTGCGCGTCCGGCGGAGAGAACAGCTTTACGTCGTGTGTTCTATCGTTTAGCATAACGAGCGGCGGTACCGAGAGCGCTTGGGGGGTCCATGCGAGTTCGTACAAGAAGCCGCGGCGTCACGCTCACGTGTGCGGCACTGATCGCAGTGACTGCGGCCGCAGTGGCGGGCGGCGGGGTGGGCGCCCAGAGCCGCAGCACCACGCAAGGCGTGTCCCCGACCGAGATCAAGGTCGCCGGCATCCAGTCGACGCCACTGAGCTTCACCGAGGCGACGACCGGCGTCGGTGCGCTGGCCCGCTTCGCGCGGGCCAACAAGACCGGCGAGATCCCGGGGAAGCGCAAGATCAAGATCGTCGCCTGGGCCGACGACAAGGTCGATCCCGCGACCACGGTGCAGGAGGTACGCCGGCTCGTGCAGCAAGAAGGGGTCTTCGCCCTGGTTCCCGTCGCATCGACGGTGATCAACGACAGCATCCCGAACCAGAGCCACACGCCCGTGTTCGGGTACGGGATGAGCGCCGCGTTCTGTAGTTCTGGCGACACGAGCTACTTCTTCGGTTTCAACGGCTGCGTGACTCCGAAGGACGCGTCCCACACGGGTGACAACGTGGTCGAGATGAAGGCTGCGGTCTACAAGGAAGGCATCGTCCGCAGTGGCCAGCGGATCAAGATCGCCATCATCGGGACCGACAGCGCCCAGGAGAAGGACGTCGTCGCGCAGTTCACCGCGGCGGCGAAGGCCAACGGCATGACGATCGCCTACGCGAAGGCGGCGACGCCGGCGCCTCCGAACCCGATCCTCGACTACACCCCATGGGTGCAGGACATGCTCGCCACTGATCCGGACCTCATCGTGCCGGTGGGACCGGCGCGTGACTGGACCGGGTTGGGCAAGGCCCTGAACTTGACCGGCTTCACAGGCATGTACATCGTCCCTGGAGCCGACCCGCAGCTCGCCAAGCTCATCGGACCGTCCTATGCGTGGACGACGTGGGCACCGAACGAGTCGGCGGACACCAACCCCGAGATCAAGAGGATGCTTGACGACATCCAGGCCTACGCGCCCGGAACGAATGTCAACCTGACCACCTCGAGCGGATGGCTCGCCGCGGACATGTTCGTGAAGGCGCTCCAGAAGACGGGCGAGAAGCTCACCTCCGAGAAGCTGCAGGACGTCGCGTCGCACATGACCTACGAGCGGAAGGGACTGATCGGGCCGACGACGTACCCGACGAACTACAGGTACACGTCTCCGTCGTGCCATGCAGTCCTGAAGACGGACGGCGAGTCCGGCAGCTACAGCGTTGTGGAACCGTTCTCCTGCAGCCCGAAGCGGTACGCGGTGAAGCCGTACGACGAGATCGAGACGCCGTAACCGAACCACTGCTGCAGCACCGCGGATCCGCTCGCTGAACGCATCCGGGCGACGGAGCGTCAACCCTCGGACGATGCTTCCCCGCGTGGCCGTGTCAGCCGGACGCCGACTTCCGATAGTTGTACGCCTCGAGCGCCGGGCGCAACGCGAGATCGATGTACTCGATGCGCACGCGCAGTGGATCGAGGTGGTACACGAATCCGGCACCAGCTTCGAGCCCCGAGATCTCGAGCGGACACCCCATGGAGAGGAGCTGGGCAGATCCGCCGGCCACGTCGTCGGCGTAGAAGGCGACGTGGTGAAGGTTGGAGACCTCGTTGCACGCCCAGATGGTGCCCGGAATCGCCTCGATCAGTTCGATGTACGGAGGCTCGGTCGAGTTGCACACGCGGATGTCGCCGGCGACGATCTGGCCGTCGCCATCGAGCAACTCGAAGGCACTCTCGATGGTCGGGCCCCACTCGAGCCCCAGCAGGTCGGCAAAGTGGTCGCACGCCGATTCGAGATCGGGGACGACGATCCCCACGTGGAACAACCCGCTGCGCTTCATCGTCTTCCTCCGCCTGCGATCGATCCGCCCGGGCACGCCCTCTATGACATCTCAACAGTGAGTGTATGCTTGTACACTCCGGCGGCGCGATGCCGCCCACTGGGTTCGGGGGGATCAATGACCACGAAACCGTCCGACGTGAGCCCCGAGAAGCTCGTCGACGTCGACCACCACACGAACGCGTTCAACCTCGACGAGCTCACGGAATGGGAGAAGGTCCGCGATCGTTGCCCGGTCGCGTTCAACACGCGGTACGGCGGGTTCTGGATGGTGTCGAACTACGAAGGCGTCGCCACCGTCATGCGCGACGACGAGACGTTCTCCCACCGCTACGCACCCGACCCACAGGACGGCCTCAACTATGGCGGCGCGGTTGGCGTTCCGCGCCCCGAGGGTCTCCCGCCGCTCGGCGTCGCCGAGGTCGACGGCTCGTACCACGCCGCGTTGCGCCGAGCGCTGAACCCCTTCTTCAGCCCTCAGGCCGTCGATGCGATGCGACCCTTCATGGAGCAGGCAGTCACCTGGTTCCTCGACCAGAAGATCGCCGACGGTCGGATGGACCTCGTGCTCGACTACGCGAGTCCGGTGCCGGCGATTCTGACCATGAAGATGTTCGGTCTACCTTGCGACGACTGGAAGCTCTACGCCGCGTTCTTCCACTCGACGATGACGGCTGCGGACGCGCCCGGCCAGGACGACGTCGTCGACGCGAGCGTGCTCGACCTTCGGCTGCGTGAGGTCGTCGCCGACCGTCGGGTGCAGCAGCGCGATGACCTCACGAGCTTCCTCGTGCACCTCGAGATCGACGGTTCACCACTCACGGAGGACCAGGTGATCGACATCCTCTGGAACCTCATCGGGGGCGGCGTCGACACCACGACCGCCCTCACGTCGTGGACGCTCTGGCACCTGGCCGCGCACCCGCATCTCCGCGATCAGCTGATCGCGCGCCCCGACCTGCTGCCGCGAGCAGCCGACGAGTTCCTGCGCTACTACACCGTGAACCAGACGCTCGCTCGCACCGTGACGCGAGACGTGGAGCTGTGCGGACAGGAGCTCCGGGCAAACGACCGCGTGCTCATCAGCATGTTGTCGGCGAACCACGACGAGAGCGCGTTCGAGCGGCCCGATGAGGTGATCCTCGACCGAGCCGAGAACCGCCATCTCGGTTTCGGGCTCGGGCCGCACCGGTGCGTCGGATCCAACTTCGCCCGCACCATGTTCGAAGTGCAGATCCACGAGGTCCTCAACCGGATTCCCGACTACCGCGTCGACGTCGACGAGGTGCACGAGTACATCGGCGGTCCCGCGATGACCGGCCTCGTCGATCTGTCGGCGACGTTCACGCCCGGCCCGATCGTCGGCGTGGATCAGCCCTACTGAGCGACACCACGACACCGGATCGACAGTGCCGAGCACGTGGAGAGGGGGAGCGGTGATGGCGGAGTTCCGGACCGTGGGACGGGAGCTGTCGAACTGGGGACGATGGGGGGCGGACGACGAGATCGGGACGGTCAACCTGATCACGCCCGAACGGATCGCCGCCGCCGCGACCCTGGCCCGCACCGGGAGGGTGTTCGACCTCGGGTACACCCTCGGCGCCGACGGCCCGCAGACGGGGCTCGGTGGGCGGACCAACCCGGTGCACCTCATGTCGGCGACCGGCGAGCCCCGCTTCCCCGACGGCGGTGGGTTCACCGACGACTTCGTCTTCATGCCGTTGCAGTGCGCGACCCAGTGGGATGGGCTGGCCCACGTGTTCTACGACGATCGCTGTTACAACGACGTCCCCGTCTCGGCGATCACCGCGCACGGCGCGTCACGTCTGGGGATCGACCGGCTCGGGCGCGGCATCGTCGGCCGCGGTGTGCTGCTCGACATCGCTGCGCTCCACGGCGTCGACTGTCTGCCTCCACAACAGGGCGTCGGTCCCGACGACCTCGAGGCAGCCGAGCAACGCCAGGGCGTCGAGGTTCGCCCGGGTGACATCGTGCTCGTGCGCACCGGATGGACCCGGGTCTTCCGCGACGTGTCGGCCGAGGCGTTCATGGCCAATGAGCCGGGGCTCACCATCGACTGCTGCGCCTGGTTGCACGCCCGCGACGTCGCAGCCCTGGCGGTCGACAACTGGGCGGTCGAGAGGTATCCGAGTGGCCTCGACGACGCACAACTCCCGGTCCACTACGTGCTGATCCGCGACATGGGAATGACGCTCGGGGAGATGTTCGACCTCGAAGCGCTCGCCGCAGACTGCGCGGCAGACGGGGTCTGGGAGTTCCTGTTGTGCGCGCCGGTGCTGAAGTTCGCGAACGCGGTGGGGACGCCGCTCAATCCCCTCGCGATCAAGTAGCCGGATCGAAAGCACTTCGAGCGCGTGTGAGTGCACAGTTCAACAGAATTCGTCGTGTTGTATAGTACGCAGCACGAGATGCGACGGCACACGCGCGCGGAGGGTGGACCCTTGAAGAACACCTCGGTCGGCATCGGGATCATCGGCACCGGGTTCGGAACCGTCGTCGCGGCGCCGGCATTCGCGGCGGCCACGGGCGCCTCTGTCAATGGCATCTACAGCCGCAACCTCACCCGCGCGCGTGCTGAGGCCGCACGGCTCGGTGTTCCGTTCGCCACCGATCAGATGAGTGAGCTCTGCGAGCGCGCCGATGTCGACCTCGTGTTCGTCGCCACGCCACCACACCTTCATCGCGACGCAGTACTGACGGCACTCGACGCGGGAAAGCACGTTGCCTGCGAGAAGCCATTCGGACTGGGGCCGGCTGAGGCGTTGGAGATGCTCGAACGCGCGACCGAAGCCCGTCGCCTCCACTTCCTCGACTTCGAGTTCCGCACCGATCCCGCGCGCCGAGCGCTGGCGGCGCTCATCGAGCGAGGCGACCTGGGGGACGTGCACCAGGTCGTCGTCACCGCCATGGTCGCCGGCGCGCGCTTCCCCGTGATGAATCGGGAAGGATGGTGGCTACGCAGCGAGGACGGAGGCGGTTGGCTCGGCGCAATGGGGTCGCACTACGTCGACGCGTTGCGCGCGTGGTTCGGCGAGATCCGCTCCGTCGCGGCGCACCTCGAGGTCAGGCGAGAGCACCTGTCCTCGGCGGGAGCGACCACACCCATCACGGCGGACGACGGCTTCTGCGCGCGACTCACGACGGAATCCGGGATCGTCTGCACGATCAACTCCGTGAGCACCATCGGCGCGGAGATCGGTCCGCGCATCGAGATGTACGGCACGTCGCGCACCGCGGTGCTCGAGAACGATCGATTCCTGCGCATCGTGGACGATGCGGGAAACGCCACGACACGCCACTTCGCCGCCGATGTCGTGCACTCCCACCCGAGCCGCGGGCCGCTCGAAGCCTGGGCGGAGCAGATCGTGGAGGCCGTAGCGGCTGGCCGTCAGCTCACGCCCAGCTTTCTCGATGGGCTCCGCTGCCAGGAGGTCATGGCCGCGGCGCGGCGCTCCCATCGGCGAGGTGGCGTGGTGACACCCGTGGAGCAGCACCCTCACGAGAGTGCGACCCCGACGAACCGCGCCGCGGTGTCTTGACACCGTCCGTACGACCAGACCGTGACGCCGCTCACATCGCGTTCGACCAGTCGAGTCCCATGTCGGAGGGGTCGCGCTGGAAGGAGCGGATCATCGCTTGGAGCGTGTAGGTCGCCACGAGGTGACCGTCCTCGGTGAAGACATGCCCCTCGCCTTGCGCCTGCCCGTTCCCCGCGTAGATCGCAGGATTCGCATACAGGAGCCACTGAGACACGTCGACCTCCTCGTGCATCGCCATGGCGATCGACATCACGCCGGTCGAGAGCGTCGAGTGCGCGATGTCCTCACCGAACCCCGCGTGTGGTCGCATGGCGGCGGCGATGGTCCAGTGCGTCGTGGACTGCGCGAGCAACGCGGTGTGCAGGTACCGCTCGGCGGGAGCGTCCCGGAACCGGCACCACGCGTAGATCTCGGGCGAACCGACCAGGCCGGGATCGCCGTTGTACGCACCGTCGAGGACGCGGATGTCGCGACCGGTCACGCGGAAGGTGCTCATCTCCTCGGCGTCCGCGGGGCCCCCGACGTCGGGCATGGGGATCTCACCGCGGATCACGTCGGTGGTGCCCGAGTCGAGCAGCAACATTCCGGCGCTGCGGAGCTTGTCGTCCTGGCTGATCTTCACCTCGAGGGTCGAGAAGGTACGCCCGCCCCGCAGGACCTCGACGTCCACCTCGAGCGTCGAGTCGAATGCCGCCGACTTGGCGAAGATCATGTAGGCGGACGTGACCCGCTGATCGGGCACCGTCTTCTCCGCGGCCACGATGGCCTGGGCGAGCATCTGGCCACCCTCGACGACGTTCCGAGCGGTGTCGCGGTAGGTCGGGCCGACAAAGCGACCCGGGCCGCTGGGTTCGACGTCGATCAGACGAACGAGGTCGTCAGCATCGCCCCACGCCGGGAAGGGCGTGGTCGCGACCGCGAGCACACCATCCCCCGGCCAGGCCTCGACCAGTTCAACTCGCACTCGCTCCTGGTAGAAGCAGACGTACCCCTTGATGCCGGCCACCTCGTCGAAGGGATCCCGGTAGGTCCAGACGACGTTCTTCTCCGACGCATCGGCCACGGTGAGCGTCCAGTAACTCGCGTCGCCCTTGAACGGGCAGATGGTGTGGGCCACCGACTCCTCGAAGTGCTCCCACCTGACGTCGGCCTCGGGGAAGTACAGCCGGTCGACGTGGCGGGTCTCCTCCAGCCGGAACGACGCGGTGCTCTCGGCCAGCAGGACGTCGCCGTACCAGACGCGCGCAGTGAGCGGCTCGGGGACGAGATCGATGACGTGGTCCGGGTTGTTCGGCCAGGCGTTTTCGATCTCCACGGGGCGCTCCTCGGGCTAGGCAGATGAACACAGAGTGCTCAATCGTACCTCGGCGCGTGGCCTCCGGCCCCAGGGCCATCGAGAAGGGTCAGACCGAATCCAGGCGGAGGCGCCGGAGCTCGAGCGACTGGATCTTCCATCCGTCGTCGGTGCGCACGTAGGTCGCGTGGTAGTGGCCACAACCGCGGAAGCTCTGGTCGGGCGTGGCGGCGAACTCCACGAGGTCGTCCATGGCCCAGACGCCATGAGCATGATCGGACCCGTCGAGCTCGATCTCCGGGAGGTAGCCGCGATGAGTCGTCACCGCGGACCCGAGGACGCGTTCGACCATGCGCACGACTCGATCCGCCCCGACCAGCGGCTCGGAGTCCGCGACGTCGTCGGGTGCCGCCATGCTCATGTCGTCGGCCAGGATCCCCCGAAGGAGGTCCCACTGCTTCGTGTCCATGAAGCGGAAGTACCGGGCCATCACGATCTTGACGGCCTCGATGTCCGCGGAGGCGGCCTCGGTCACTCGCCCAACAGACCCGACACGCCGTACCGAGCCATGAAGCGCCCGACGGACTTGGGTCGGCGGACGTCGAAGGCCGTCGAAGACTGCATCGCGGTCACCGACATGAGCATCCGAGCCAGCCACTCGCTGGCTTCTTCAGGATCGACATCCGCGCGCAGCTCACTCCGCGTGCGTGCCGCCTCGAGATACGGCACGAGGAAATGGGTCATCCGTCGAAGCGCCCCATCCCGGTCGCTGGCGCTGAGTCGCATGAGCATGGAGTCGTCATCGTGCAGACGATGCCGTACGTAGTCGGCAACGTTGCGTCCGACCACTTCACCGAACGCACCGATCTGTTCGGACAACGTGTCGAACGCGTCCATCTTCTTGGCGGCCTCGTCGTAGTACTTCTGCGCCCGGAGCTCGATCGTTGCGTCGATCAGCTCCTGTCGCTCGGAGAAGTACCGGTAGACGGTTCCGCGTGACACCTGCGCGTGCCGCGCGACGTCGTGAAGGCTCGTCCGTGAGATGCCGAGCTGCATGAAGCACTCGAGCGCGGCCTTGAGAATCTTGGTCCGGGTCGAGTCGTCAGTGGACACGACGGGATCCTTGATCGCTGGTGACCCTCGAGGCATCGTGCTCCCGTTCGCGTTCGTCGCTCTCTCGGGGGGTCATGTTACGCCAGAACAGGGCACGTTCCTGTGACCAGCACGGGCGCCGGCGTCACCGAGATCCCCGGAACTCGGGCGGACGCTTCTCGAGGAACGCGCGCAACCCCGCCAGGCAATCAGCCTCCGAGAACAACGCCGGCTGAACCATCCGTTCGTGTGCGAAGACTCGCTCGATGGCGTCGTTCTCGGCGATCCGCAGCCCCTCCTTGATCGCAGCGAGGGCTCGCGGTGGTCCGTCGGCGAGCCGCGTCGCGTAGTCGAGGGCATCGGCACGGAACGTCGCGGTCGGGAACACCCGCTGCAGGATCCCCAGCGAGTACGCGGTCACGGCATCGACCCGGGTACCGGTCATCATCATGTCGGCGGCTCGGCCCGCACCGACCAACCGCACGAGCGAGTGGAACCCTCCCCAATCCGGAATCAGGCCGATGCGTACGAAGCTCTCGGTGAACACGGCACGCTCCGAGCCCACCCGGAGATCGCAGGCCAACGCGAGGTTGACACCCGCGCCCGCGGCATTGCCGTCGACCGCAGCGACGACTGGCTTCGCCATCGCGCGGATCAGCCGCACGATCTCTGCCCCGACCTCGACCCGCCGACGGATCTCGTCCCGCCCTTCCGCTTCGTGCAATCGGACGAGTTCCTCGATGTCCGCACCCGCCGAGAAGGCAGAGCCCGCGCCGGTGATCATTACGCAACGAACGGCGGCATCGGTCGCCGCGACCTCGAGCGCCGCGAGGAGACCCTCGCGCATCGTGCCCTCGAATCGGTTCATGACCTCAGGTCGGTCGAGTACGACGGTGGACACCGCGCCCTGGTTGACGACCCGAATCCCGGTGCCCATCCGCGCGTCAGGCGACAGGAAGTGCACCGTCGGCGAGCCGCTCGATCAACCGCCGCTTGTCGATCTTGTTGGTCGTCGTGTACGGAAGCGGGTCACCCGATGCAAGGATGGTCCATCGCTTCGGGACCTTGTACACCGCGAGCACCTTCCGGCATCGCCGCACGAGCTCGTCGGCGGTCACCGATGCCCCGGGCAGGAGAACGACGACACCGGTGACCGTCGCGCCGCGGTCGTCGTCAGGCACTCCGACGACGTAGGCCTCGCGCACTTCCGGCATCTCGAACAACACGTTCTCGACCTCGACGGGCGCGACGTTGGCGCCTGACGTCTTGATCATGTCGTCGAGGCGGCCGGAGAAGTAGAGGTGACCGTCGTCGTCGTAGTACGCGGAATCGCCCGTGTGGTACCAGCCGTCAGGGTCGAAGATCTCGTGCCGGCTACGACCGACCATTCCCCGCATCATGGGCCACCCGCGGACGCAGATCTCACCGTGAACCCCCGGCGCGACGCGTGCGCCGCACTCGTCGACGATCTTGTGCTCGAACCCGGGTGCGGTGACGCCGAGCGATCCGCGCTTCTCCTCCGGGAGCTCCTCGTTCGGCGGCCACCAGGTGTGCGAACTGCAGGTCTCCGTCATTCCCAGTTGGCGGACGCGGAGCGACGGATCGGGTGAGCGAAACTCCGGCGCGACCAGGTTCTGCTGGTAGCCACCGTGAAGCGTCGACAGATCAGTCGACGCGAAGTGTGGGTGCGCTTCCAGGGCGGGGCCGACGTGGGGAAACCCGGTCGCGTAGGTCGCCCGCTCGTTCTCCAGGAGTTGCAACACCTCTCCGGCGTCGAAGCGTTCCTCGGTGAGGATGGTGACCCCGATCTGCATCGGGCCGAGCACACCGAAGATCAGTCCGCCGACCCAGAAGAAGGCCATCGGGACGTACACCCGGTCGCGGTCGGTCCACTCGTGGCCGTCGGCGATGAACCGCGAGTGACGCAACAAGGTGCCCTGCGCGTGGATCACGCCTTTCGGATCCGACGTGCTCCCGGACGTGTAGATCACGACCAGGTCGTCGGCGGGACGGACTGCGGCTTCCATCGACGCGAGCAGCTCAGCACTCGCGCGCTCGCCGCTCACCGTGACCCACTGGCGATCGGTGACGCCGAGGGTGACCACGTGGCGCAGCGTGGGCGTACTGGGGATGGACAGCGGGCCCGAGCGGGAGTCCACGAGGCCGGGCACGCTCGCCTCGAGTCGATCGAGGACGTCGCGACCGAGGATCGAGGGGACGGTGATCACGGTGTGGATGTCGGCGTGGCGCAGGACCCAACCGACTTCGCGCGCCTGGAAGAACGTGTTGATCGGCACCGCCACCGCGCCGATGCGGGTCGCGGCGAGAAATGCGACCACGAAGTCGGGTCCGTTCGGTGCCAGGATCCCGATCCGCGAGCCCTTCACGACGCCGAGCGCCAACAACGTGCGGGCCAGTTCGGTTGAGCGAGCATCCGCCTCTGCGTACGTCACCCGGTCGATCGAGCCGTCGGCGGTCGTGCTCACCACGAAGTCGTTGTCGCCGTGCGCGGCGACCAGGGCCTCGAGCATCCGGGGGACCGTGGCGTCGTAGCCGAGCTCCCCGTGCTCGAAGTGCCGGCTCGACACGACCTCGCCGGTCATTCCACGACCCACTGCGGCTCGCGTTTCTCGGCGAAC
Source organism: Acidimicrobiia bacterium (assembly GCA_036502765.1). Lineage (GTDB taxonomy): Bacteria > Actinomycetota > Acidimicrobiia > IMCC26256 > DASPTH01 > DASUAS01. The sequence continues at coordinate 110,310 of DASXXX010000031.1, read as the reverse complement.
GCGCGCATCCCTTCGTGGTAGTCCGGGTGCTTGAGCTGGTGCTGGAGGACGTAGCGGTACGCGACATCGAACGCGGGGCGGAGCCCGACATCGAGGCTGGTCCACATCGCCCGGATCGACGCCTGCACGGTCGCGGGCGAGAGCTTGGTGATGTCGAGTGCGATCTCGCGTGCACGCGGCATCAGCCGCTCCTTCGGTACGACTTCGTTGACGAGTCCGATGTCGTAGGCGCGCTGTGCACTGATCCGCCCGCTCTTCGTCATCAGCCCGAGCTGCATGACCATCGAGAGCGGCATCCGCCGAAGGAGCCCGACCGGTTCCATCGCGAAGACGTTGCCCACCGCGCAGTGGGTGTCGAGGATCTCCACGTGTTCCGCCGCGATGATGAGGTCGGAGTCCGAGACTTGATGCAGTCCCCCGCCGACGACCATGCCGTTGAGCGCGCAGATGACCGGCTTCCACACGCCGTGGTGGAGCCTCGAACCAGGAACCTTGTTGTGGATGCCGGACTCGGCGGTGGCGCGGATGTCCTGCCCGGCCGAGAACGCTCGGTCGCCCGTCCCGGTGATGATGGCCACTCGGATCTCGGGGTCGTCGCGCACGATGCCCCACGCCTCGCCGAGCTCCCGACGCGACGTGTCGTTCGTTGCATTCAGGCGCTCGGGCCGATTGAACGTGATCGTCGCGACATGGTCGGACACCTCGAACAGGATCGTCTCGAAGTCCATGCGTGCTCCTCCCCCACGACGGTCAGCGCCGCGATACGGCCAGTAACACTGTATCAATACTTGTTCTATCGTTCCGCCCTCGGCTCACGGCATCCATTGACCGCCGGACACCGAGATCATCTGACCCGTGAGGTGGCGGGCCGCGTCGGAACAGAGGAACGCCGCCATGCCCGCGACGTCCTCGGGCTCACCGAGGCGTCCGGTCAGCGTCGTCGTCCGCATGACCTCGAGCTCGGCGTCGCTCTTGCGCCCGAGCAGCCAGGGAGTCGCCGTCGTCCCCACGACGATCGTGTTCACCCGCACCCCGAGCGGCCCGAGCTGCACGGCCATCAGACGGGACAGTCCCTCGATCCCGGCCTTGGCGGCGGCATACGCGGGCGGGCCGGTGCGGACGCCGTGCGCCGACACCGAGCTGATGTTGACGATCGATCCCGCACCCTGTTCCACCATCTGGCGCGCCGCGACCTGCGCCATGACGAAGGTGCCCTTGAGGTTCACGTCGACGATGCGGTCCCAGTCGGCATCGTCCTGGTCCAGGAAGGTCGCCGGCAACGTCATCCCCGCGTTGTTCACCACCGCGTCGATGCCCCCGTGGCGGACAACGAGATCGCCGAGGGCATCCTCGACCGCGGTGCGGTCGCTCACCGAGAGCTGGCGCGCGTCGAGGCGGTCGGGAAAGGCTTGGATCATCGACTCCAGCGATGCGAGCGCCTTCGCATTCACATCGACGACGAGCACGCGGTAGCCGTCGTCGAGGAACCGCGCCGTGATCGCGGCGCCGATGCCTCGAGCGCCACCGGTCACGATCGCGACCCCGTCACGCCCGTCGATCATTCGTCGTCCCTCGTGCTCACGCGAACCAGCGCGAGAGCGACTCGATCACGCAGGCCGGCTTCTCGTTCCCTTCGATCTCGATCGTGACGATCGTCTTCACCTGCACGCCGGTACCGACGTCGGTGACTTCCGTGATCTCGGCACCGGCCCGGATGCGGGCGCCGACAGGCACCGGGGCCGGGAACCGCACCTTGTCGACGCCGTAGTTGACGGCCATGGTGAAGCCCTCGTAGCGCACGATCTGAGGCAGGAAGAAGCTCGCCATCGAGAGCGTCAGGTAACCGTGGGCGATGGTGCCGCCGAACGGTCCCTGCCTCGCCCGTTCGACGTCGACGTGGATCCACTGGTGGTCGCCGGTGGCGTCGGCAAACTGGTCGACGCGGTCCTGGGTGATCTCCAGCCAGTCGCTGTGACCGAGGTGACGGCCCTTCGCTTCCTGGACTGCGGCGAGGCCGCTCAGCACGATCGGTGTCGACACTCGATTGCCTCCTGATGAGCCGGCGCAGGCGACGAACACGCTCGTCGCCCGATGGAACAGATTGACGTCAACTGTCCGATCATGCAGTATCGTGAGGCGTCGCCGCAAGGCGAAACCGAACGACCGCGCGATCGATCAGACGCGCCATCGATCAGAAGGGGTCGCCACGTGAGATTCGGCATCTTCATCCTGGGCGACAAGCCGCCGCAGTCGAGCCACCAGGAGGTCCTCGCCAACGTGCTCGAAGAAGCGCGATGGGCAGAGGAGCTCGGGTTCGACGAGGTCTGGCTCGCCGAGCACCACTTCTCGGCGTACGGCACCCTCGCCAACCTGCCCCTGATCGCGAGCGCGATCGCGGCGCAGACCGAGCGCATCCGCATCGGGACCGCGTGCATGGTGGCGCCCTTCCACGACCCGATCCATCTCGCCGAGCAGATCGCGATGGCCGATGCGTTGAGCGGCGGCCGGTTCGACGCCGGGTTCGGGCGTGGGTACCAGTCGCACGAGTTCGCCGGGTTCGGCATCTCGATGGACGAGGCGAGCGCGCGGTACAAGGAGTGCGTCACCATCGTCGAGGGACTGCTCGGCAACGAACGATTCAGCTACGACGGCGAGTTCTGGCATGTGGACGACCTCACCGTCCACCCCCGCCCGGTGCAGGAACCCGTCCCGATCTGGTGCACGGTCATGAAGACCCCGTCGAGCTTCGAGTGGCTCGCGGAGACGGGGTACGGCGCCATCATCGGCAACCCGTACCAGGTCGACGTCGATCTCGCGACCGGTCTCGACCTCTATCTGAAGTCGCGCGCCGACCGTGGTCTCGAGCGTGCGACGGATCAGGTCTGGGCCCTCTTGAACGCGTTCCTCGACCCCGACGATGCCGTCGCCCGCTCGTACCCACGTGAGAGCGTCGAGATGTCGATCGCGGTGCACCGCCAGTACTCGAACCCGTTCGAGCGCGGCGGAGAGATCCCGGCCGATTACAAGGCCTACGCCGATTGGTTCGACAACCACGACGCGCAGACCTACGAGCAGATCCTCGACGCGCCGCTCACCCTGATGGGAAGCCCCGACCGGGTCATCGAGAAGATGGGGACGATCGTCGACATGGGGTGGCAGAACCTCATGCTGCGCATGAGTCGCGGCGGGGCCATGGATCGCAGCCGGGTCCGGGCGTCGATGGAGCTCTTCGCTCGCGAAGTGATGCCGGCCGTGGCGGAGCTGGAATCGGCGAAGGTCTGACTGCCGCGTGGAACTCGCCGACCGGATCCGCGCCGTGCTCTCACTCGAGCCCGAAGCCGGTGCGATCGAGTTCGAAGGTCACTGGTCTTCGTGGGCCGATCTCGCCGCGGTCGCGTTCGGCGTCGCCGAGCACATCGAGCGAAGCGGCGTCGGACCCGGTTCACCCATCGGTCTGCTCCTCCGCAACGACCCCGCGTTGATCGGAGCGGTGCTCGGAACGTTGCTCGCGGGTGGGTGCGTCGTCACGATCAACCCCCATCAGGGCGACGAGCCGTTGGCGGCGGAGATCCGGCACCTCGCGGTGCCCGTGCTCATCGGCGGCGCCGACGAGTGGATCCGCCCCGGGATCGCGGACGCGGCCCGGGCGACAGGCAGCGCCGGCGTCGCAGTCGCCATCACTCCCGCTGGAGCCTCGAGCATCCCTGGTCTCGAGCGTCCGGGTTCGGGCTCCTTTCGAGCGGCCCTTCCCGGCATCGCGGTCGAGATGCTCACGAGCGGCACGACGGGTCCACCCAAGCGGGTGCCCTTGTCGTACAAGTCGTTCGAACGGACCATCGCCGCCGCCGGTGCGCACTACAGCAGTGACGGCACTCGCGACGACGCGCCTCGGCTCCGGTCGGGTGTCGCGATCGTGGCGTCGCCACTCGTCCACATGTCCGGCATCTTCCGAACGTTGTTGAACGTCACCGACGGCCGACGCATCGCGCTGCTGGAACGGTTCCGCGTCGCAGACTTCGTCGAGTTGGTGCGCCGTCACCGACCGAAGGCCGTGAGCCTGGTCCCGACCGCGCTGCGGATGGTGCTCGATGACGACGTCGATCCCGAAGATCTCTGCAGCATCCTGGTCGTGACGTCAGGGAGCGCCGCGCTCCCGGTCGAAGTGCAGGAAGACTTCGAGACCAGGTACGGCATCGCGGTGCTGCCGTCGTACGGCGCAACCGAGTTCGCGGGCGGTGTTGCCGGATGGACGCTGCCCCTGCACCGCGAGTGGGGCACCACCAAGCGAGGCAGTGTCGGTCGCCCGCAACCGGGACGTGAGTTGCGCGTCGTCGATCCCGAGACCGGAGCAGAGCGGGCACCAGCGACCACCGGCCGGCTCGAAGTCCGGAGTCCTGGTCGCGAATGGATTCGGACGACCGACGTCGCCCGGATCGATGACGACGGATTCCTCTGGATCGAAGGGCGCAGCGACGATGCGATCGTGCGAGGCGGGTTCAAGGTGTTCCCCGATGAGATCGTCGACGTCCTGCGGTCTCACGAAGCCGTCCTCGACGCGGGGGTCACCGGCATCGACGACGAACGGCTCGGAGCCGTCCCGGTCGCCGCGGTCGAGCTGCGTCATGGGGCCGACGTCACGGAAGCAGACCTCTCTGTGTTCTTGCGCGAGCGCCTCCCCAGCTACAAGGTCCCGACCGCGTTGCGCGTCGTGGACACGCTGCCCCGGACCCCGTCCATGAAGGTGAGCCAGCCTGGTCTGCGGGAGCTGTTCGTTCCGGTGACCGACCGATGAGTCATCCCTTGCGCGGCGCGGTCGCCGTCGTCGGTGTCGCCGACGAGGTGTCACCAACCGGTGAGATCGACCTCCCGCTGCGTGCCCTCGAGGCTCGAGTCGTGCGCGCCGCGCTCGCCGACGCGGGCATCGCCCCTTCCGAGGTCGACGGCTTGTGCATGTGCACCGGCGGGACGCTCATGCACTCGGTGGAGCTCGCCGAGCAGCTCGGCATCGCGCCCGACTGGACGGACTCGACCCAGATCGGTGGCGCTTCGTACGAGCTGTACGTGGAACACGCCGCGAGCGCCATCGCCGCCGGCCTCTGCGAGACGGTGGTCATCGTGTACGCGTCCACGCCGCGGTCGTCGCGCAAGCGTGGCGGTGCAGGCATGGGAGTACTCGCCACCCCCGAACGCCTCGAGTGGGAGACGCCCTACGGGATCTTCCTGCCCATCGGCGCGTACGGCCTCGCCGCCAACCGCCACATGGCGCAGTTCGGCACCAAGCCCGAGGAGCTCGCCCAGATCGCGGTGGACACTCGTCGATGGGCGACGATGAACGAGCGGGCCTACGCCCGTGAGCCGATCACGGTCGACGATGTCCTCGGATCCGGGTTCGTGGCCGAGCCGATGCACAAGCTCGAGTACTGCCTCGTGACCGATGGCGCGGGTGCGATCGTGGTGACCAGCGCCAAGCGCGCACGAGATCGCGCCAAGGCGCCGATCTGGGTGCTCGGAGCGGCGACCAACCACACGCACTCCATGATCAGCCAGATGCCGGACCTCACCACGACCGCCGGCGTCCGGTCCGGCGCGCGCGCCTTTGCGATGAGCGAGCTCACCCCGGGCGACATCGACGTCGTCGAGCTGTACGACTCGTTCACCATCACCGTGCTCCTCGCGTTGGAGGACCTCGGATTCTGCGCCAAGGGTGAAGGAGGGCCGTTCGTCGCCGACGGTCGGCTCGGTCCCGGAGGTGCACTCCCCGGACAGACGTCCGGTGGCGGCCTTTCGTTCACCCATCCGGGAGCGTTCGGGATGTTCCTCCTCGTCGAAGCGGTACGACAGCTGCGGGGAGAGTCCGGCGCGCGTCAGGTCGAGGGGGCCAGGACCGCGGTCGCGCACGGCTGCGGAGGTGTGCTCTCGGCGACGTCCACCGTGGTGCTCGGGACGGAGGAGGTCCGATGAGCGAAGCCGCGGCATCCCGCACGGTGCCGGATCCGTCAGAGATCTCCCAGCCGTTCTGGGATGCCACTCGAGAACGGCGTCTGGTCCTCCAACGGTGTGACGCCTGCGCGTCGCTCGTCTGGTACCCCCGGGCGTTCTGCCCCGGATGCCTCAGCGAGGACCTGCACTGGGACGAGGTGTCGGGGCTCGGCACGGTCTACGCGGTGAGCGTCCACCACCGCGCACCGGCACCTGAGCTCACAGCAATGGTGCCCTACGCGTTGGCGTTGGTCGATCTCGACGATGGTCCACGCCTGATGACCAACGTGGTCGGGTGTGATGTCGCCGACGTACACGTCGGGCAACGGGTCCGGACCACGTGGGAGCCGCTCGAAGATGGCCGTCACCTCCTGCTGTTCGAACCGGAACCGTCGGGATCGTGACCCCGCGGGTGCGCGAGCTCGCCCGCGACCTGCGCTTCCCTGAGGGTCCGGTGGTGTGCGCCGACGGCTCGGTGCTCGTCAGCGAGCTGGCTGGTGGCTGCATCACTCGGATCGGTCCGGACGGTTCGCGCGCGTCGTTCGCGACGACGGGCGGCGGTCCCAACGGCCTCGCCCGGCTTCCTGATGGTCGGATGCTCGTGTGCCAGAGCGGCGGCTCGAGTTGGGCGGCGCGGCGTTGGCCGTTCGACCTCCCCGGCTCGGTGGAACTGACGCTCCCGTCGGGCCCGTCGGACATTCCGGAGCAGCCGCGGCTCCAGGTCGTCGAGGCCGACGGCACCGTCAACACTGCTGTCGCCACGTTCGTGGCCCGCGACGGCGCGGTGCTTCCGCTCGGAAGGCCCAGCGACGTGTGCGTCGATCGCACCGGCGGATTCTGGATGACCGACAGCGGCGCGGGTCATGGCCGCAAACGCGGTCTCACCGGCGTGCTCTACGGCACGCCCGACTTCCGGCTGCGCGAGGTGCTGTTTCCCCTCGAGCTGCCCAATGGCGTCGCACTGTCACCGGATGGGGACCTGCTCTACGTGGTGGAGACGCGCACCCGTCGCGTCTGGGAGTTCAGCATCGGCGCCGACGGCGAGCTCGAGGGCGCGCGAGGGCTCGCCACCGTGCCGAGCGGTGGTCCACTGAACTTCGGTGGCGCCGACGGCTGCTGCGTCGACGACCACGGTCGCATCATCGTGGCGACGCTGGGGACGGGCGGCATCAGTGTCTTCTCCCCCGCCGGAGAGCTCCTCGCCGCGCTTCCACTCGACGATCCGATGACGACGAACGTGGCATTCGATGCTCGGAATCACGCGCTCGTGATCACCTTGGCGTCGACCGGACGACTCGTCGCGATCGACGACTGGCCCGTAGCGGTCCTCGGGCACGCCGACGAGTGAGCGAACCGCGCTACTACCCCGCCACCTACGCCGACGAGCGACCGTTCGCTCCCGCCGTGGTCCTGGCCCGCACCGGCGACGCGATCTCCTGGCGACGGCTCGACGAGCGCTCGACCCGCATCGCTCGTCTCTTGCGTGACGTGGGACTGCGAACCGGCGACACCGTCGCGTTGCTCATCGAGAACCACCCCACCGCGTACGAGATCGTGTGGGCGGTGCTCCGTTCCGGACTGCGCTACACGTTCGTCAACTCGATGTTGACCTCGGGCGAAGCCGTCGAGATCGTCGACTCGGCGTCGGCACCCGTCATGATCTGCTCGACGCGCCTCCTCGCGCTGGGCGATGCAATCGCCGCCGCGCTGCCTGCGCTCGAGCATCGCTTCGCGGTCAGGTCGACCGGAGACCTCTCGCTCGAACCGCTGCTCCCCGGATGGCGGGCACTGGACGACGCGATCGCGACGATGTCGCCGACCCGCCTCCCCGACGAGCGCGAGGGTGCTCCGCTGTGGTTCTCGTCCGGTACCTCCGGGCGTCCGAAGGGCGTGCTGCGGGCGTTGCCGGATGCGCCGGCCGGCACCCTGGACGACGTCGCGCGCTCCTACGGGGAGCGGTACGGCTTCAGCCCGTCGACCGTCCACCTCACGGTGGGTCCGCTGCACCACGCCGCCCCGATCGGCTTCTCGACCATGGTGCAACGGTTCGGCGGCACCGTGGTCCTGACCGAGCGCTTCGACGCCGAGGAGATGCTCCGGTATATCGAGCACTACCGCGTCACGTTCACCCACGTCGTCCCCACGATGTTCGTCCGCCTGTTGAAGCTGCCCGGCGCAGTTCGTGACCGGTACGACGTGACCTCCCTGCAGCATGTGCTCCACGGTGCCGCGCCGTGCCCGGTGGAGGTCAAGCGGCAGATGATCGCCTGGTGGGGGCCGATCCTCGACGAGTACTACGCGGGCACCGAAGGCGTCGGCGCAACCACCATCACCTCCGACGAATGGCTCGAACATCCAGGCTCGGTCGGCCGCGCCCAACGAGGGACGATCCACATCGCCGACGACTCCGGCTGCGAGCTCCCGGCCGGGACCGAGGGCACGGTCTGGTTCGACCATCCGGTGAAGGCCGTCTACCGCGGCGACCCCGCGCAGACCGCGGCGATCACCCACGCTCGGGGTTGGCAGACACTCGGCGACGTCGGCTTCGTCGACCACGACGGCTATCTGTTCCTCACCGACCGGTGGACCCACAAGATCGTGACCGGCGGAGTGAACGTGTTCCCCCGGGAAATCGAGGACGTCCTCGTCGCCCATCCGAAGGTGCTCGACGTCGCTGTCATCGGCACCCCGCACGAGGAGATGGGCGAGGAGGTGCGGGCGGTCGTCGAACCCGTCGACTGGGATGATGCTGGAGCGCCACTCGCCGCCGAGCTGGTCGCGTGGTGTCGGGATCGACTCGCTCACCACAAGTGCCCGCGCGCGGTCGACTTCGCACCGACGTTGCCCCGGGGTGACAACGGCAAGCTCTACAAGCGCTTGATCCGCGATCGCTACTGGACGGATCGTCCGACGCGGATCCTGTGACGCCGGCGCGAACGCCGGCGCGAACGACGGCGTCGATCAGCGTTCGAGAAACCGGTCGATCGCGGCGCGGTGCTCGGGCGACGTGAAGGCTTCGCTCTCCGCCGAGAGTCCGTATTCGAGGATGCCGCTGATCGCTCGTTGCACGTGCAAGTTGAGTGCGCGCTTGGTGTCCTGCACTGCGTGGGCGGGAAGCGCCGCGAGTCTGTGGGCAAGCGCCAACGCCTCGGTCTTGACGTCGTCGTGCGGGACGACGCGGTTCGCGAGCCCGAGATCGACGGCGAGTTGCGCAGGGATCCGGTCCCCCAGGAGCAGATACTCCTTGGCCTTGAGCAGGCTCATGAGGAGCGGCCAGGCGACCGAACCGCCATCGCCCGCGACGATTCCGCTGGCGACATGGGTGTCGGCGAAGAACGCCCGGTCCGAGACGAGCACGATGTCGCACAGCACCGCGATGCTGCACCCGAAGCCGATGGCGGGACCGTTGACCGCGGCGACGATCGGGAGCGGGAAGTCGATCATGTCGCGCACGATCCGCCGGGCGTCGCGCATCCCGGCCCGCCGGGTCACCGGGTTCTCCACGTAGTTGTGGAGCCATTCCACGAGGTCGCCACCCGCGCTGAAGTTGTTGCCGGTACCGGTGAGCATCACCGCGCGGGCGTCGGTGTCGTCCAGCATCTCCGTCCAGATGCGGGCGAAGCTGCTGTGCATCGCGTTGTTGACCGCGTTCGCGTGGTCCGGGCGATTGAGCGAGACGATCCGTACGGGCCCGTCGTTCTCGATGGTGATCGTTGCGTTGGGTGCCATGGCGTCCCGTCCTGGTCCTCGTGGGACCCTCGCTTCGCGTCCGCCGACCCGGTGCGAGGTCGTACCTGCATGATAGAACAACCATTGATCATTTGTACCGACGGAGGTCAGCATGGAACGTCTGAGCGGACGAGGGGCGCTGGTGTCCGGTGGGGGCCAAGGCCTCGGTCGGGCGATCTCGAAGCGGCTCGCCGCCGAGGGTGCGATCGTGACCGTCGCCGACATCAACGTCGACAAGGGCAACGAGTGCGTCGCCCAGATCGAGGCCGCAGGCGGCAACGCCCAGTTCGTCCAGGCGAACGTCGCCAAGGACGACGCCATCCAGCGCACGGTGGAGACCGCGGCGGAATGGAGTGGTGGCCTCGCGGTGCTCGTGAACACCGCCCAGTACTTCGCACCCGCGAAGGCCTTCGAGGTCGTCTCGATGAAGGACTGGGAGCTGTCGGAGTCCACCGGACCCCGCGCGAGCTTCCGATTCATGCAACTCGCGTTCCCGTTCCTCCGCGACAGCGGGCACGGATCCGTGATCAACTTCACGTCGGGATCCGCGCTCGCCGGCATTCGGTACACCGCGCCGTACTCAGCGGCGAAGGGCGCGATCCATGCCATCACCCGAGTCGCGGCGAACGAGTGGGCACGACAGAACGTTCGCGTCAATGCGATGTGCCCGTTCGCGCTCACCGAGGTCCAGCAGGGGATGATCGGCACCGAGCTCGACAACTACACGCGGACCGCCGACCTCTCACCGATGGGCCGCGGCGCGGATCCCGACGCGGAGATCGCGCCGGTGGTCGCGTTTCTCGCCAGCGACGACTCGGCGTTCGTGACCGGCACCGTGATGCACGCGGACGGCGGCCTCACGGAGCTCTCCGCAATCGACTACTCGAGCGCCCCCGGCGTGTTCGAGCCGTGATCGATCAGCGCAAGGTCATCTCGACGCTCGTGTAGCCACGCACGGTCGCAGTCAGCTTCCGTTCGCACTCCCCGATGCTGTAGCCGGGGAAGCGCCGTGTCACCTCCTCGAGGACCATGGCCGCCTCGCGGCGCGCCAGCCACTGCCCGAGGCACACGTGGCGACCCCACCCGAAGAACACGGTCTGCCGACGGGCCCGCTCGACGATGAAGTCGTCGGGGTCCTCGTACTGGCGTTCGTCGCGGTTCGCGCTCCCGAGGAGCAACAGCACCCAATCTCCTTCGGGGACGATCGTGCCCGCGACTTCGACGTCGCGTGTGGTGCTCCGGGCCACCCAGTGGGTGGGCGAGTCGTACCGGAGTGCTTCGTCGACAGCTTGGGGGATCAGCGCGGGCTGCGCGCACAACAGATCCCATTGCTCACGGTGCTGGTCGAGTGCGACCAACGAGTTCGACAGCAACTTCTGGGTCGTCTCCGAGCCGGCCGCCGAGAGGAGGTTGCAGAACATCAGCACCTCGTTCGGTGAGAGCGACACCGCACCCAACGCGGGGTCGTCGTACTGCGCGGCGAGGACACGGCTGATGAGATCGTCACCCGGTGCCGTTCGCCGCTCTTCGATCAGGGCGCCGATGTAGGCACTGATCTCGCGGCTCGCGTCGATCGCCCGGCGCGGGAGCGCAACCGTCTGGTCGTCGCGGGAGAGGAAGAGCTCCCACCACTCGCGGAGCTTGCCGCGATCTGCTGCCGGTACACCGAGGAGGTCTCCGATGACATCGGTGGGGATGTTGAAGGCGAACGCGGACATCGCTTCAACGGTGGTGCCGCGCTCGAGCGAATCCATGTGCGCGCGCACGATCGTGCGCAACGCGTCGTCCATCGCCTCGACCGCTCTCGGCGTGAAGAGTCGATTGAGCATCCCTCGGACCACGTCGTGTCGGGGTGGGTCCATCGACACGATCGAATACTTCTCGCCGCCGCGATCGGGGTTCTCGGGTGCCGGGCCACGATCCGACGTGAACGTCTGCCAGTCGCGCAGTGCCTCGAAGACATCGTCGAAGCGCGAGATGACCCACCAGCGACCGTCGGGATCCCGGTACACCGGTGCTTCGTCCCGCAATCGCCGGTACACGGGATAGGGATCCTCGAAGATCGCCCGCGAATACGGCGTGTAGCTCAAGGTGTCAGCCATGCAGGCTGCAGTGTATTTCTCCGCTGTCGCACAGTCGAACGTTTCTTGTATCGTTGCCCACTCATGGACGTGACGCTGACCGACGATCAGGAGCTGCTGCGCGAGACCGCCTCCCGCCTCGCCGACGACCTGGCGACTCCCGGCGCGGACGCAGTGGAAACGGGGGCGAAGGCTCCGTGGCTCCCACTGGTCGAACTCGGCGTGCCCGCGCTTCGATCACCCGAGCACTCGGGGATCGACGCCAGCGGGGTCGAAGCTGCGCTCGTCGTCGAGGAGTTCGGTCGCACCCTGTCGACCGCGCCCGTCGTCGGCCAAGCCCTGGTCGTGCCCGAGCTGCTGACCGCCGCGGGAGCAACCGAGCTCCTGGACCGCGTGGTCGCGGGCGATGTGCGGCTCGCACCGATGCTGCGCCGTGACTGCGCCGGCCTCGGCGAACTCGGTGACGACCTGGTGGCGTTCGACGCTGCCGGCGCCACCCATGGGCTCGCGGTCGACCGCTCCGGACGCGAGCGGCGTCTCGTCGCAGTCGCGCTGCCGGATGCGCCACTCGACGGACTCGACCTCACCCGGACCCTGGTCGCCGTCGACGCAGGAGCTGCTGCGGTTGAGATCGGTGATCTCGGAACGTCGATCGCGCCCGGGCGCTGGGCGATGGTCATGGCGCTGGGGTTGACGATGGTCGCAGCCGACCTCGTCGGCATCATGCGCGGCGCGCTGGACGATGTGGTCGGCTACGTCGCGGAGCGGCGACAGTTCGGCGTACCGGTCGGGACGTTCCAAGCGGTGCAACACCTGGCGGCCGACGCGCTCGTGCTGCTCGAAGGCGCTCGGAGCTGCTGCTGGTACGCCGCATGGGCGATCGACCATCGCGATCCGGCAACGGCGCTCCTGGCCGCGAGAACCGCGAAGGGCTACACCTCGAAGGCGGGGCTCGCGGTGGTCGAGGTCACGGTGCAGCTGTTCGGCGGCATCGCCATCACGTGGGAACAGATGTCACATCTGCGCCTTCGCCGAACATTGTTCGATCGCCAGATCTGGGGCGACGAGACGGTGCAGTACGACGAAGTCGCGCGCCTGCGGCTCGCGAACCCGGAGCTGGTGTGACCGTGGACTTCGACGACAGCCCCGAGGAAGCCGAGTTCCGCACCGACCTGCGCCGCTGGCTGCACGAGCACGTGCCCGATGCAGAGATCCCGGACGATCCCTCGGCACGCGCCGACGCGCAGAACGCGTGGCACTCGGTCATGTACGACGCCGGCTACGTCGCACTGTCGTTCCCGGTGGAATACGGCGGTCACGGACGATCACCCATGTACGAGGCGATCCTCAACGACGAGCTCGGCCGCGCCGGCGCGCCCCCCATCGAGGGTGTCGGGCACTTGAGCAACGCCATCCGGCTGTTCGGCACCGAGGACCAGCGGCGCGACCTCCTCCCCGGCCTGCTCTCGGGGAAGGTGCGCTGGTGCCAGGGATTCAGCGAGCCCGACGCCGGCTCCGATCTCGCCGGGCTCACGACACGGGCCGACCTCGTCCCGGGTCCCGACGGCGGAACGTTCCGGGTCAACGGCCGAAAGATCTGGACCAGCTTCGCCGCCGCGGCCGACTGGTGCTTCCTCCTGTGTCGCACCGAACCCGACGCACCGAAGCACCGCGGGATCTCCGTGCTGCTCGTGCCGATGGACACCGTGGGAATCGAGGCCCGTCCCATCGTGAACGCGTCACGCAACCGCGAGTTCGCCGAGGTCACCTTCGACGACGTCGAGGTCTCGGCGACGAACCTGCTCGGCGAACGCGGGCAGGGTTGGTCGATCGCCAATCAGCTCCTCGCCTATGAACGCGGCCCGAGTGACGTGAATTGGATCGCCCGGTTGTCGCTCCACCTCCGGACCCTCGAAGACGAGGTGAGGTCGGGAGTCATCGCCGACACCCACGCCACCCGCGCCCGTCTCGGCGAGGCGTACGCCGAGCTCCGCGCGCTCCAGGTGAAGGTGCAACGTTCATTGAGCGACCGCGTGCACGGTGCGCTTCCCGGGGCCGAAGGATCGATCGACAAGCTCCTGATGACCCGCGCCGACCAGACGATCGGCCGCGCCGTGATGGACCTCCGAGGCTCGGGTCCGCTCATCCAGGAAGGTCTCGAGTGGGACGTCTACGTGTGGTCGCGGGCGCAGTCGATCTTCGGCGGGACCCAACAGATCCAGCGCAACATCGTCGCGCAGAGGGTCTTGGGTCTCCCCCGCGCGTGACGCGCGGGGGATCATGCGAACCGCGAGAAATCGATCTGGTCGGTCAACTGCGCCGCGGTGTAACCACCGTCGACATCGAAGATGGCCCCGCAACAGAAGCCGGCAAGGTCGCTCGCCAGGAACACGACTGACGGCGCGACCTCTTCGGGTGACGCGGCACGTCCGAGTGCCGCGGATTGCGCGACCGCATCGATCACCTTGTCACTCGTCGCCTTGCGGAACTCCGCCATCATCGGCGTCTCCATCTCCCCCGGCGACACGCTGTTCATTCGGACGCCGCGCTCTCGGAAGAGCGTGTGCGAGCGACGCAGGGTGTACAGCTGCACGAGTTCCTTCGAGAAGATGTACGAATCGCCGGCATCCCCGACGACCCCTTCCAGTTGCTCGAGACCAGAGGCGAAGTCGCCGGTCGCGAGCACGGCCTCGAGCGGCGGCTGGCGCGTCGGCCAACCGTTCCCCGCGTTCGAGGAGACGCTGGTGACGGAGCCGCCCGCAGCCATGAGTGGCGCGAGCGATTCCGTGAGATGGCGAAGGCCCAGGAAGTTCACTCGGAGTACGTCGAGCGCAGGCTTGGTCTGGGGCAGACCCGCGATGTTGCACAGCACATCGACGGGCCCGTCGAGATTGCGGATCGCGTCATCGATCGAGTCGGGATCCCCGATGTCGACCCGGCGACCGTCGATGCCGGCGGCGTCGACGGGCGAGACGTCGAAACCGATCACCCGCGCTCCGCTGTCCGCGAGGAGCTCGGCGACACATCGGCCGAGACCGCTCGCCGCGCCCGTGACCACCGCGGTCCTACCGGAGAAATCGACCTTCATGGTCTTGTCCTCTCTCGTGTTCATCGAATGCCGCGCGTGACGAGCATCGCGGTCGTGCCACTGTTCCCTGCTCCGACGCCGACCGCAGCAACCTCAGGGTCGCCGGCGACCTGGCGGTCGCCTCCCTCACCGCGCAACTGGAGACATGCCTCGTGGAGGAAGCCGAACCCGTGGAGACGACCTCCCGACAACTGCCCACCGCCGGTGTTGACCGGGAGTTGCCCGTCGCGGGCCACCCGCGTGCCGCCCTCGACGAACGCTCCGGCTTCGCCGACTTCGCAGAACCCGAAGTCCTCGAGCCAACAGTGGGTGATGATGCTGAAGCCGTCATAGAGCTGTGCGACGTCGACATCGGCGGGCGTGAGCGTCGTGTGTTCCCAGACGTCGCTCGCCCACCGCGAACTGATGCGGGTGATGTCCTGGCCGTATTGCCAGATGAATCGATCGTCGTGTGCGCAGCTCACGCCCTCGACCCCGATCGCGGCATGGTCAAGAGACGTGGCGTGCTCCGCGCGCGAGATGACGAATGCGGTTGCGCCGTCGCACGGGACGTCGCAGTCGAAGAGGCACAACGGCGAGGAGATCATGCGCGCGTTGAGGTAGTCCTCGAGGGTCAACGGATCGCGGTACACGGCGTTCGGATTGAGGCCCGCGTTCGCGCGCGTCACGATCGGCACCGCGCCCAACTGCTCGCGCGTCAGGCCGTAGCGGTCCATCCGAGCGCGGATGTGCATCGCCGCGAGTGACGGTGCAGTCACGCCGTACGGCAGCTCCCATGCGGCAACTCCGTCGACCCGCTTGGCGCCCGCGCCGTACCCTTTGCGGCCGCCGCTGCCTTGCGCAGTGCCCTCCCAGATGCTGCGCCAGCAGAGCACGTGGTCGGCGATTCCACCGGCGACGGCCAGCATGGCGTTGACGATTGCGCCCGCTTGGCCGGGGAGCTCGATCCCGCCCGACACCCATCTCGGATGCAGGCCGAGGAGGTCGTGCACCTCGCGGATCGAGCCTCCGCTGAAGCCGGGGCCGGGTTGGCTGGAACCGGGGTAGGTGCTGAGGCCGTCGATGGCGCCGGGCTCGAGCCCGGCATCGGCGATGGCGGCGAGGCAGGCATCGGCGGTCAGCAGCAGCGGGTCGCGACCGATGCGGCGTGCGACCTGTGACTGGCCGATGCCGCTGACGATCACCTTGGGTTCGAAGCGATCGACCACGTCAGTCTCCCCCGTGAGTGGCGGTCACGGGACCACGCGGCCGGAACAGCGGGAGGTACACGTCGGGACCGTCGTCGGACTCGAGTCGCTGGAACACGACCTCGACAGCCATGCCGATGGCCACGTCGGCGGCGTCGACCTCGATCAGGTTGGTCAGGATGCGCGCGGTGGGATCCTCCTCGACATCGACGAGGGCGATGACGGACGGTACGGGGAAGCCGGGCAGGAACGGGTGCAGGTTCTCGGTGAACGACTCGACCGTGGCCCGCCCGCTCATCGCCTCCCATTCGAGGTCTGGCGAACGGTCCCAGGGGCACAGCAGGACCGGTGGGTGGATGACGTGGTCGCAACTGCGACACCGCTGCAACATGAGTTGACCGCGTTCGCCTCCTGTCCAATACGGAGCGTCGCGGTCGTTGATCGCGGGTACGGGCCGGTACGACCCGTCGTCGAGCGTCATGCGCTGCGGTCCTGCAGTCACGACTGCGGACGTTCGATGAGCTCGACGCGGATGCCGTCCGGATCGAGGGTCATGACGCCGCGGTTGCCATAGCCGAACGTCGTCATCGTCTGTGGCAGCACCGAACCACCTGCGGCTTCGATCTTCTGGCAGAGCTCGTCGAAGTCGCCGACGCGGAACGCGAGGTGGGTGGGGCCGAGGAGATTCATCTGCCGCGGCGACCCGTCTCCGTCGTGGCCCGGCACGCGGTACCAGAGCAGTTCGATGCGGATTCCATCTCGCTGCAGGTAGACCAGCTCCACGTCCAGCGACGAGAGTCCGAGGAGGCGGGCCGAGCCGTCATCGGTGACGTTCAAGCGGCGCGCGACCTCGGTGAAGCCGAGCACGTCGCAGTAGTACGTGACCGAACGGTCGAGGTCTGAGACACACAACCCCACGTGCGTGAAGCGGTTGTCGTCCGCATTCATCGCTGGCGACGGATCCAACGTTCGTCCTCTCGCGTGAGCATCGAACCGAGCAACTCGTCGCGGTGTTCATCCAGGAGCGGAGCACGCTCGGGTGCCGGGCACGGACTCGCACTGAAGACGTACGCCACGCCCGGTGCGCGGTACGGCCGCTCCAGTTCCGGATGATCGACCTCGTGAACGAATCCACGGGCGGCGAACTGCGGATCCTCGAACGCTTCGTCGGGTGAGACGACCGCGCCGCAGGGGAACCCGTGCTGCTGACTGGCGACGTAGAAGTCGTAGGCGGGGAGTTCGGAGGCGATGAGGGTCATTGCGTCTCTCGCGGCAGCCAGAATGGCGGCAACTTCCGGATCACTGGCGACATCGACCATCTCGACCGTCTCCGTGCGCCGTGCCGCCAGATCCAGGAAGACGGCCTCGGGGAGACGGTCGAGCAGCCCGAGCTCGTCGAGCCATGCCCGCAACCGCCCGAACTCCGCAGGAGATCTCGGCAGGACACCCGTGGTTGCATAACGGCCGTCCGCACAGCGGACCTGCACGGGGGCGGTGGGTGCGGAGCTGGCATGTCGGCCGGTCTGGCGGCTCATCACACTCTGGACGACCAGCCAGTTGTACGTGACGTGCTCTGCGGTGACGTTGCACGCGGCGTTGATGTTGACGTCGACGAGCTGACCACGGCCGGTCCGATCTCGGTGCGCAAGTGCGGTCAGCGCTCCGATGACCGCATACATCGCACCGATGTTGTAGGCCTGGTTGCCTTTGCCGCGCATGGGCGGAATCGAGTGGTCGTCGTAGCCACAGTTCCAGACGGGTCCGCCGCCCGCGAGCAGCGTGAGGTCGGTGGCAGGATCGTCGGCACGGACGCTGTTGCGTCCGAACGGCGTGATCGACACCCAGATGAGCGACGGCCGCGTTCGTCCGCGGGCGTCCCAGCCGGCGTCGACCGCGTCGAGCGCGTGCCCGCGACCCTCGAGCACGAGGTCGCTGGCGTCGAGGAGCGCGTCGAACAGGGCGAGCCCGTCGCCCTCGAGGTCGAGCTCGATGCTGCGGGCCCCAGCCGCTCCGGCCCACCAGCGAAGACTGCGTTCAGGCCCTGGCTCATCGGAGACGAACGGTGGTTCGTCGCGAAGCGGCGAACCACCGGCGGGTTCGACGACAACGACCTCGGCTCCGAGCTCGGCGAGGATGCGTCCGGCGTCCACGGTGCGCTCGTCGACGAGTTGGAGCACGCGGAGGCCGGAGAGGGAGCTCATACGACCCCTTCGGATCGCAGGCGTTCGAGCTCGGCGCCGTCGAGATCCAGGAGCTCGCGGAAGATCCGGTCGTTGTCCTCACCGAGGAGCGGCGCGGCCTTGTCGATGGACCAGTCCGTCTCCGAGAAGTGGAGCGGAACCCCCTCGACTCGCACCTCACCCATCAACGGATGGTCGACGCTCGGGAAGAGCCCCCAGGCGTCGAGGTCGGGATCTTCGTCGATCCGTTCGCGAGGGCTCTTCACGACGCTGGCAGGAACGCCCGCAGCGACGAGCTCGCTCGCGGCGGCGCCGGCTTCACGCCCGCCGACCCAGCGCCCGATGATTTCGTCGAGCTGGTCCTGGTGTTCGAGTCGGCCCGCGAGGCCCGAGAATCGGCCGGCACGCGCATCGTCGTCGTCGACGAGGTCGCAGAGCGCCCGCCAGTCGTCGTCGTCACGACAAGCGAGCGCGACCCATCGGTCGTCGCCGAGCGCGGCGTAGATGTTGTGAGGTGCCATCGCGTCGAAGTCGGCGTGGTTGCCGTTGGGTTGCCCGGGGCGTCGCGACGGCCGGCCATTGACGGTCCAGTCGAGGACGGCGGTGCGTTGCATCGTGATGCCCGCGGTGGTGCTCGCGAGGTCGACCCACTGTCCCTCGCCCGTGACCTCGCGGTGATGCAGCGCGGCGAGGATGGCGATCGCCATGAACCCCGCGGCGCCGTGGTCCATGTACGAGAAGCCCCAGCCCGCGGGTTCCTCGTCGGGAAGTCCGTTGTTGAACGTCAGTCCGCTGACCGCCTGCACGACGGGCCCCCAGGTCTTGAAGGATCTGTGGGGACCGGTGTGGCCAAATCCGCAATTCGAGACGTAGATGATGTCGGGCTTGATGGCGGCGAGTGCCTCGTAGCCGAATCCGAGACGGTCGAGGACTCCGGCGGCGAAGTTCTCGGTCACGACGTCGCACACCGCGAGCAGCTTCTCCAGCAGGGCAGGACCCTCCGGCGCGCGGAGGTTGATCGTGACGCCGAGTTTGTTGACGTTGTGGTTGTTGAAGCCGCCGCCGAGATCGACACCGCGACGTTCGTCGACGTACGGCCCGACCACGCGCATCATGTCCCAGCGTCCCTGCGTGGTCGGATCCTCGACGCGGATCACTTCGGCGCCGAACGCGGCGAGCAGTTTCGTCGCACCGGCTCCGGCGAGCTGTCCGCCGAAGTCGCAGATGCGGATGTGGTCCAACGCACCCATGGCGTCAGTCGCGGGGCTTGTCGAAGAAGTTCGGCCACAGGATCGCGCTCTTGAACGACTCCTCCATCTCGGCGAACGCCGTCTCGTTGTCCCACGTGCCGGACTCGGAGACGATCTCCCGCTCGACGACCGGATTCGAGAACAGGGAGATGCGCCCGTTGCCGGCGAAGATGATCCGCCGATTCAGCCACTCTGAACGCTCCGACGCGAGGTAGAGCACCGGCGGTACGACGTTCTCAGGCGCAAGCCGCGGGTTTTCGGCCGAGTAGTCGAGACTCGCGCGTCCACTTCCGATGCCCTGGGTCATGCGCGTCCCCGCGACGGGAGCGACCGCGTTGGCAGTGACTCCATAGTTGCGGAGGCTGTTGGCGCACGAGTAGGTGAGGCCGACGATGCCGAGCTTCGCGGCGGCGTAGTTCGGCTGACTCGGCGCGCCCTGCAACCCGGACAACGAGGTGAAGTTGATCAAGCGGTACTGACCGCCCCGGTGCTCGCGCCACCACTGCGACGCATGTCGCGTCGTGTTGAACGTGCCCTTGAGGTGCACGTCGATGACGGCGTCCCAGTCGCTCTCGTGCATCTTGAAGATCATGCTGTCGCGCAGGATCCCGGCGACGTTCGCAAGGATGTCGAGCCGTCCGAACTCTCCGACTGCGCGTTCGATCAAGCGACCGCACGCGTCGAAGTCGGTGACGTCGGTCGCGTCGGCGACTCCGATGCCGCCTGCTGCAGTGATGAGCGCTGCGGTTGCTTCGGCCGGTCCGGCGTCGCAGCCGGTCCCGTCGACTCCGACCCCGGCGTCGGACACGAGGACCGATGCCCCCTCTGCCGCCAGGCCGACGGCCACGGCTGCACCGATCCCACGTCCGGCCCCGGTGACGACCGCGGTGCGTCCTGTGAGTAACCCCATGTCGCAGTGCTCCCTCGTTGAATCAGTAGAACACTATGTGTTCTGTTGTGTATCACAGATGAGGTCGCGGCGCCGCCGCTACTCGAAGCCCCACTCCGCATAGCGGCGCTGCAACTCGGTGAGCGCGCCCTTGGCGCCACGCTCGCCCCGTTCCTTGAAGAAGTTGAACTCGTCATCGCGCCAGACGAGGTTCGTGAACAGCGGGTGCGCCATCTGCACCCAGTCGCCGAACTCGGCCATGCCGACGCCGTGCCAGAAGGTGATGAGCGCCTGCTTCCCGATCATCAGCCCGTCGGCGGAATGGTGAGCGATCGCCTGCGCGTAGCGCATCGCTTCTGCTTCGAGGTCGGCGGCCGGAACGATCGATGAGACGACGCCCCAGTCCCGCATCTCTTCGGCCGTGATGCGTCGACCGGTGATCATCGCTTCGTACCCGCGGTTCGGACCCAGCTTCAACAGGACGAGCGGCATCGCGGTGCTGAAGCCGGCGAAGCCGATCCGCGCCTGCGGGCGGCCGAAGGTGGCTCCTTCTGCCGTGATGACGAGGTCCGCAGCGAGCACGAGGTTGAAGCCGGCCCCGAGCGTCGTGCCCTGGCAGACGGCGATCACGGTCTTGGGAAACTCCAGCCAGTTGGTCAGGTGGCGGTGGAGACGCCGGGCGTTGGCGATCCTGGCGGTCTGGGGCAGTTTCGAGCCCCTCTCGAGGCCGGCTCGCTCGACGGGGAGGCGACGCACGTCGTCGCCGGCGCAGAAGTCGGATCCGGCGCCCGTGAGGAGGACGACCTTGATGTCGTCGTCGTTCTCGGCTCGGCGCAGGCGATCCTCGAACAACCCGTGCATGTCCGGCGAGAGGATCGCATTCCGACGTTCGGGCCGGTTGATCGTGATGCGAGCGATGTGTGGCGCGACGACGTCGTAGAGCACCCAGTCTTCGTCGATCTCGAACTCGTCCTGGTCGGCCACGAGCATTCCTCCGCAGCATTCGCTTGGCGCCACCGCACTGTACTTCTGTACATGAGATGTCATACAGTACCGCCATGGCTCCCGACCCTTCCGACGTGGCGCTCGAAAGCACGAGCACGTCGTCGGAAGGAACGTGACGGTCGGATCTCGCGCCGGTGGGTCCCGTCGCGACGTCGACGACTTCGGCGTTCCTCTCGCGCCGGAAGACCGCGAGTTTCGGAACGAGGTGCTCGCGTTCCTCGAGACCGAGCTGACATCGGAGCTGGTCAGCGCGAGTCGGGAGCGATCCGAAGCCAAGCGTGTCGCGTTGCTGCGCGAGTGGCAGAGGCGTCTCCATGCGGCGGGACTCGCGGCGGTGAGCTGGCCGGTCGTCCACGGAGGGAGAGGCGCGACGGTCGTGCAACAGCTGGTGTTCAATGCGGAGCTTGCTCGCCACCGCGCACCGGATGCGATCAACCGCAGCGCCGTCAACCAGCTCGGTCCGACCATCATCCAGTGGGGCGACGACACGCAACGTGCGCATTACCTCCCTCGGATCCTGAACGCTGCTGACGTCTGGTGCCAGGGGTTCAGCGAGCCGGACGCCGGGAGTGACCTCGCATCGCTGCGCACCCGCGCGGAGCTCGTCGACGACCACTTCCTCGTGAACGGGCAGAAGATCTGGACGTCGAAGGCGCAGTACGCGGACTGGATCTACATCCTCGCCCGCACGAATCCGGACGCGCCCAAGCACGAAGGCATCAGCTTCCTCCTCGTCGACCTCCGCACACCGGGCATCGAGATCCGCCCCATCCGCCAGATCACCGGAACCGCCGAGTTCAACGAGGTGTTCTTCACCGACGTCCGTGTGCCACTCGCCAACGTCGTCGGTCCGGTGGATGCGGGATGGCGGGTCGCGAACTCGACGCTCGGATACGAACGCGTCGGCCAGAGTCGGACGCACCGGATCGAACGACGACTCGCGATCCTCCTCGCCATGGCAACCGAGCCGGCAACCGACCCGGCAGCCGACGGGAGTTGCCCGATGGACGACCCGTGGACGCTCGACCACCTCGTGCGATTCGCCGCGCAAGTCGAGGCGTTGCGCCAGATATCAGCGCAGGCAACCGCCGCCGGCGTTCGCGGCACGGCTCCGGGACCCGAAGCCTCGGTCGCGAAGCTGCTGACGTCCGAGGTGGACCAGGCGATGGCCAACTTCGGGCTGGAGATGGCAGGCGTCAGCGGCACGCTGCAACGGGGTTCCGACGGAGCCGCCAAGGGAGGCAACGTCGCCAAGAGCTACCTGCTGATGCGGGCCGCAACACTCGGCGCAGGCACCTCCGAGATCCAGCGCAACGTGATCGGCGAAAAGCTCCTCGGACTTCCCCGTGACCGCTGACTCGGCTTCTCTCCTCGCGCTTGCCGACGCGGCCGAGCATCTCACCGCGGTGCGAACCATGGCCGACGACGTCCTCGCGCGGGAGTGGTCCGCGGACCGCTCGCGCGACCTGCTCGACGCGGAGGCGCCGACCTGGGCTGTCGGTCTCTGGCACACCGTTGCCGGACTCGGATGGGCCGACATCCTGCTCGAGGCCGAAGACGGTGGGGGGACCGTGCCGGACCTCTGCGTGATCGCGGAGTCCATCGGCGCGTCGACGGCGCCGATCCCCTTTGTGCCCGTCGCCGTCGGGAACTGGTGCACCGGACGACCCCAGACGGAAGGAACCGTCGGGATCGTCCCCGTCCCGTCGCCGACACCCGCGACGCTCGAAGCAGGCGCCAAGGTCGTGGTGTCCGGGTCACATGGGTTCGTGCCCTACGGCGACGTCGCCGAACGAATGCTGGTGCACGCCCGGCGACCAGACGGCACGGCGACGCTCCTCCAGATCGCCACCGAGTCCATCGGCGTCGAGCGCTCCGAGCTCCGCCCGCTCGACGCGATGCCGAGCGTCTCGCTCGAGCTCCATGACGTGACGGCCTCCGACGACGAGGTCATTGCCTTCGGCGACGAAGCCGTCGACCGATGGGCGGCAACGATGCAGCGGCTCACCCTCGGATGGGCCGCCGAGCTGACGGGCGTTGCGGCCGGCGCCAATGCCCTCGGCGTCGACTACGCGAAGCACCGCGTGGCGTTTGATCGCCCGATCGGTTCGTTCCAGGCGATCAAGCACCGACTCGTGGACCAGCGGGCGGCCATCGAGGTCAGCCGCGCACTCGTCGCGCGTGCCGCGGTCGCAGTGGAGTCAGAAGCGGCGGATGCCGCGGCGCTGACGTCCTTGGCGGCCTTCTGGGCCGTGGATTCCTTGAGGTCGGTGCCGGAGGGCGTGATCCAGGTCTTCGGGGGCATCGGGTACACGTGGGAGCACGTCGCGCACGTGTTCCTTCGCCGCGCCGCCGTCCTTGCCGCGCTGCTCGGTGGGCGTGGCGGCCACCGGGACGCGGTGGCGGACTGGCTCCGGAATCGCTGACCCGTGAGCCCACGGTGGCTGTACAATTGAGCATTGTTTGTTGACATGTTGCGCCTCGTCGCGACATGATTGCGAACACCTGCGTCGATGCGCTGGGGGGCCATGACCACGGAACGCGAAGGCACCGGCTGTCGCGGTCGACAGCGGTTCGAGCACGCAGAGGACGCATGAACAAGCTGATCGACATCGTCATCTCAGGCGCGGTCACCGGCTCGATCTACGCCATCATGGCGGCAGGGCTCGTCCTCACCTACCAGACGTCGGGCATCTTCAACTTCGCGCACGGCGCGGTCGCGTTCACCGTCGCGTACCTCTATTACCAACTGCACGTCGGCCAGGGAATCCCGATCGTGCCCTCGCTCATCATCTCGGTGTTCGTCTTCGCTCCCCTGCTCGGGTTGTTCCTCGACCGGATCCTGCTCCGTCGACTTGCACACGCTCCCGTCTACGCGCGGATCGTCGGCACGATCGGTCTCCTGGTGGCACTGCCGAGTCTCACGAACTGGCTCGTCGAGGCGGTGGGCAACGGGCTCTTCGATCTCGGATTGCCCACGAACAAGGCAGACCAGGGCAACGTCCAACCCCCCGGGATCGGCCCATCGCCGGCGAAGACCATCAGGATCAGCGACCACATCGCGTTGAACACCGACCAGCTCGCGGTGCTGATCTGCGCAGTCGTCGCCGCGATCCTCCTCTGGTTCGTGCTCCGGCGCACCCGCATCGGCCTCGAGATGCGCGCCGTCGTCGACCGCGAGCAGTTGGCCCAGCTCCGTGGCGTCAATGCCGCACGCAGCTCCGCGGTCGCGTGGATCCTCACGATGATCCTCGCCGGACTCGGTGGCGTGCTGATCGCTCCGCTGTTTTCACTCGACGAGACGACGATCACCTTCATCGTGCTCGGGTCGCTGGCCGCCGTCGCGCTGGCGCGGCTCCGCTCGATCCCGATCGCCCTCGTCGGCGGGCTCCTCCTCGGCATCGTCGCCAACCTCGTCGCCGGTTACAGCACCGAGGTGCTTCCCGACTTCCTGGCCAACCTCAGCGGTCTCCGCTCGTCCGTGCCGTACGTCATCACCCTGCTCTTGTTGCTCTTCTGGGTCTCGTCGCGCAAGCGCGACCGGCAGGCCGGGTCGGTCGCCGACGACGTTCCCCGCCCCGACCACCGCACCGGGCTCCCGCCGTGGCGGCGCCGGCTGCCATGGGTGATCGCGACGATCTGCCTCGTGGCGTTCTCACTCGACTGGATCAACGTTCCCGCACTGCAGGCCGACTCCTACGAGCAGGGACTCATCGTCCTCGGCTTGACCATGGGGCTGATCTTTCTGTCGTTCGTGGTCATCACCGGCATGGGCGGCATGGTGAGCCTCGCGCAGGCGACCTTCGTCACCGCCGGTGGACTGACCGCGGGCTGGGCCCTGAATTACGACTGGGGCTTCGACCTGCCGTTGGTGGCCACCCACGGCCAACTCAACTTCCTGCTCGCCGCGCTCCTCGGCGCGATCGTCGCCGCGGCCACGGGCGCGTTGGTCGCAATCCCGGTGCGGCGCCTGAGCGGAGCGAGCCTCGCGATCGGCACGCTCGCGCTCGCGTTCTCCGCGGACGTGTTGATCTTCAGCCAGAACGGATTCAACAACGACTCGAGCGGCTGGGCCATCCGCACCCCCACCATCGACATCCCGGGCTTGAACTGGATCAACGACCTGCTCGTGAAGGGTCCCCAACCGATCATCGACCTCGCGCGCGTCGAAGACCAGATCCTGGTGATGTTGGTGATCTTCGGCGTCGCCACGCTCCTGATCCACTCACTCATGCGCTCGCCGTCCGGTCGGGCGACGTACGCGGTTCGCAGCTCGGAAGTCGCCGCGGAGGCGACCGGCATCCGCTCGGGACGATCGAAGATCCTGCTCTTCGCGTTCTCGGGCGCGCTCGCCGGCTTCGCCGGAGCGTTCCTCGGCATGCAGACGTTCATCTTCACCGACAAGAGCGCCGGCCCCTACGTCACGCTCTTCTGGCTGTCCCTTGCCGTCACCTTCGGGATCCGTCGACCCGGCGGCGCGCTGCTCGCCGGCTTCGCGCTGGCGTGCTCGCCCGCGATCTTCCACTGGCTCGCGACCGACATCCTCCCGCAGGGCTCGGTCACCGACCTCATGAACTCCATCTACTTCGTGGCGATCCTGTCCGGCCTCGGAGCGATCAACCTCGCCCAGGAACCCGACGGGATCTTGGCGCTCTCCGGCCAACAACGCCTCGCCAAGCGCCGAAAGAAGGAGCGCGAAGCAGCCATCGAGCGCATCGAGGCCGAGGTGCACGGAGGCGAGGTCCCCGAACACGAACAGCAGCACACGAGCGGCCGACCTGGGCCCGCGGACCCCACCGGCGCGGCGACCCTCGATGGCGCGGCGCTGTCCCTCGAGCGTGTGGTCGCAGGTTACGGAGACGTCGAAGTGCTCCACGGTGTGACGCTCGGGATCGCGCCCGGCACGATCGTTGCGCTCTTGGGAGCCAACGGAGCCGGGAAGTCGACGTTCTGTGCGGTTGCCAGCGGGCTCGTGGACGCCCAGACCGGGAAGGTGGTCGTCGACGGCGACGACATCACGAAGATGATGCCCTTCGACCGCGCCCGCAAGCTCGGGGTGCAACTCGTGCCGGAGGCACGGGGCATCTTCCCGGGGCTCACCGTCGAGGACAACCTCACCGTGCTCCTCCGGGATCCTGCCCTCCGGGAGCTCGCCTTCGATCGGTTCCCCATCCTGCGGGAACGGCGGAAGCAGACCGCCGGGCTTCTCTCCGGTGGCGAACAGCAGATGCTGAGCCTCGCCCCCGCCCTCGCCGATCCTCCTCACGTCCTCATCGCCGACGAACCGACTCTCGGCCTCGCGCCACTCGCCGCCGATGTCGTGATGCGAGCGATCGAGGAGTTGCGGGATCGGGGATGTGCCGTGCTCCTCGTCGAAGAACACGCGCGCAACGCGCTGGAGATCGCGGACGTGATCGCCTACATGGAGCTCGGCAGGATCGTGTGGTGCGGGCCTCGGGCCGAGGCCGACCTGCACCAGCTGACCGCCGCGTACCTCGGTGCCGCGGCGCCGACCGCTCAGAGGTTGCCCAGCGGTTGATCCAATGCCGCACCCGCAGTCGTTCCGCCGTCGACGGGGACCGCGGCTCCGGTGACATAGGACGCGGCGCGCGACAGCAAGAAGTCCATGACCGCTGCGACCTCTTCGGCGCTGCCGAAGCGCTTGAGTGCAGTGCGGTTGGCGAACTCGCGGTACAGGTCAGGATGGCGGACGTCGAACCCCGCGCTCATGTCCGTGTCGCGGATGGGTCCCGGGCACACCGCGTTGATCCTGATCCGCTCGTGGCCGACTTCGAGCGAAACGGTCTTCACCAGGTTCACGAGGCCGGCCTTCGCGACGCCGTACGCGGACCGACCGACCTGCCCCACCAACCCACCCATCGACGACGTCACCACGATCGAACCGCCGGCGCGGGCCCGCAGGGCCGGGATGACCGATCGGATGCCCAGCACCACGCCGCGGAGATTGACGTCGAGCACGCGATCGAACCGCTCCATCGGCAGCTGGTCGACCGTCCCGACGACATCGATCCCGGCGTTCAGCGCGGCGGCGTCGAGACCACCGAACTGGTCGACCGCGAACGCGACCATCGCGTCGTTGTCATCCTCATGGGTGACGTCTGCGGTGTGGGGGACGACCGCCGCCCATCCGTCGGTCCACGCGAGCTTCGCACCGTCGATGTCGACAGCCACGACTGCCTCGCCTCGCGCCGCCAGCCGTTCACACAGGGCGCGCCCCATGCCGGATCCCGCCCCGGTGACGAGCGTGACCCGAGCAGCTGATCCCACGATCACACGTCCGAGCGGCGCAACACCGCGACCGCCGCGGACCCACCGCCGCCGACCGTCTGCACGACACCGGTGTGCACGTCGGCGACCTGTCGCGCCGCCGCACGGCCCCGGAGCTGCCGGACGACGTCGACGGTCTGCGCCAAGGCAGTCGCACCCATCGGATGACCGCGAGCGAGACACCCTCCGTCGACGTTGGTCGGCAACCGACCTTTGACCGAGAGCCCACCGCTGAACACGAGGTCGGCGATCTCATCGGCGTCGCAGACCCCGAGCTCCACCAGCGTCACCACTTCCTCGCTGGCGCACATGTCGTGCAACGAGACGATCCCGACATCACTCGGCGCGATGCCCGCGATCTCGAATGCCCGCCGCGCGGTGCGAGCGGTCTGCGAAGGCGGACCGATGGTCGGTCCGACGCGAGGCCAACTCGCATCTTCCACGAGGCTGGTCTGCTCGACGGCGAGCAGTTCGACTGCCTCCGGCACGGCATCCCGTGACACGACGACCGCGGCCGCACCGTCGACGGAGGCGTGACACATCATGCGAGTGAGCGGCGTCGCCACCATCCTCGCCCCGAGCACTTCCTCGATCGTGACCTCGTGATCGGGTCGCCGTGCGGCGAGCTCGTTGCGCGCCGCGCAGTTCCATGACTTCGCTGCGACCGCGGCGAACAGCTCTGGACCCTGTCCCTGTTCGTACAGGAACCGGGTCGCGTCGATCGCGTAGCTGAGCTGCGGTGGGAACAGGTCCCACACGTCTCGAGGCTTGGGGACGACACCACCCGGCTCGAGCATCGTGGACTTCTCGTACCCGACGGCCAACGCGGTCTCGCAGCGGCCCGACCACACCGCCCACGCAGCATGACGCAATGCCACCAGTCCTCCGGCCGAGGCACTCTCGATCGCGGTCACGGGGACTCCCGTGCGACCGAGCGAGTGGGCAACCCGGAGAGCGGTCTGTGGCGGTGCGAGCATCGACGACGTGAACACCTCGCCGACCTGGTCGTACGGAAGTCCCGCGTCGTCGAGTGCGAGGCGTGCTGCCTCGGCACCGAGCTCGTGGAGCGGCGTGTCGGAGTGCCTGCCGCACGGCAGCATCCCGGCACCGATGACCCATGCTGACATCACTCCGACGTTCCAACCCGCGCGCTGAAGACGTCGATGGATTCGTCGCCGACGAGGTGGCGGTTCACCCAGCCGCGCGTTCCGGGCGCAGGAGCGTTCGCGCCGGCGACGAGCGCCTGGAGTCGCGGTCCGTCATCCACCTGGACCCACGCCACGGCGTAGCCGTCGTCATTCCCGAAGCCTTCGACCGGGCATGGTCCCGAGATCCACGTTGCGGCCCACATCTCGGCGGCAACATCGTCAAGTCTCGTGGCCGTCACCGTCTCATCCCGTTCACGTCGAAGTCGGCGTTGGCGTCGCCAAGATGCGGAGGCGCGCCCTGCGCAAGAGGACCCTCCCCCACCAGGCGCCACGGCATGCCGACGAGGCGGGCATCGTGCAGATCCGGGTCGGGATGGGCGAACGCCGGGAAGAAGCCCCGGTCGCGGAGATGGTCGTCGGCGAGGAGGTCGACTGCACGATGCACCGCCGCCGCGCGCACCTCGGCCGCGGCAAGCACCTCGTCGAGCGCGTCGGCGTCCCATCGAGCGATCACGTCGGCCAGACATCGCTCGATCACGTCGCGTTCGCGCCATCGTTCGGGCTCGCGATTCCATCTGGACTCGGTCAACTCGGGTGGGTGGTCGAGGGCGTCGACGAGGCGACGCCATTCGTCGTCCGCCTGCACCGCCACCGCGAACCAACGCTCGTCACGAGACGCGAAGACACCGTGGGGCGAGAACGGTGCGAGCGTGTTTCCGAGTGGCACCGTGACACTCCGGCTGGCGGATGCTTCGGCGACGAACTCGCCGAGCAGACTCGCGACCACTTCGGCCATCGACAGGTCGACGTCGACGCCCGTACCCCGTTGAGGTCCGAGCGCCCACGCCGCGACGGCCGTTGCCGCCACGACCGAAGAGAGCGGGTCGGCCAGCACCGTCGCCAGGTGTGCCGGCTCGCCCTGTGCATCCCGGGTGAGGTGAGCGAGACCTCCGTACGCCTGCACGTTGTTCGCGTAGACGCGGTACTCGGCGAGGGGTCCATCGGTACCGAACCCGGAGACGTGCAGGAACAGGGCGTCGTGTTCGTGCGTCACCTTCTCCGGGAGCACACCGAGTCGCTCGAGGCGGGAACGGCCGATGTTCTCGATGACGACGTCGGTGCGGTCCAGGAGGAGCGCGACGGCGGCGTCCATCTCTTCGGCGCCCGCCACGACGCTGCGCTTCGAGAAGTTCGCGGCCGCGAAGTAGGCACCTCGTTCGACGCCGGCGACTCCTTCGGCGAAGGGTCCGGTTCGACGGTAGATGTCGAGGCGACGTTCGTCTTCGAGGCGAACGACGTCGGCGCCCATCGCGCCGAGCAGGGAGCCGACGATGGGACCGGCGAGCACGTGCGTGAGCTCGGTCACACGGAGGCCCGCCAGCCGTGGCGGCACGGGAGTCTGCGATGCCGGCCCCACCCGACGGGCGGGGTCCACCGTCGTCACGACCCACGGCGCTCCGGGAACCGTCGCGCGCACGCCGTCGACGTCGGTTTGCACCAGGAACCCGCGGCTCTGGAACTGCGTCGAAGTCAGCAGTTCGTCAGGACCGTTCACCGGCGTCGACGGCACACCGTTGCGCTGGAGGAGATCCGCGCATTCGGCCTTGCGTTGCTGCGCGCTCCATTCGCCAACCCGCTCGGTGATCATCGCGGCGTGCTCGGCTCGGGCCGGGCGGGTCTCGAGGCCCTCGGTCCAGGTGGGAGTGCCGAGGCATGCGACCATGCCCTTCCACTGGTGGTCCTCGATGGCGGCAATGCGCACCAGTCCGTCGCGACATGGGAAGAGACCCGACGGCGCGACGTACCGTCCGCTCCCGGCGCGCCCGGGACACCGGAACAAGAGGTGTGCGCACTCCGGGAGCGCGCCCGTGAAGACCACCGCTTCTTGTGCAGACACATCGACGTGCGTTGGGCAGCCGTCGCCACGGAACCGGTCGATCCCGTGGAGTGCCGCCAACGCGGCAACATGGCCGACGGCGCGCAATGCGACGAACCCTGGCGGCGACGTCGGGCGCCCGCCACCGACGGGTTCGATGGTCGAAAGGAGACCACCCGCCGCCTGCGCGATCAGCTCACCTCCTCGACGTGCAGTTCGAGGACCACTCAGGCCGAACGGCGAGATCGTGAGCCAGACCGACAGGTTGCGTTCGCCGACTCGCCGGAGATACGTCTCGGCGTCGTCGATGCCGTCGACACGGTCGTCGATGACGATGTCGGCGGTGATCGAGAGGTTGTGCACTCGCGGATCGTCGGCCGCGACGAGTCGCTTCGAACGGTCGAGCACCGACGGCAGCAAGGGCCAGGGCGGAACGCCGACGTGATCCAACATCGGCTGGTGGCGGGCGAGCCGGGGTGGATCTTCGATCGCCTTGGTGACGTCGGCCCCGAGCAGTGCGAGCGTGCCGGCGGCGACCGCCCCCGCGACGCCGTCGCCGAACTCGAGCACGGACAGGCCGGAGAGAAAAGGTGTCGGCCCCATCGGACGGAACAATAGGACATCATCTGTCGCTCTGCACGTTCAGCGGCTACGATCGATCGCGGCGCTCGCTGGCCGACGCCGAGTCGCTTTCACGTGGGGGGTCTGCGTCGTGTCCGACGAACTGCACGCCGACGAACGGGCCGATCCGAGGATCCAGCTCCAGGGGATCACGGTGAGGTTCGGCGGCATCGTCGCGTTGGGTGACGTGAGCTTCGACGCCGCGCCCGGCGAGGTCCTCGGAATCATCGGCCCGAACGGTGCAGGCAAGACGACCCTGTTCGACGTGATCTCCGGGGTCCGTTCACCGAACCAGGGCCGTGTCGTGCTCGACGGCTCCGACGTCACGCGGCGCGCGCCAGCTGGACGTGCCCGTCGCGGATTGCGTCGCACCTTTCAACGAGTGCAGACATTCGGGTGGCTCTCGGTCGAGGACAACGTGCTCACCGCTTTGGAATGGCGAGGCGGTGGCGGTGGCTTCCTCGCCGACCTGGTCACCTTCCCGACGCGACACCGCCGCGAGCGCGCCCGCCGCGAACGAGTCGAGGAGGTGATGGACCGTTGCGGCCTTCTCCCCCTCCGACACGAGCTCGCCGGCTCCCTGCCCATCGGAGTCGCTCGCATGGTCGAGTTCGCGCGTGCGATCGCGGATCCTCCGAAGGTCCTCCTGCTCGACGAACCCGCCTCGGGCCTCGACGAAACCGAGATCGAGCGACTCGGCGCACAGATCGAAGCCGTGCGCGGAGAAACCGGCTGCGCGGTCCTGCTGGTCGAGCACAACGCCGGCTTCGTCATGGAGCACAGCGACCGGATCGTCGTGCTCGACCTCGGATCGGTACTCGCTTCCGGCCTCCCCGAGGAGATCCAGCAGAACCAGCAGGTGCGCGACGCCTACCTCGGCGAGGGCGAGGTCGATCCCGTCGACACACCCGCACCCGCGCCCGCGTCGCAACGATGAGCGCGTCGGGCCTGGGCAGCATCGGAGGACGGGTCGCTCTCGTGACCGGATCGACGCGTGGGATCGGGAACGCGATCGCGCGGTGCCTCGCGGCGCAGGGTGCACGAGTCGCCGTCCACGGACGCGACGGACGTGCCGCCGACGCGGCAGCCCGAGACATCTCGGGAGCCATCGGCGTTGCCGGCGAGATCTCGGATCCCCACGCGGTTGCTGCTCTCTGTGCGCACACCCGGGCCCGGCTGGGACCGATCGACATCGTCGTGAACAACGCCGGGACGTCCACCCGGAACTTCTTCCTCGACAGCTCCGACGAAGAATGGAATCGTCTCCTCGCCGTGAACCTGTTGGCGCCCCGCAATGTGTTGCGAGAGACCGTCCCCGACATGCAACGAAACGGGTGGGGTCGGATCCTCAACGTCACGTCCGAAGCTGGTGTGCGTGGCAGCGCAGGCTTTTCCGCGTACTCCGCCTCGAAGGGTGCCCTGGTCGCGTTCTCGCTCACCCTCGCCCTCGAACTGGCGCGTTCGGGGATCTGCGTCAATGCGTTCGCGCCCGTGGCGCTCACCGACCTCGTCCGCTCGCAGGTGACGCCCCGGATGCTCGATGACCTCGTCGCACGCGGCCTCCCCACGATCGAGGAGTGCGCCGAGGCGGCGCTCCCACTCGTGTCCGACGACGCTCCGAACGGCGAGGTGGTGATCATGCACCTCGGCGACCAATCCACCGAGGTGCTCGCAGGTCAGCCCACACCATGAGGACCACGGCCATGGCATACAACCCGTTCGCCCACGACACTCAGATCAATCCGTACCCGGTGTACCGATGGCTGCGTGACGACGCCCCCGTGTACCACAACCCGGACGTCGACTTCTACGCGATCTCGCGGTTTGACGACGTGCTCCAGGCGCATCTCGACACCAAGACGTTCTTGTCGTCCCATGGCGTGACCATCGAGGACTCCGGCTCCGCCAGCGCTGACCTGCTCATCACGAAGGACGATCCCGAGCACAACTGGCATCGCAAACTCGTGTCGCGCGTGTTCACACCCCGCGCGATCGCCGACCTCGAACCGGCCGTCCGTCGCGTCGCGGCCGAAGCACTGGAGGACGCCCGCGAGCGCGGCGAGCTCGAGGTGGTGGGTGAGCTCTCCGGATACCTTCCGATGGCGATCATCGCCGAGATGCTCGGAGTGCCGATCGAAGTTCGCACCCAGTTGCGCAAGCTGTCCGACCGAGCTCTCGCGCGGCCTGACGACGGCGTCGCCGAAACCCCGGCCGACGCGATCGCCGCGTCCCAGGAGATGACCATGCTCCTCCTCGACGTGGTCACCGACATCGTCAAGCATCCCGGCGACGACATCGCCAGCATGTTGCTCGAGGCCCGCGTCACCGACGACGAAGGGCGACAGTGGTCGCTCACCCACGAACAGGTGGCGATCCGGCTCCTCGAGCTTGCGTTCGCGGGGCACGAGACCACCGCCAAGCTCATCGCCAACGGAATCGTCGCACTGAGTTGGTATCCCGACCAACGGCGAGAGCTCGCGGAAGATCCGGGGCTGACCGGACAGGCCGTCGAAGAGATGCTGCGGTGGGATCCGCCTTCACACTTTCAGGGCCGATGGGTGGAAGAGGACGTCACCCTCCACGGCGTCACGATCCCTGCCAACTCCCGCGTCGTGCTCGTCACCGGCGCGGCCCAGCACGACGAACGGGTCTTCGACGATCCCGAGCTCTTCGATCTCCATCGGACGGTCGAGCGCCACGTCGGATTCGGATTCGGATCGCACCTCTGCATCGGTGCCGCGCTCGCCCGGCTGGAAACCCGCGTAGCCTTCGAAGAATTGCTGTGTCGGTTCCCCCGCTACGAGATCACGTCGCCGGTGGTCCGCGCGTACAGCAGCAACGTGCGCGGTCTCGCCAGTCTGCCCATCATCCTCGAACCGACGGGCTGAGTCCCCGTCGCCGGCTAGCGCTTGGCGCGTTTTGCCCGCTTGCGGGGCGGGGCGAGGCCGTCGACCACGTAGTGCTCCAGGAACACACGGAACGTCTTCGGCTTGCGGGCATCGAACGCGGATGAGCCCGGCATGAGGGTCAACGACATGAACATCCGGGCGATCCATTCGCCCGCTTCCTCCGCGTCGATCTCTGGGCTGATCTCTCCGCGCTGCTTGCTCGCCTCCACGTACGGTGCGAGGAAGTCCGACATCCGGCGCAGGCCGCCCTCACGGTCAGAGGCGATCAGGCGTTGGAGCTCACGGTCGTCGTTGACCAACCAGTTCCGGCGGTAGTTGCCGATGTTCCGGGCGAAGACCTCACCGAACGCACCGACCTGTTCGACCAGTGTCGGGTAGGAGCTCATCACGGTCAGAGCCTCGGCGTAGTCGTTCTCGCTGTTGTGGATCACCGTGGCGTCGATGAGCGCTTGCCGATCGGAGAAGTACCGGTACACGGTTCCTCGTGAGAGATCGGCCGTGCGGGCAACGTCGAGCAGGCTCGTCTTCTCGATGCCCAGCTGTTTGAAGCACTGCAGCGCCGCATCGAGGATCCGCGTGCGGGTCGAGTCTTCGTCCACTGATCCTCGTGCCGCCATCACTTCCGTCCCATGCCGTCGGCCGGTC
Organism: Acidimicrobiia bacterium; assembly: GCA_036502765.1. GTDB lineage: Bacteria > Actinomycetota > Acidimicrobiia > IMCC26256 > DASPTH01 > DASUAS01. The sequence goes on along the minus strand of DASXXX010000031.1, from coordinate 75,435 downwards.
GTCACCGTAGCGTCGTGGACGGTCGTCCTCGGGGAACGCCGGCAATCAGATGAGAGCCCTCGGACCACGGTGGGGGCAATACGACTGTGCACTTGCTGTGTTACCGTCCATGCGGCGACGATCCCGGGGGATCCCGTGCCCACAACACCGGTCTCACCTGATGAGGTGGTGGCGCGCTACGACCGCGCCGAGTTCTACGTCGACGCTCCGAACGAGCAATTCGCGTACCTCCGGCAGCACGATCCGGTGCACTGGTACGAGGACGGGCCGTTCTGGGTGATCACGAAGTACGAGGACATCCGCTTCGTCTCGAAGCACCCGGAGCTGTTCCCTTCGTCGGAGATCGCGATCCTGGGTGACATCATCAAGATCCGCGAAGGCATGGAGCGTCCTCCGCGGACATCTTTGATGTTGCTGGATCCGCCCGACCATCTCGAGCACCGCAAGGTGCTGAATCGGGAGCTCACTCCTGCACGCGTCAACGAGATCGACGGTCCGGTGCGCGACGTGATCCGCGAGACCCTCGATTCGCTCCCCGCCGGCAACTTCGATGCCGTCGAACTCCTCGCCGAGCCCATCCCCGTCAACGTGTTCGCCAATCTGCTGGGTGTCCCGCGCAAGGACTGGCGCCGGATCTTGCACTGGGCAACGCTGATCACTGCATCAGGTGGAGGCACCGAGACCCAGGAGACCATGGCCGCGGTGTACGCCGAGGTCGTTCCCTACCTCGAGGACCTCCTCGAGCAGCGCCGAGCAGTACCCGACCACGACTTCCTCACCCTCATCGCGGAAGCGACGGTGTACGGGCGGCCCCTCACGCCCATCGAGGTCGTGTGGTGGGCGATCGCGCTGCTCGCCGCGGGGAGCGAGACCACTCAGAGTCTCATCGCCGGGCTCGTGTGGGCATTGACGCAGCACCCCGATCAGGCGCAGCGCATTCTCGCCGACCCCAGCCTCGCGGCTGCCGCAGTCGAGGAGACCCTGCGGTGGTGGACGCCAGTTGTGAGCATGGCGCGCCAGGCGAAGGAAGACGTCGAGTTGCGCGGCAAGACCATTCGCAGCGGTGAGGCGGTGCTCCTCGCGTACGGATCCGGCAATCGGGACGAGGAGGAGTGGGGTGATGACGCCGATCAGTGGAACATCGACCGGCCGTCGATCACTCGTCACCTCGCGTTCGGGTTCGCCGAGCACTTCTGCCTGGGTGCGCACCTGGCACGACGCGAGGTCCGCATCCTCATCGAGGAACTCGCACGGCGAGCGTCCGGCATCGAGCTCACGGGACCGGTCGAGCGACGCGATTCGACGATCGTCGCCACGTTCAATCGACTTCCGGTGCGCCTGACCTGAACGGCCACCGGATGCTCACGAGGTCGTCGACCTCGCTCGGTCCTGGAGTTCCGCGCGGAGCACCTGCTTCTTGATCTTCCCCGACGGTGTGCGCGGGAACTGATCGACGACTCGGAGTTCCTCTGGCCACTTCTGACGCGCGACACCGCTCTCGCGGAAGTGCGCGCGTACATCTTCGAGCGAAGGTGGGGTTCGTCCGAGGATCGGGGCCACGAACGCGCAACCGCGCTCCCCCAGGCGGTCGTCGGGTGCTGCGACGACCGCAACCTCAGAGACGCCCGGCATGCGCTGGAGGATCTCCTCGACCTCACTCGCGCTGATGTTCTCACCGCCGCGGATGATGATGTCCTTCTTCCGATCGGCGATCGTGATGTAGCCGTCGGGGTCGCGGATCGCGAGGTCCTCGGTGTGGTACCACCCGTCACGGTCGAGCGCAGTTCGGGTCAGCATCGGATCGACGTACCCGAAGAAGAGGTCGGGCCCGCGGCTGAGGATCTCCCCGGCGACTCCATCAGAGATGTCACGCCCGGCGTCGTCGACGATCCGCACTTCACAACCCGCGAGCGGCCGTCCTTCCGTGTACTTGCGGTGCTCCGGCGTGTCGCTCCGAACGGCGCCGATCGACGTCGGATGTTCGGTCGAACCGTACGAACGGACGGCCACCACGCCGAGATCCTCGGCCCGGTCGCACACCGCGCCGGGGACCGTTGATCCCCCGAGACCGACCCCCTCCATGATCTCGGCATGAGCCGGCGTGAAGGTCGCAGCGTCGAAGAGGCTGGTGAGGAAGTAGGTCGCTCCACTCCCTGACGACAGGCCCGCTTCGAGCATGATCGCCAAGACACGATCAGGTTCCCAGCGGTCGACGAGGTGCGACGGCTCGTGCCGCATGAGCGGCAGCACCGCTCCCCCGGTGATCCCCATTGCATGAGCCAGAGGCGCACCGGTGAGCAAGGGCCGCGACCGGCCGACGTCGTAGTCCTTCATCTGAAGGGCCTCGGCGACGAAGGAGTTCGCCACATGGACCACGCCCTTCGGATCTGACGTGGTACCCGACGTGTAGCCGATGATCGCCGGAGCCATCGGATCCGTCGACGGGAGATCGTCAAGCGGTGCCGCGCTGAGCACGTCGGCAAAAGGCTCCGTCCACGGCGCCGTACCGTCACCCACCAGCACGATGTGTTCCAGCGTTGCCACGTCAGTGCGGAACCCGTCGAGCGCATCCAGGTACCGGGACGAGCCGAAGGTTGCAGTCGTGAGGTGCACCCTCGCCCCGAGCTGCTCGAGGATGAACTGCAGCTCCTTCGGGCCGTAGAAGTGGACCACGGGAACGACGACCGCGCCCGCCATCGCCGCGCCGTAGAGCGCGATCATCGCCTCGACCCGGTTCGGCAATTGATAGGTCACGACATCGCCGATCGCTATCCCCCGGGCTTGGAGCCCGCCAGCGAAGCGTCGCGCCTCCCGGTGCACGTCACCGAACGTTCCCCGGTACGGCGCGGTCTCGGACCAGAACCGGACCTCGAGATCGGCGCCCCGTGCGAGGTAGTCGTCGAAGAACCCTCCGAGTGATCGGTCGAGCCACAGGTGCTCAGCCCGGTATCGGTGCTGCAGCTCCGGGCTCGGAGCACGCAGCGGAACGTCGAGGGACATGAAGACCCTTTCGCGAGGCCGCCGGACGGGTCAGCGCACCAGTTCGACTGGCAGCCGGTCGTAGGTGTGGATCAACGTCGACGATCGCAGCTCTCCTTCGCCGACCGGGTCGAGTCGTCGACCCCGCGCCGCGAACTCTTCCAGGAGGATGCGGGCTTCGCGTCGGGCGAGGTGCGCGCCCATGCAGAAGTGCTCCCCGATGCCGAAGCCGAGTTGGCCTGACGCGTCCGGGCGCCGAAGGACGAACTCTTCCGCGTCGTCGCCCCAGCGTTCCTCGTCGCGATTGGCAGCCGAGTAGAGGAGGAGCACACCGTCACCCTTGCGGATCACCTTGTCGCGGAGGGCAACGTCCGCGGTCGCTTCGCGGGCCATGCTCATCACCGGCGTCCACCAACGCATGGTCTCCTCCACCATCGCCAGCGAGAGGCTGGGATCGGCGAAGAACTCGTCGGCCTGCTCCGGGAAGTGGGTGAGGACGTGACCCAAGCCGCCGATGAGGCTCTGGGTCGTCTCGCTTCCGGCCGCCAGGAGGGTCGTCGCGTATCCGATGATCTCCCCCTCGTTGAGGGGCCGGCCGTCGAACTCTGCCTGCGTCAGCAGGGACAACAGGTCGTCGGTCGGATCGGCGCGCCGGTCCATCGTCAGCTGCCACAGGTACGGCCCGACCACGTTCATGACGAGATCCATGTCGTCTTGGGTGCCCTGCCCCGAGCCCAGATTCGTGATGATGGTCGCCCACTCCACGACCTGGTGCCATTCGCTCGCGGGGATGCCGAGCAACTTCGAGAACACGAACACCGGCACCGGCTCTGCCACCTGCTCGACCAGGTCGAACTTGCCGTCCGGGAGCCCCTGCACGAGTTCACGGATCACCGTGCGCACGTGATCGTCGAGCGCGCCCACTTCCTTCGGCGTGAAGCGGTGGCTGACCACCTTGCGGTACGGACCGTGTTCCGGTGGGTCCATGAACATCACGGCCGGACTTTCCTGCATCGGGGTCTTCGGAACGCCGTGACGTCGGTCGACGAGGCCCGAGATGATCGCGATGTCCTTCGACGAGAACAACAACGGATGCGTCGAGATGTACTTGATGTCGTCGTACTTGGTGATGACCCAGAACTGGCCCTCGTCGTACCAGTGCACGGGGTCCTCGGCCCGGAGCCGGCGGTAGGTGGCGTGGGGATCACGCAGGTAGAAGGCGGGTTCGTCGAATCGTTCCGCGAGCGTCTCCATGCCGGGAGACATTAGAACGCCTGATGTCTTAATGCCACCACCTCGTGGGGACCTGACGCGACCGGTCATACCCACGGGATCGGGCTATGTTGTGTCTGCACAACTACACATCGAACGTCTTGTTGCTCCGACCGCTGGTCGCGGTCGGATGCGTCGATCGGGGGGAACCGAGTGACAACCACGAGCAGGAAGAGCGCACGCGCGAAGTTCGCGATCTCATTCGTCATCGTGATCGGGCTTCTGGCCACCGCGGTCGGCGTCGCGGGCGCAGGCACTGCGCCACAGACGCCGGGGTTCGATGGCAAGACCATCAAGGTGTCGGGGCTGGGGTTCGCGACGAACTTCGCGGACGCTGCAGTCGGTGCCCAAGCGCGGTTCGAGAAGGCGAACGACACCAACGAGTTGAAGGGCGTCAAGATCGACTTCGGCGAGTTCGCCGACGACAAGTCGGATGCGACGACGTCCGTCAACGAGGCGCGTCGACTCGTCGAGCAGGATGGTGTGTTCGCGATCGTTCCCATGGTCTCGTCGACGGCTCCGGGCGACTACCTGAACCTGAAGAAGGTGCCGTACTTCGGATGGGGCTTCGACAAGAGCTACTGCGGAACCGGCGACCAGCTCTACGGGCTCGGTTTCGATGGCTGTGTCCTGCCGCCCAGTCCGAAGGTGGTGCCTGACTTCGCCGCGGGCACAGCGTTCAAGTACGCGACCGACACGCTGGACATCAAGCATCCCACGATCGCCGGGATCGGCACCGACAGCGCGTCTGGAAACACTGCGATGCAGTCGTTCATCGCACAGGCCACCGGAAGCGGTTTCAAGGTGGTCTGGGCCAAGCACAGCCTTCCTGCACCCCCTGCGGTCGTGGGCGACTACTCGCCGTATGCGCAGCAGATCCTGGCATCGAACGGCGGGAAAGGCCCCGATGTGGTGTGGATCGCGTCCGGTGTCAGCGACTCCCTGGGGCTGCCCAAGGCACTGACCGCTGCGGGCTACCAGGGCACGATCATCACGTCGCTCTACGCCGACGCGTTGCTCAAGCCGCTGGCGGGAACGTACGCCGTCGCACCGATCGCTCCGTTCGAGCAGCACTCGGCGGGAACCGACGCGATGGTGGCGGACATCAAGGCGTTCAAGCCTGACGCCAAGCCCTCCACCACGATGGCCGTTGGCTACTTCTCTGCCGATTTCTTCATCAAGGCCGTGAAGAAGGCTGGTCTCGAGCACCTCACCCGCGAGGCGGTGCAGAACGCCGCGGCGCACATGACCTACGCCATTCCGAACGCAGTGGGCCCCACCCAGTTCCCCAGGGGGTTCCAAGCGCTGAACACCTACTGCGCGGCAATGGTCAAGGACGCCGACGGTTCGGCTTGGACCGTCGCCGTGCCGTACACGTGCACGAACCACTTCTCCAAGGTGAAGGGCGACACCTCCGAGGTCGGCTGACCTCTCTCCGATTCTCAACCGTCCGCCGGTGGCCGACGCCGGCGCCGAGAACGAGGCACACGATGAGCACACGATGGGACTTCGACCTCTTCATCGACGGGACCTGGGATCCGGGCGAAGCCGGCGGCACGCCGATCGAGGTCCTCAACCCGGCCACGGAAGCAGTCATCGGTTCCGTTCCCGACGCGACGCCCAAGGACGCGGCGCGGGCCATCGCTGCCGCACGCGCTGCCTTCGACGAAGGCCCCTGGCCCTGGATGAAGCCGGCGGAACGCGCCGCCGCGCTGCGCCGCATGGGTGACGCACTCACGGCCCGCGCCGCCGAGCTCCGAGAGCTCGTGGTCGCCGAGACCGGGACCGTGGGTGTCCTGACCGACTACGTGCAGGCAGGTGGCGCCATCGGCATGTTCGAGTCGAATGCGGCGCTCGCGGAGCAGGGTTTCGAGTGGATGGAGGTCGACCCGCCCACCGCCGGACCCACGGGGATGAGCGGGCGAGCCATCCTGCGGGAACCGGTCGGCGTCGTCGGCGCGATCACGCCGTTCAACTACCCGTTCATGCTGAACGTGCTCAAGACCGCGCCTGCGCTTGCCGCCGGCTGCACCGTGGTGTTGAAACCGCACCCGTGGACGCCGCTCGACGCGTTCATGATCGCACAGGCGGCGATCGATGCCGATCTGCCCCCGGGTGTCCTCAACGTGATCACGGGCCACGTCGCGGTCGGCACGGAGCTCACGACGAATCCGCTCGTCGACATGATCACGATGACCGGCTCGACTGCAACGGGCAAGAGCATCATGGCCGTGGGTGCCGAGACGATGAAGCGGCTGCACCTCGAGCTCGGCGGCAAGTCGGCTCACGTGGTCCTTGATGACGTCGGCGAGGACTACGCACGCTCGATCGGGTTCGGCGAAGTGCTGATGCACTGCGGCCAGGGATGTGTGCTGCAGACGCGCCTGCTGCTCCCCGAGCACCTGCTCGACGCGTACCGCGATGGCGTGGAGGAAGCGCGCGCTCACGTCCGGATCGGTGATCCGACCGATTCGACGACCACGCTCGGGCCACTGATTCGCGAGCAGCAACGCGCCAAGGTGGAAGCACTGGTCGCTGCCGGCATTGCCGAGGGCGCCGAGCTCGTCTGTGGAGGACGCCGACCGGAAGGCATCGACCGCGGCTTCTTCTACGAACCCACCGTGCTGATCGGCACCAACGACATGCGCATCGCGCAGGAAGAGATCTTCGGTCCCGTGCTCACCGTGATCCCGTACTCGGGCAGCGACACCGACGCGGTGCGCCGGGCCAACGACTCGATCTACGGGCTCGGCGGGCGCGTCATCGCGGCGAGTACCGCGCGGGCGTTCAATGTCGCCCGCCGGATCCGGGCTGGTTTGATGAGCGCCCAAGGCGTCGGCGCGTCCTCCTCAGGCGATCTCGGTCCCGGTGGTGGCCAGGGACCGGGTTGGGGTTCGACGCCCGCCGGCATCGGTCAGTCGGGTGCGTTCGGCGGGTTCAAACAGAGCGGCATCGGCCGCGAGTGGGGCCACCTCGGGTTCGAGACGTTCACCGAGGTCAAGAGTCTCAGCTGGAGCTGACCGGAACGACACTCCTCTGGGGCGTTCAGACCAGTTCGAACATCTCGAAGTGCAGCTCGACGCCGTCGAAGGTGCTCTTCCCCACGGCTTGAATGCGCGTCAACCACGCGTACCGTTCGTCGCCCGTCTCGAAGAGCGGCGCGGAGTACGACGTCCCGGTCGCGGCGTCACCGCGACCCTGGTAGGTCACGAGCACAACCGCACCGTCATCGGTCTGCAGGGTGAGTCGGACGTCGATGCAGATCCTGCCGTCCGGCTCGATGGTGGCCCAGTCGGCCGCCACTGATCCGACCAGAGACGCGCGGAACCGTTCGCCTTCGAACCGTGCCGCTGCGATCTCGCTCACCAGGCGGGTTCCGAGTGGGCCGTTCGACACCGTTGCCGTGGCGCCGAGCTCGTAGGTCGCGCGGCACAGCGGCCGGAGCTCGACTGGATCCTGCGACGACCCTCCGGTCGGGTTCGTTCCCATGGCTCCCCCATTCACGAGCGTGCCTCTGACGGCGGCGGGACGCTAACACACGACATGTGCTTTCGTACCACCGCTCCGAGGTGCTGCGACGCGCCCTCCGAGACTGTACTTCTGTACATTGTTTGTCTTACAGTGCATCCATGAGCATTGAACCTCTCGATCTGGTCCTGATCAGCATCGACGACCACACTGTGGAACCGCCCGACATGTTCGAGGGGAGGGTCTCGGCGCGCTATCGCGACCAAGCCCCCCGAGTGATCGTCGACGACAACGGCGATTCCGCCTGGGAGTACGCGGGCGCGCGCCTTCCGAACATCGGCCTCAACGCCGTGGCCGGCCGGCCGAATGACGAATGGGGATTCGAACCCACACGTTTCGACGACATGCGGGCCGGTTGTTACGACATCCACGAGCGGGTCAAGGACATGGACGTCGCCGGCGTACTCGCCTCGCTGTGCTTCCCCTCGTTCCCCACCATCTCCGGAGCGATGTTCACGGTGCACGGCGAACGCGACGTCTCAGAGGTGATGGTGCGGGCGTACAACGACTGGCACCTCGAGGACTGGTGTGGCGCGTATCCCGACCGCTTCATCCCACTCGGCATCGTGCCGTTGTGGGATCCGCACCTCGCGGCGGCGGAAGTCCGGCGCCTCGCCGCGAACGGCTGTCGAGCGATCACCGTGCCGCAGCACATCGGTACGTACGGCGGCCCACCGTGGCAGGACCCTCACTGGGATCCGCTGTGGGCAGCCTGCAGTGACGAAGACTCCGTGGTGAACATCCACATCGGCACCGGGGGTGGTGCACCGGTCCCCTCCGACATGACCAACTACCTGACGTTCAATGCGATCGTCGCGATCGACACCGTCCGGTTCGCGTCCGACCTGCTCTTCTCCCGCGTGATCCAGGAATTCCCGACGCTGACGTTCGCGATGTCGGAGGGCGGCATCGGCTGGATTCCCTTCGTGCTCGAACGCCTCGAGGACACGTATGCCCGGCAGCGGGCTTGGACGGGCGACGACCTCGGCAACGGTCTCACACCCACCGACGTGTTCCGCCGCAACTTCCTCGCCTGCTTCATCCGCGATCGCATCGGTGTCGGCCTCCGCGACGAGATCGGGATCGGGACGATCTGTTGGGAGATGGACTATCCCCACTCCGACAGCTCCTGGCCCGACGCCGCAGAACAGCTCGCCGCCCAGCTCGAAGGATGCAGCCAAGCGGACGTCGATGCCATCTGTTGGCAGAACGCCGCGCGGCGATTCCACTACGACGCCGTCGACCGCCTCGGACGCGACGCGTGCACGGTCGGCGCGCTCCGCGAGCGGGTCAGCGACCGCGACCTCTCCGCGCCGAAGGTGGCAGCCGGACGAGCCCCGAAGCCCGGCAGCAAACCGATCACGTTCGGCGACATGAAGCTGCGGATGGGACCAGTCATGACCGGGGGGAAATGACCCCCGAGCAGGAGCTCGGAACCTGGGAGCCTGCGACACTCGACGCTCGTGTCGACCGGCTCGAATCGCTGGCTGCGATCCGCCAACTCCCCCCGCGGTACGCACTCGCGCTGGATTCGCGCGACATCGCGATGTTGGTGACGCTGTTCGTGCCCGACGTACGCGTCGGTGCCACCGCGACCGGCCGCGAAGCGTTGCGTGAATGGTTCACCGACGCGATGACCAAGGTACGAACATCTGTCCACGTCGTCGCGAACCACATCATCGACTTCGACGCCAACGACCGAGCGCACGGCATCGTCTACTGCCGAGACGAGGTCGAATGTCCCGACACCGGCGAGTGGAAGGTCGGGATGCTGCAGTACCACGACACCTATCGCCGCACCGACGGGGCGTGGGCATTCGAACGGCGAAGGTTCTACCGGTGGTACCAGACTGACGCACTCACGCGCCCAGCTCCCGGCGCCGGCATGGAACCGGACGTCGATCCGATCACGACGAATCGGCTCCCCGAGTCATTTTCGACGTGGGCACCGTTCTGGGATTCCGTCGCGGTGCGCTGACGGCTCAGGCGACGAGGATTCGCGGCAATGCCTGGGGTTCGCCCCGGGCATCGCTGCGTTCGACGGAGGAGGATCGGCACACCCCCCTGGGCCGATCCTCCTCCGTTCGTCACCCGGTCATCGCATGGCCGACGGAATGTCGACGCGGGTGTTGTCGCAGGTCGAGCGACATACACAACTGCACTACTCTTGTTCAGTCGCATACTCTCGCACGCGCTGCCGTCGCAGCGTCGGCCGACCACGGATGGAATCAGCGATCACTCGGACCCGGCGATCGTGAATGCTCCCCGCGCGCTGGAGTGTGTGCGCGTCCTGGACCTCTCCACACTTCTGCCCGGCCCGATGCTCGCCGCGATGCTCGGCGACCTCGGCGCCGACGTCGTCAAGGTCGAACCCCCCACCGGTGATCCGCTCCGCGTCACCGGTGCGATGCGCGGCACGCGCAGCTCCATCTGGTCGCTCGCCAACCGGAACAAGAGGTCGCTCGTTGCCGACCTCGACGACCCCGATGGCCTCGCGCTCGTACATCGCCTCACCGAGGTGGCCGACGTCGTCGTACTGAACCAGCCCTTGCACGTGCTCGAACGGTGGGCGTGCAGCGCTGAGGCAATCGCCGAACGCAATCCGGGCGCGGTCGTCGTGCTCGTGAGCGGATACGGCGCCGACGGACCATACGCCGAACGACCCGGTACCGGCACGGTGCTCGAGGCGTTCGCAGGTCTGACGCACATGACGGGCGAAGCCAACGGGCCGCCGATCCTGTCCTCGGTACCGATCGGCGACTATCTCGGTGCCTGCTTCGGATTCCAAGGCGTCCTCGCAGCCCTGTACTGGCGCGACGCCCGTGGCGGAACGGGACAGTTCGTCGACGCGTCGATCTACGAAGCGGTGTTGCAACTCCTCGGACCGGCCATGGCCACCTGGTCACCGGGCGAACCTGCTCCGGGTCGCACGGGGAGTCGGATACCTGTCGCCACGCCTCGCAACGTCTACCGGACGAGCGACGACCGGTGGGTCGTGATCTCAGGGCCGACCGACTCTCAGGTGGCGAGGTTGCTCAGTGTCATCGACGCGAACCACGAAAGCACCGAACGCTTCGCCACTGCCATCGACCGGAACGCGAACGCCGATGAGCTCGATGCTGCGGTCGCGGGCTGGGTCGCCCGCCACGAACTGGCGACCGTCGTCACCGCCCTCGTCGATGCGCGAGTTCCGGTCACCGAAGTGCAAGACATCGCGGGGCTCTACGCGAATCCGCAGGTGCGCGCACGGTCGAGCATCACAACGGTCCACGATCCCGAGAGCGGTGTCCTCCGCGTCCCATCCCCCGCGCCGCACCTGCTCGCTACGCCGCTCCGCGTCCCGTCGAACGGTCCCGCACTCGGTGCCGACACCGACGCCGTCATCCAGGACTGGCTACGCGGACGCTGAACGGCGTCCCGAAATCCGACCACTACACGGAGGCACCCAGATCACATGAGCAACCCGACCGACGACGGAACGTTGCATCTGACGCGCAGCATCCCAGTGCCACAGTCAGTGAGCCCGGAGGCTCAGGCCCTCATGGTCATGGGCAGTCAAATGGTGTCGGACCGCTTGACCTCCCCGCAGGCGTTTCCCGCCCTCGACGACCACGCCGCGTGGAAGGCCACCATCGCGGCGATGGACGAACAGATCCTGATCGGCATCGAAGCCCGCATCGCGGCCATCGACGCGACGGTGGAACAGATCTCGATCGAAGGCATCGACGTGTTCGTGATCACTCCGCCGGACGCCGACGACGGCGACGACGCGCCACTGCTCTACGACATCCACGGCGGTGGCCTCATCGCGGGCGGGGGACAAGCGTGTCGGGCGATGGGAACCGTGACGGCCACAGCTGCCGGGTTGGTCACGTGGGCAGTCGACTACCGCATGCCGCCCGACCATCCGTATCCGACGCCGCTCGACGATTGTCTCACCGTGTACCGCGCCCTGCTCGACGTGCGACCTCCGAAGAAGATCGCGGTGAGCGGCTCGTCCGCAGGCGGCAACCTCGCCGCCGCGCTGATGCTCAAAGCACACGCCGAAGGTCTGCCGATGCCCGCCTGCCTCGTGCTCAACTCGCCGGAAGCCGACCTCACCGAATCTGGAGACTCGTTCGAGACCAATCACGGCGTCGACTATGTGCTCGTGCACCGACTCACCGACTCGATCGCCCTCTACTGCGGCGGCCACGACCTCGAAGATCCGTTCCTCTCCCCCTTGTTCGGCGACGTGAGCCACTTCCCACCGACGTACCTGCAAACCGGCACGCGTGACCTCTTCCTCTCGAACACGGTTCGCTTCCACCGCAAGCTGCGCGCCGCCGACGTCGAGGCGGAGCTCCACGTCGGCGAAGCCATGCCCCACGGCGGATTCTTCGGCTTTGCACCCGAAGATGCCGAGCTCGACGCCGAGCTGCACGACTTCGTGGCGAAGCACCTCTAGACGGGTGCGACGGGACGCCGGCGCGAGCTCAGCTGTTGGACCGAGGCGTGCCGATGAACGTCACGCTGAGCCGACAGCCTTCGGGACCGCTCGTCCAGGTGTGATCGACGCCGGTGACGACGACACCGTCGCCTGCTTCGAGGAAGTGCGGACCGTCGTCCAGCCGCAACTCGATGGAGCCACGGAGCACCAGATCGATGTCGATGGTGTCCGTGTGGTGCAACCCATACGTCCGCAACGGCGCGTAGTCGATGATCTGCCATCGGACGATGCCCGGATCGAGTCCGAGATCCAGCCACTCACCTCGCCCACCCGCTCGCGGAGGTGGCGGCGCGGAGGACGTCTGGAAGATCTCCGCGAACCAGAAGCCGGGGGTTGACGGGTCTGATCCCAAGGCCACGGGTTCGGTTCCGACGACACACGACCTTCCGTTCGAGTCCAATCCCGTGAGCAGGATCCTCGCTTCGTGTGAGTCCGCCATTACTCGGCCATCGAACGCATGAAGTCCTCCATGGTCCCCGTGCGCATGGGGCCGGGCGGCACCATTGCGATCTCGGGAACCGAGATTCCGGGATGCGCCAACAACATCGCCGTCAGTTCGACGAGCATCTCTCCGAGGTCCGCGACCTCCATCTGCCGCTCGTACATGACGGCCGATGCGAGCCACCGAGGCAGGAGGTCGGCGGTGAGCTCGACGTCGTACGTTCGTGCGATGTCCGTCCCCGACGTGTCACCGACGGCAATGCACATGAATCGATGTTCGGGATGCTCGAACTGGAACGCCCGCACGATTCGTTCGAGCGCCGCCTTGCTCGCCGCGTACGGCCCGAGACCCTGGTAGTTCGTACCGGCCGACATCGACGAGAGAAAGAGCATGACTCCGGTTTCGGTCAAGTGATGCACAGCGGCATCCGCGACCAGGGCCGGGGCCACTGAATTGACGGCGAAGATGTCCTGCAGGGTTTGTGGATCGACGCGGCCCACTGGAAGCAGGTGCGTGATGCCCGTTGCGAACAGGACGACGTCGAACGCTCCCATCGCCTCGACGGCCTCGTTCACCATGCTGACGCAACGGCTCGGCTCTCGGACGTCGGCGGAGATCGCGGTGCCGTGCCCGGCGGTGGCGATCACCTCCGCGAGCTTCTCAGGGCTTCGTCCAACCACCGTGATCTCGGCTCCGGCTGCTGCCGCGCTCAAGGCCGAGGCACGCCCGATGCCCCCAGACCCTCCGACGACGAGAACACGCCGTCCGGTCAGGCTGACGTCGACTGTCATGAAGTTCCCCCGGTCGGCCGACATCCGGACATCTTCTGACGGACCCCTAGGCTGTGCAACTAGACAGTGACTGTATCAACGTTTCGTCTGGAGATGGTCTTGGACATCGATCGAGTCGGAATCGTCGGTGGCGGGGTCATGGGGTGCGGGATCGCCGAGACCTGTGCGCGGGCGGGACTCTCCGTGATCCTCTGCGAGCAGGATCAACGGCGAGCCGACGCCGCGACCGATCGCGTCACGAGCTCGCTCGACCGCGCCGTCCAGCGCGAGAAGATCACCGCCGAGACGAAGAACCTCGCGCTGAACAAGGTCAGCTTCGTCACCGGTCTCGGAAGCCTCACAGATCGGCAGCTCGTCCTCGAGGCGGTCATCGAAGACCTGGACGAGAAGCGCAAGGTCTTCTCGGAACTCGACGCCGTGGTTGGCGCCGACACGATCCTCGCGACGAACACGTCGTCGATCCCCGTCACCGACATCGCCACCTCTTCCAGCCGACCGGAACGCGTCCTCGGCATCCACTTCTTCAACCCCGTGCCAGTCATGCGACTCGTCGAAATAGTTCCGACGCTCCTGACCGCCCCGCATGTCACGAGCGCGGCTACGGCGTTTGCGAGCGACACGCTGGGCAAGCACGTCGTGCGGGTCGAGGATCGAGCCGGCTTCGTCGTCAATGCGCTGCTCGTCCCGATGTTGCTCAACGCGATTCGCATGCTCGAGGCAGGGCTCGCGTCGGCATCGGAGATCGACGACGCACTCGTGCTCGCATTCGGCCACCCATTGGGACCGCTGCGACTGTGCGACCTGATCGGTGTGGACATCGTGGTCGCGATGGCCGAGTCGCTCCACGCCGAGTTTGGCGAGTCTGCATATTGTCCGCCACCGCTGCTCCGGCGGATGAACCAAGTGGGCCGGCTGGGACGAAAGTCCGGTCGCGGATTCTTCGAATACACGCCTGAAGCCCCGTAGCTGGCTGGCGGTGAGTGGCACGACCGCCAGCCAGCGTCTCGGGACGTGTGTCACCCAACTTCGGTGGCAGTGCCTTTGACCTTGTTGAACTTGTTCGTGCACGTGTACGGCTCGGCGACCGACCAGGCTGAACCGTCGGCGTTCGTCACCAGTGCCGCGCAGTACGTGTTCAGTGCCTGGAACGCCCTGGGGAACTGCGTCGGCCCGACCGTGTTCGGGATCCCGTAGGTCATGCGTGCTGCCGTCTTCTGCAACGCCTGGCGAGTGAGGTTCTTCGTGCCGAGCTTCTTCACGGCCTTGACGAAGAAATCAGCGGACAGGTAACCCACAGCCATCACGGTCGATGGCTTCGCATCGGCCTTGTACGCCTTGATCGTGGCGACCATCGCGTCGGTCCCTGCCGAGTGCTGCTCGAAGGGCGCGATTGGCGCGACGGCGATCGTGTTTGCGAGCGGCTTGAGCAACGCATCCGAGTACAGCGCGGTCACGATGGTGCCCTGGTAGTTCGCGCTGCGCAGCGCCTTGACCATGTTCAACACGTCGTTGAACGACAACGGCAACCACACGGCGTCGGGTCCCTTGCCCCCGTTCGCCGCGAGGATCTGCTGGACGAACGGCGAGTAGTCACCGACGACTGCGGGCGGAGCAGGGAGAGCGGTCTTCGCCCACACCACCTTCAAACCGCTGCCGGTCGCCTGCGCGATGAAGGACTGATTCGACGTCTTCCCGCCCGCGCTGTCGTACCCGACGGTCGCGATCGTCGGCTTCTTGATCGCCAACGTCTCGGTCATGTACTTGTACGTCGTCCCCGCCGAGAAATCTGGCACCGCCTTCGCGTTCGGTGGCAGGACACAGCCGTCGAAACCGAACCCGTAGAGCTTGTCGCCAGGACCGCAGTAGCTGGTGTCGATTCCCCAGCCGAAGTACGGCACCTGCTTCTGGTTCATGTACGTGCCCGGTGCAGTTGAAGACATCATCGGCACAATCGCGAAGACACCCTCCTGCTCGACCAGACGCCGCGCTTCGTTGACCGAGGTCGCCGCGTCCGACTTGTCGTCGGCGAACTCGGCGAACTCGATCTTCACGCCGTTCAACTCATTGCTCTCGTTCGCCTTCGCGAACCGCGCCTGCGCACCTACCTCGGCGTCAGGGTTGAAGCTCGCGGCGAAACCGAGCCCCGCCACCTTGATCGTCTTACCGTCGAACCCAGGCGTTGCCTGTGCATGCGGCGCAGTTCGGGCCGCAGCCGCGCCCGACACCACCCCAACCAGCGCGACGGCCGACACCACCGCGATCCACCAGCGCGCGCGCAACCGTCTACCCCTCTGATCCGTCACCGTGCTTCCCCCGTTCAGTCACCCGGCCGCCGAATGCGGCCGGGTAGTCAGTAGCACTGTAGATGTATACTTGTACATTACGCTAGCGAGGAGCAGAACCGAGGCGGATGAGTGCGCTGGCACCCGTGAGGGCAGCAATGAGCGAGCTCCTCGGGACGGCCACCTGGGGCCGCGCGCGAGCGCGCCCACCTTCAGGCGGACGCGCACAGATCCATCACGCTCGGACCTCCAGACGGCTTGGGGACGGCACTTGGGAGATTCCACGCGCGTGGATACAGTGAGAGGTTCCATGAGGTTCTCTGCTGATCCGCTTCGAGAGACCCAAGAGTTCGAAGCGACGCGCGACGCTCTCCGTCGTGCCGCTGCCCCGCGCGAATCCATCGAGCGTGGCGACCCTCCGAAGCGCGTGACGCGGCGTTGGAGCCTGAGGCGACGTCTTTCGCGTTAGTGGCCTGATGCCACGAGGCTCGTAGTCCTCGCCGATCGGCACTCGACATGTCTCGGGCGTACCCCGGCTCGCCGCCTGACGCAGGCACTCCGACCGCAAGTGCCTCGCGCGCCCCGGCATCGCTTCGTCCGCGTCGGCCAGGCAGAGCACGCCGATCGCGGCTCGACCAGCCCGCGTCGCCCTATCCTGAGCAGTCCGCCGCAGGGTGTTCTTGCACCAATCGCGCCGGCCCCGCCCCCGTAGCTCAGGGGATAGAGCATCGGTTTCCTAAACCGTGCGCGGAGGTTCGAATCCTTCCGGGGGCGCAGAGAAACGGCCGGTCAGAGGCTGGAGGACTCTTCCGGTCGAGCGGCGGGGTTGCCCATCGCTCGCCGAGTTGTTGCCCATCCAACTCCTCCGTACGGATATCTCGATACTTGGCCACGGCGCACTCCGACCGGCAGGAAGCAAACCTCGCGAGACGATCGATCGGCGGAACCACTCTGCACGCCAGCCGGACACTGCCGAACCACGATGGGCGCGCTCAGGGCGGGATCGGATGGGTCACGACGACAGGCTGGTTCATGCCGGTTTCGTAGGCGAAGATCACGACCTGGACGCGATCGCGGAGCCCGAGCTTCATCAGGATGCGCTTGACGTGGGTCTTGATCGTCGACTCCTCGACGACGAGCGTGGCAGCGATCTCGCGGTTCGAGAGGCCGCGCGCGACGAGTCCGAGGACTTCTCCCTCGCGTGCAGTGAGCTGATCGAGTCGGGCCTGACGAGCGAGGTCAGGAATGGGTTGCTGGGCCATGCGGTCGATGACGCGTCGGGTGACTGCGGGAGAGAGCAAGGAATCACCGGCGGCGATGGTGTGGACGGCCGCGATCAGGTCCTCGGGTCGGGTTCGCTTGAGGAGGAACCCGGAGGCGCCGGCGCGCAGCGCTCCGAAGATGTAGTCGTCTTGTTCGAAGGTGGTGAGGATCAGCACTCGTACGCTGGGCGCGGATTGCGTCAGCTCGCGTGTTGCAGTGATGCCATCGAGGTCCGGCATCCGGACGTCCATGAGCACGACGTCGGGGCCGAGTCGCCGAGCTTTCTTCACTGCTTCGCGTCCGGTCGAAGCTTCACGATGATCTCGATCGAGGGGTCGGCGGAGAGGAGCTCGATGAGCCCTGCGCGCATGAGATGGTCGTCGTCGGCGATCAGAACCCGCGTCACGAGAGATCCTCTGCGTAGGGCAGCGTGGCTCGGACGCGAAAGGCACCGTTGACGCGGTCGGCGTCGAGGCTGCCGCCGAGCAGGGTCGCGCGTTCACACATGCCGATCACCCCGTGCCCACCGCTGGTCGAGACAAGCGCGCCATCCGGCACGGGGTTGGTGATCGTCAGGGCGAGCGCCGCGTCGCCGAACGTCAACTCGACTCGCGCCGCACCCTTCCCGTGCCGGGCGGCGTTCGTCAGTCCTTCCTGCAGGATCCGATACGCAGCTAGGTCGACCGCAACACCGAGCTGTCGCGGCGACCCCGCGGTCGTGACCGTCACATCGAGCCCACCGCCAGCATGGTGCCCGACGAGCGTCTGTAGCGACGCGAGCCCGGCAGGAGCTGGCATTTCGCGGCTCTCACAGCTGCGGTCGCGCAGCGCGCCGACGATCTGATCGATCTCTCCGGCAGTCTGTCGGGCGAGATCTTCGATCGCCTCCAGCGCCAAGATCGAACGATCGGGCTCCTGCTCGTGGCGCAGACGGGCCGCGCCGGCACGGATGGCAATCACATTGATCGCGTGTCCGGCCGAATCATGGAGGTCGCGGGCGATCCGGGCGCGTTCCTCGGCAACCGCAAGCAAGCCCTCCCGAGCCGCGTCGCGCTCGGCACGCACCGCGCGCTCGCGCAACTCGGCGATGTGCTCATGGCGCAGACGGGTTCGCTCGCCGGCGAACCAGGCGACCGCCCACGCGAGGCCGGCGTGCAAGAGCTCGGTCCCGGGAAAGCCTCCGTCGCCGAGGGCAGCCGCGCCCAGGTAGGCGACGAACAGCGCAACGACCGCGCAGGTGATTCGCCGCGTCCAGGGATTCTCGTCGTCGCGGCTCGCCGCCAGCAGGTAGAGCGCGGCCGTAGGACCGAGAGGCACCCCGACCCGATAGCCGAATCCCGCCAGGAGCACGCTCGCCACGGCGGTCACGACGAAGACACCCATCGGAGACCGGCGCCACAAGATGACCGGAAGCGTCGAGCAGGCTGCGAGCAGGATCCCGAGCGCGTCGAGATCGCCGCCATGAGCAACCGAGCCGGGAATGCCGCCGTGGGAGATCAGCGCCAGCGACCCAGCAAGCGCGACGATCGCGATCGCAACGTCCAGGAACGCGCCCGATCGCGAGCAGGGTCCGAAGAGGCGATGCGCGGTGGCCGTCGACAACACGAACACCGACCGTACTGCTGGGAGCACGGCGGGGAATCCCCCCAAGGGATGACACGCGTGGACTGCGGGGGGACGCAGAAGATCCCCCTGCAGGGCGTATCGCCTCCCCCGCGCGATCCGTAGGTTGCTCGCCATGACCGATGAACGCCCGCGCCCCGCTGGCAACTCCTGATGGCCGACACGGTCCTGTCGCTCGCTACTCAAGAGATGCAGGGCGCGCATGTGTACGTCCTGGGTGTGATTGCGGTGGGTGTCGTGGGCGGGCTGATCTACGTGCTCGTCCGCCGCATCGCAAAGAACGTCCGGGGTCGGCCACAAACGGACCAGCGACCGGAGGCCGGTCAAGGCCCGGAGGCTCCCCGATCCGCTGGCGGTCCTGAAGCGTGAACGCGCCGGGGCCTGCGACTTCTCGGGACGTCGACGATCGGGCAGGATCGCAGCCCGCCCGCGCCGACGCCGACGCCGGCGATCCGGTTGTTGCAGTGAGTTCGCTGACCAAACGCTACGGCGACGTCGTCGCCATCGACGAGATCACGTTCACGCTCGACGCCGGCACTGTCACCGGCTTCCTCGGCCCGAACGGCGCCGGCAAAACCAGCATCCTCAAGGTGCTGATGGGCCTGGCTGAGCCGTCGGCCGGGACAGCGCTGATCTTCGGGTCTCGGTATCGCGACCTCGACGACCCGGCGCGACGGGTCGGCGCCGTCCTCGAGTCGAACGACTTCCACCCTGGACGCTCCGGGCGCAATCACCTGCGCGCCGTGGCGCTCGCCGCGGAGATCCCGCTGGGCCGCGTGGACGAGGTGCTGGCGTTGGTCGAGTTGGGGAAGGCTGCGGACCGGCGAGTGAAGACCTATTCGCTGGGGATGCGGCAGCGGCTCGGTCTCGCGGCGGCGCTCCTCGGTGATCCGGAGCTGCTCGTGCTCGACGAGCCCGCGAACGGTCTGGATCCCGCGGGTGTGCGCTGGTTACGTACGTTTCTCCGCAACTTCGCCGCGCAGGGTCGCACGGTGCTGATCTCCAGCCACCTCCTCGCCGAGGTCGCGCAAACCGTCGATCAAGTGATGATCATCGACCGCGGCCATGTCGTCGCCAGCGGACGGCTCGACGAACTCGGCGGTCACAGCCAAACCCTGGAGGACATCTACCTCGACCTCACCGAGGGCGAGGCGACATGATCGGTCAGCTGCGCGCGGAACTGCTCAAGCAGCGCTCGACCCAGACGGTGCTCGCGCTCCTCGCCGGCATGTTCGGGCTCGTCGGACTCGCGATTGCGTTGCACGTCCTGACGCCAGCGGCGTCTGAGCTCGCGACGCGTTCGGACCAACTGCCCGCGTTCGAGGTCGGTACTCGTGTCGGCATGCTCTTCGCGGCCCTGGTTGGGGCATTGGCGATCACGGCCGAGTTCCGATACGGGACCATCCGCCCGACCTTCCTCGTCACACCCCGGCGCACGCCCGTCATCACCGCCAAGCTCACCGCAAGTGGCCTGACCGGACTCGTGTTCGGTCTCGTGGCTACGGGCCTGATGGCCGGCGCGGTCACCGTCGCGTTCGCCGCACGCGGGATCGACAACCACCTCACGAGCAGCGACTACCTCCGGTTACTCGCCGGCGGGATGGCAGCGGCGGCGCTGTGGGCCACCATCGGCGTCGGTGTCGGTGCGCTCTTCCGCAACCAAGTGAGCACACTCGTCGGAATCTGCGCGTGGCTGCTGCTCGTCGAGCACCTCATCCCGTCCGACGTCGCGCGCTACACACCCGGCAACGCCGGACTCGCGCTCGCCATCCAAGCAACCCACACCCAGCTCGCTCCCTCGGTCTCGACCCTCGCCGTCGGCGCGCTCGCGCTGCCCCTCTACGCCGCCGCCGCATCCGTGATCGGCTGGCGCACCAGCCTCCACCGCGACGCCGTCTGATCAGCGGGACGAAGCACCAGGAACGCGATGCATCCTCAGCCTGAGCCAGCCACGACGACCATCCACCATCCACTTGCAATCCGCCGCCTGGCTGTCCAGACCGTGGAGCGGCCGACCCTGCGGCTCGTCCGCGTGACACTCGGAGGACCGCAACTCGACGGCTTCGCCAGCCTCGCTCCCGACGACCACGTCAGAGTCTTCCTCCCGACACCCGGAACGACGGAACTCGTCCTCCCCGAGATCGGCGAACACGGCGTCGCCTGGCCCACCTCCGGGCCGCGGCCGCCCGCAACTGCACGCCGCATCACTTCGACCCAGTCGCGTCGACGGTCCAACTCGACATCGTTCTGCACGACGCCGGCGTGGTATCCGCGTGGGCAACCGACGCCACCGCTGGACAACCCCTCGGCATCGGCGGCCCACGTGCATCGCATGTCGTAAGGACGGCCTTCGACGGCTACCTGCTCGCCGCGGACGAAACCGGCCTCCCCGCACTCGCGCGATGGCTCCGCGAACTACCAGCGAACGTGTCCGTCACCGCGCTCGTCGAGGTGTTGGACCACCACGACGAACAGAAGCTCGCAACCTCGACCAACTTGACCATCCGTTGGCTGCATCGTGCACGCGGCGAGTGCCTGCAACACGCCGTTGGCGGCGCAGTGCTCCCCGCCGGCCGCCTCTACAGCTGGGTGGCCGCCGAAGCCAGCACTGTCCACGCGATCCGTCGCCACCTCCTCCACGAACGCGGTCTCGACCCCGAAACCGTGCTCGCACGCGGCTACTGGAAGATCGGCATGGAGGGCGATCATGAGGCCAGCGACCACTGAACCGTTACGTCGTCTCGGAACATCATCGCACCGTGCCGTCGCAACCGTGCTCGGACATCGACACCGGAGATGGAAGCGTGCCGGGTCGACATCCGACACCACGATCTTCACGCGCTTGAGAGAAAACGGAGCAGTGGTCGCAGGCAGGAAGTCCGGGCACCGCTGTCTACGGCTGGACCGCGTCGTGAGTTCTCAACAGACGCTAGCGTCGATACCCTAGGGGGGTATGCTATCGGTACGAGATGCCTCGCCGCACCACCGACGCTCACCAAAGGCTCACATCTTCACAAGGTAAGTGCTCACTCTACTGGTGAGCGCGTCTCCATGGACAGCTTCACCGCCAGCATGTCCGACAGTTCGTGAACGACGGTGAGATCCCCCACCGATGCCGCCAGTGAATCGCGCGCCTCCTCGGGAGTCGTGGCTGGGAGGTACGGCGTGACGACGAAGAGGACGTGAGCAGTCGTTCCTCCCGACGTCTCGATCACCTGCCCGTTGTACGAAACGGCGTCGGACGCCAGGAATACCACCGCAGGCGCGATCGCCTCCGCGGGGAAGTATTCAGCCATGTAGTGATCTTGCGGCGAGCCAACCTCACCGCCGGCCAGCTCGTACATGCGCGTCCGGGCCATCGGCATGATCGCGTTGACCCGCACGCCGACTTCCGCGGCTTCGGCGGCGAGGGAGCGCGTGAAGCCGAGGATCGCTCCCTTCGCCGCCGCGTAGGCGGTTGCGTGCCGTAGGCCGATCACCGCGCCGGATGACGTGTTCACCACTCGGCCTCTCGCCTCGATCAGCGCCGGCCACGCCGAGGTCGTGAGCGCCACCGTGCCGAGCACGTGCACGCGCAGGAGACGCTCCGTCTCGACGGTCGCATTCTCGCTCAACGGCCTGTCCCACGCGATGCCGGCGTTGTTCACGAGCGCGTCCAAGCGACCGCCCGCGTCGAGCGCCACGCCGACGATCGCCTCGGCGTCGTCCACAACATCACCCGGTGCAGCAGTCGCACGCCCTCCAGCAACCCCGATCTCCTCGACGACCTCGTTGGCGACGGCCCGGTCAACGTCGTTGACGATCACGTGCGCACCCCGCTCGGCGAACAGGAGCGCGTGCCCCCGTCCGATGCCGCGACCACCGCCCGTCACCAGGACGGTCTGATCGTCGAACCGGATCTCGCCGTCGTCTGCAGTCACCGCGACACGCCCCCCACTCGTCGTGGCGGGGGACGATACGGGGTCACCCTTCGTCGAGCAAGCGCTCACCTCTCTGTACTATGACGTCGCCACGGCCCGACAGGGCCAGCGGGAGGGACCATGACTTCGAACGACGTGGCGGCGGCGGCGTGAGCGGTCGCGTGCACCTCGTCACGGGCGGTGCCCGGGGAATCGGCCGGGCCATCGCCGCCCGCCTGCTCGACGCCGGTGACTCCGTCGCGGTGCTCGACGTCGGCTGTCACGTCGACGGCAGCGGCGTCGACGTGAACGTCGCGGAGGCGACTGTGCGCGAGCTCGCGGGCGACGGCATTGGGATCACGGCCGACGTCCGTGACCCCGACGCCGTCGACGCCGCCGTCGCGACCGTCGTGGAGCGGTGGGGACGCCTGGACGGTGTGCTCAACGTTGCAGCGGTCCTGCGGACCGGCAACATACTGACCGGCACGGACGACGACTGGGCGACGACGCTCGACGTGAACCTGCGTGGCGCCATGCTGGTGAGTCGCGTTGCGATCCGGCACTGGGTGGACAACGACGCTCCGGGTCGCATCGTCAACGTCACATCGACCGCAGGGCTCGAAGGCAATTCGGAGATGTTCGCGTACTCCGTGTCGAAGGCAGGCGTGATCGGGTTGACGTTGGCGACGTCGCATGCGGTCGCGTGCCGGGGCATCCTCGTCAACGCGATGGCGCCTCTGGCGGCGACCCGTATGGCGCTGCGCGGGCTCGGCGACGAGGCGCTCGCCGAGCGTTCCCGCACTGGCGAGTGGCCCGACGTCGCGTCCCGCGGGCTCACCCCCGAGCGGGTCGCTCCCGTCGCCGCCTTTCTCGTCTCGGCCGGCCTCGAAGTGACGGGGCGGGTCTTCACCGTCGGTGGAGGGACCGCCGGGCTGCTCCCGATCCCGGCGCCGGAGCGCTCGGTAGAGATCGACGAGTCGGCGAGCCAGGCCAACATCGACGCACTGCTCGCCACGACCCTCGGCACAACCGTCGGACGCTCGCGGTGGCAGGCCGAGACGCTGCCTCTGGACCGACCCGAGTTCCCGGTCGCCGAGCTCGACGCGTAGGTCTCGGCGCGTAGGTCTTGACGCGGCGCCGCCGATCGCTAGCTAGTAGGCACTGACTTGCCTATGATGGCTCGCATGCAAGTTGACGACCTGGTCCTGGTGAGCGTTGACGACCACGTGGTGGAGCCCCGCGACATGTTCGTCGAGCACCTCCCGGCCTCCTATCGCGGCCGTGACGACGTGCCGCACATCGTGCGCACGGACGCCGGCGACGACGTCTGGGTTTACGACGGGCGTCAGTACCCGAACATCGGGCTGAACGCCGTAGCCGGCCGGCCACGCGACGAGTACGGGATCGATCCCACCTCGTACGAGGAGATGCGCCCCGGGTGCTGGGATGTCGACGCTCGCGTCGACGACATGAACGCGAACGGGGTGCTGGCGTCGCTCTGCTTCCCATCGTTCCCGCGGCTCTGCGGTCAGGTGTTCGCAGAGGCGCAGGACAAGGAACTGGCCCATGTGTTGGTGCAGGCGTACAACGACTGGCATGTGCAGTCGTGGTGCGGGAAGCATCCGGGCCGGTTCATCCCACTCGGGCTCATCCCCTATTGGGACATCAACCTGACCGTCGCCGAGATCCAGCGCCTCGCTGCGCAGGGCGTGCACGCGGTCTCGTTCTCGGAGAATCCTTCGAAGCTCGGGCTGCCAAGCATGCACTCCGAACACTGGGACCCGCTGTGGGCGACATGCCAGGATCTCGGGATCGTGATCTGCTTGCACATCGGGTCGTCGTCGACCATCACGATCACCGCGCCCGATGCGCCGTTCGACGTGACCGCCACGCTCCAGCCGATGAACATCGTCGCCGCCGCCGCCGACCTGGTGTGGTCCCCGGTGCTGCGGAAGTACCCGGACCTCCGGATCGCTCTGTCCGAGGGCGGGGTGGGTTGGTTGCCCTACTTCCTGGACAAGATCGACCTCGTGTACCGCAAGCAGGCGGCGTGGACCGGTCAGGACTACGAAGACCGCCTCCCGAGCGACGTGTTCAAGGACCAGGTCGTCACCTGCTTCCTCGACGATCGCGTCACGCCCGAGGTGGCACAGCGGTCCGGAACCAAGTTGATGACGTGGGAGTGTGACTATCCGCACTCCGACAGCGACTGGCCCGAGTCACCCGAGAGGGCCCTGTCGGGTATGGCGGGCCTGGACGATGCCACCATCAACCAGCTCACGCACGAGAACGCGATGCGCATCTTCCACTTCGATCCGTACGCCCACCGGCCCAGAGAGAACTCGACCGTCGGCGCGCTGCGGGCCGAGGCCGCCAGCGCAGAGATCGACACCGCACCTCGAACCATGCGCACGCGTGAGCAAACGCTCGGGATGAATGCTGCGGCCCAGCAAGACCTCTTCACCCCGGCGAAGTCATGAGCACGCTGTACCTGCACCAGATCCACGACCTCCGACAGGGGACCGAGGCCGCGTTCGAAGCTCACGTGCGCGACGAGTGGCTCCCGGTTGTCAATGCACACGAGGGCTCCCGATTCGCGTGGTACGGAACAGCGACGTCGGCGGCGCGCCTCGCTGACGAGGCCATCACGATCGTGGCCTTCGACGACATGAGTGCATTCGAAGGCTTCGCCGTTGCGGAGCGCGAGAGCACGGCCACGCGTGCGCTGCGCGCGCAACGCAGCGGCGTACAGACCCGCTTGCTCCGGCCCATCGACTACGACCCGTGGACCGCGGCCGACACCGCGATCCCCGACGGTCCCCGGGAAGGCGCGACTGTCGCGTACATGCACGACTTCGTGCCCCCTGTCACTGGTCAGATGCGCGGGTACATCGACATGATGCGTGAGCGGTACATGGCCCTGTCGTCGCAGGCTCTCTCCGGTGTGGTGTTGCGCACCAGCTGGCAGACGGTGAGCGGCGGTGGGCGAATGCCTGAGATGTTCAACCTGAGCGAGATCCGTGACGTCGACGCCCTGGTGGCGCTGATCGCGCACGAGATCCCGCGCGACTACAAGCAGATGGGCACCTGGATGTGGGAGGCCCTCGCGACCCGAGACCAGTGGACGACCCGGCTGGCCCGCAGTGCCACGTGGTCCCCGGTGAAGTGAGGCACCCGTCGTGCTCCTGATCCAAGACGTGCACATCGTCATCGGGCGGGAAGAACTCCCGTTCGACGACGCGTACCACAATGAGTTCGCGCCCCGCGTGTCAGACGATCGCGGCACCAGGTTCGCTGCGTTCTTCTGGGCTCCCCACGGCGGCGGCGAGGGCTATGAGGCGGTCACGTTGACCGCGGTCGCCGATGTCGACGCGCTGGCCCGGCACCAGGAGCGTCTCGCGACGGGTGACTTGGCGGACCGCTGGCTGGAGCTCGAGGCGAAGCAACGCAACCTCCAGTCGTCGCTCCACGTGCTGGCCGACTGGAGCCCGCTCGCGGCCGGCGGCCTCGACGCCTTCACGGTCGACGATCACCCGACGGCTCTGTTCCGGCTCGACGCGTTCACGGTCGAGGGTGCGGTGAGCAATGCCGTCGCCGCCGTCGAATCCCAGCACCGCAGCGCCTCCCCACACGACACGGTCTCGATCATCGGGTGCTGGTCGCCGTACCTCGGTGAGCTCGCCGAACCGGTGGTGTCGGTGCTCAGTCGGGTCGCATCCGACGACGCGCTGCGCGCTGCGTTCGCAGCACCCACGCAGCCGTGGACCGGCGTCCCTGAGCTTCCCGGGGCGCGTCGCCTCACCCGGTTGCTCCGCAGCGTCACGTGGTCGCCCGTCACCTGAGCCGCACTTGCTCTCCTTCCCTCACGACACGCAAGGTGGACACCGATGAAGTTCGGACTCTTCTACGAGATGTACGTGCCTCCGGCGGATCTCGACGATCCCGGTGCCGAAGCCCGCATCGTCCGCGAGACGGTCGACGAGATCGTCCATGCCGACCAGCACGGCTGGGACTATGTGTGGCTCACCGAGCACCACTTCCTCAGGCAGTTCTCGCACATGTCGGCGCCGGAGGTCGTGTTCGGCGCGGCGGCGTATGCGACCGATCACATCCGGTTCGGTTTCGGGCTCGCGCTCACACCACCGGCCTACAACCACCCGGTCCGCATCGCCGAACGTGCGGCGATGCTCGACTGCCTGAGCAATGGCCGCGTCGACATCGGCTCGGGGCGGTCCACCACCCCGAGCGAGCTGTACGGGTTCGGCCTCGACCCCGAAGAGTCTCGGGCGCAGTGGCTCGAGGGTCTGGAAGCCGTCGCCCATCTCCTCGGCGAGGAAGACGTCGTGCTCGACGGCGAGTTCGTGAAGATGCCCGCGCGCACCGTCGTGCCGCGCCCCGTGCAGAAGCCGCATCCCCCGCTGTGGGTGGGCGGCGTCGGGCCCGGGAACGCCGAGCGCGCGGCGAAGTCGGGGCTCGGCATGCTCTTCTTCGCCAACAACACCGCGCCGGAAGCGCTGCGCGAATCAGTCGACGCCTACAAGGAGCACATCGGCGACGCGCAACCGTTCGTGCCCGGCGGTGTGAACAACCAAGTCGCCGGGTTCGTGAACGCGTTGTGCACCGACGACGCATCCGACCGCGACCGGATCCGGATGTTGGCCGCGTCGAAGATGGTCGAGCACACTGCCCACGGCTCCGAGTACATGACGACGGGTTGGCCCGACGACGACAACGTGCCGCCGAGCTATGCGCACGTCAGCAGCGGCGCGACCACGCAGTTCAAGGAGGCGATCGCAGCCGACCCGGAGGGCACGGCCCAGGGCATGCTCGACGCCGGCATGGTCGCCGCAGGGACGCCCGACGACGTGCTCGAGGTGCTCAGCCGGTTCCAGGGCGTCGGGGTCGACCAGGTGATCATGCACATGCAGATGGGCGGCGTGCCTCACGCTGACATCATGTTGAGCCTCGAGGTGATCGGCACCGAGGTCCTCCCGAAGCTCCGCTGACGACCGCGACGAAGAGCAGATCGGTGGGGTGCCACGGATGACGGCCGACGGGACGAGCAGCGAGCCGGGAGCGAACACGCCGATCCTCGAAGCGCGGGGCGTCACCCAGCGCTTCGGCGGCATCACCGCGGTCGACGACGTCTCGCTCACCGTGCAGGCTGGCACCGTCCACGGACTCATCGGACCGAACGGCGCGGGCAAGACCACGTTCTTCGACTGCATCGCCGGCGTGCAGAAGGCTGCCGCCGGAACGATCCTGCTCGACGGCATCGACGTCACCAAACAGTCGTCGGTGCAATGCGCCCGTCGCGGGCTGCGTCGCACCTTCCAACGACAGCAGGTGTTCGGCTGGCTCTCGGTGGAAGACAACGTCCTGCTCGCGCTCGAGTGGCACGGCGGTGGGGGCGGAGTGGTGGGCGACCTGTTGCAGCTCCCGTCCCGTCGGCGACGCGAGCGCGAGCGTCGTGCTCGCACCGACGAAGTGCTCGAGCGGTGCGGCCTGCTCGAACTGCGCCGCGAGCCTGCCGGCGGGTTGTCGATCGGCGAGTTGCGACGCGTGGAGCTAGCACGCGCGATCGTGGATGCGCCCCGGCTGCTGCTGCTGGACGAACCGACGTCGGGCCTCGAGGACTCCGAGACCGACCAGCTCGGCGACATCATCCTGGGCCTGCGCGCGACGCAGGAATGTGGTGTGCTGCTGATCGAGCACCACATCCCCTTCGTGATGAAGTACAGCGACGAGCTCAGCGTCCTGGAGCTCGGTCGACTGATCGCGCACGGCACGCCCGACGAGATGATGCAGAGCGACGTCGTGCGTGAGGCCTACCTCGCGTAGGCCGTCGGCGGCGCGTCAGCTCTCGATCGTGTCGCCGAAGTAGCTCTCCTCGAGCGTCGCCTGCTCCAACTCCGACGCGGGTCCCGACCAGGTGACACGTCCGACGTGAAGCAGCGCGATGTGGTCGGCGATGTCGACGATGCCGCGGGGGCTCTCCCCCACCAGGAGCACGGTCGCGCCCGCGTCGCGCAGCTCTCCGAACACACCCAGGACGTCGTCGGCGATGCGTGGGGCGAGCCCCAACGTGGGCTCGTCAGCGATGAGGATCTCGGCGCGGTGCACCAGGGCGGGCGCCAGAGACAGCATCTGCTGCTCGCCGCCCGAGAGGCTGCCGGCGTGCTGTCGGCGCCGCTCACCGAGGAGGCGGAAGCGGTCGTAGACCTGCTCGCGTTCGGACGACTTCGGGAGCAACACCTTCAGGTTGTCGTCGACGCTCAGACCCGGGAAGATCCCGCGGCCCTCGGGCACGAGGAAGATCCCCTTCCGTGCCCGCCACCAGCACGGCTTCGCAGTGACATCGGTGCCGTCGAGAACGATGGAACCGGCGGTGGCCGGGAGGAACCCGGCGAGGGTCTTGCAGGTGGTCGACTTGCCCGCCCCGTTGGGTCCCAGGATCGCGCTGATGGTGCCGGACGCCAGGGTGAGGTCCATGCCGTGCACCACGCGCACCGGGCCGTAGCCGGACTCCAAACCATTGACCACGAGCTTCGACTCTGTCACGCGACGCCTGCCCCACTCGACGACGACGGAGCGAGGGTCGCGCCACCCATCGGGGTCGGCCCGGTCGGTGCTGATCCGTGCGCCCGGCGGACACGCCGTTGTCGCCGGCGTTCGCGCCGCTCGTAGTTCTGCCGAGCGATGTTCTGGAACACACCGTCGGGCTGGCGGGCGAGGGCGATGGCACCCAACCCGAACAGGATCGTGGGCACCTCTGCCGCGCGCGTGCCGGACCAGTGCGCCAGATCGAAGGGCAGAGTGAACCCGCTGAGCAGCGCGGGCATGAGGGTGATGAAGAGGCCGGCGACGATGGCTCCGGCTGGGCGCCGGATGCCGAGGAGCACGACGCCGGCGAGCCAGAGGAGCCCGGTGATCGGAGGCACCGAGTTGCTCGTGATCGCGATGTCGTTGGTGGCGAGCAGCACGCCTCCGAGTCCGGCGACACCCGCCGACAGCGCGAATACCTTGAGCTTCGTCGCGGTGGGCGACACGCCGATCGACCCCGCGGCCGCCGGTGCGTTGCGCACCGCGAGCATCTCGCGGCCCGTGTTCGACCGCTCGAGGTTCTTGATCATCCAGACGACCAGGAAGATGAGGAGCAAGACGAAGCCGGCCATGGTTCGGGTGTCGTCGAGATGGAACGGCCCGAACACCGGCCGCTCGAACGTCCAGCCGAACTCGCCGTTGCGGATCCAGTCGAGCTGGAAGAGCACTTGGCCGCACACGAACGCGAGCGCGAGCGTCGCCAGGGCGAGCGCCACACCCCCGAGTCGGATCGACGGCAGCGCGACGAGCGCGCCGAGCACCATCGACGCCGCCACCGCGCACACCAGTGCGAGGAGCCAAGGGAAGTCGTAGCGCGTGATCAGCGCACCGGCGAGCAGACCCGAGCCGGAGACGAAGGTGGCCTGAGCGAGGCTGACCATCCCTCCGAGCCCGGTGACGATCGTGAACGACAGGAAGATGAGGCTGAAGATGAGACCGCGCGTCGTGATGCCGAGCCAGAAGCTGCCGAGCAGCGAGTAGACGCCGTAGAGCAGGAGGCCGCACGCGATCACGCTGGGCAGCGCGCGCCGCCACGCAGGCAGATCGCGCTGGTAGTCGGGCGGCGGCGGCTCGGCCGAGATCGAGCCTGCAACCCGGCTGCGCGTCTTGGCCATGAGCAGCAGGCCGACGATCAGGAGCAGGAACGGCACCGTGCTGTTGAAGCCGGGGATGTCGGCGGCGAACGTCGCGTAGCTGAACGTGAGATTGCTCGCCACCGCGACGAACATCGCGCCCAGAAAGGCGAGAAGCACCGATCGGAAGCCGCCGACGACGGCGGCGGCGATCGCCACGAACACCGCGAGCGCGTACGTGTTGGGATCGAGGGCCCGCAGGATCGGCGAGCCCACGACGCCGGCGATGCCGGCGAGGACGGTGCCGAGCACCCAGGCGTACTGCGAGGTGCGGGCGTCGTTGACCCCCCGCATCAGCGCGAGGTCATGACGGTCGGCGACCGCGCGCATGCGCAGCCCGGTGTTCGTCCAGCGCAGGAACACCCACAGCGCGGCCACGGCCAGGACTGCGGTGACGAGCACGATGATCTGGTCGGAGGTGATGACCACACCGCTGAAGAGGGTGTACACCTCGCGCGGTTGAGGCCCGAGGCCGGGGACCAACTGCACGTCCGTGCCCGTGGGGATCGACCAGTGGAACAGCGTGATCCCGCGACCAGCGATGAAGGTGCAGAGCGCAGGCAGCGCGAGCAGCACGCCCACCGACGCGACGATCTGTGCCGCTTCCGGCGCCCGCGCGAGCTTCCGGAAGATGGCCACGTCGAGCACCAAGCCCAGCAACGGGCAGTAGATCAAGATCACGAAACCCGCGGCAGCCCACTGCGGCCAGCCGAGACCGGTGTTCAGTTCGAAGAACAGAAACGCTGCAGAGAACGAGATCCCTGCGTATCCGAGGTTGAAGATGCCAGTCGACGCGTAGGTGAGCACCAGACCGGCAGCGATCAGGGCGTAGATCGATCCGCTCACCGAGCCGGTCACGATGTCGCGGACGAACTGCTCCATGGCCCCCTACCGATTCCCGGCTTCGTCCCCTACCACCGTGCGCTCCACTCCGAGCGACGGATTGGTGGATGGGCGACCATGTCGCCCACCCACCATCCGTGCACCGTCAAGGGCTGACGCTCGTTCGGTCTCGCAATCAGCCGCCCACCTGGACGCGCTTGCCGTTGCAGTTGTACGGCGTGGCGATCTCGTACTTGCCGCTATTGATCTTGACAATCGTGTTGCACTGACCGGACTGGTTGTACGCCGCCGGCCACGTGAGCGGGATCCCGTCGGTCGGCGGCTTGTACGAGAAGCCCTTGCCGACCGTCTGCACCAGCGTGTCGAAGTTCGGCGCCGACTTCTTCATGGCCGAGATCATCAGGTCGGCGATCATGTAGGCATACTCACCACCGAAGGTGATGTCGGCCTGGCTCTTCCCGATCGCCGTGTAGTCCTTGACCAACTGCTTCACGTAGGGGCTGTTCGACTCGACGACAGGACTGGTCGCCTGGACCAACGACCCGTCGAGCGTGTCGGCGATGGTCGCGTACTTCGTGAGCAGGCCGGGCGAGTAGAACGCCGAGTTGACCATCTGGCCCGTGTATCCGGCCGCCTTCATCGCCGACGTGAACCCCAGGACCTCGGCGCCGGCCAACGGCCAGACGATGTCGGGCTTGGTGTCCATCACCGCGCTGACGAACGGCTGGAGGTCGCCACCTCCACCCTGTGGGATCACCGCCTTCGAGTAGACCACCTTGCCGCCCGCCGACTTCGTGAGCTTCACGAAGTTGTCGACCGTCGTCTGGCCGTCGGGGATCGCGAGCCCGACGAAGGCCCACGTGAGGTCGCTCGGCTTCTTGCCCAGTGCCTTGGCCACGCCGTTGATCGCCGTGTTGTAGGAGTACTTGCCCCCGACCGCGCACCCGAGGGCACTGATGCCGTAGGTATTGGGCGTGCAGTACGCGTTCGTGAACCCGGCGCCGAAGTACGGCACCTTCTTCCCTGCCGCATAAGTGCCGGCGCTCTGCTGGAACCCGGTGGAGATCACGGGTGCGATCGCGTAGACGCCTTCACGCTCGACGAGGTTCTGCGCAGTGGAGAGCGCCTTGTCGGAGCTGCTCGCGACGTCGGTCGACCCGATGTAGTCGATCGTGTACTTGCCGAGCTCCTTCGACTTGTTCGCCCGAGAGATCCGGGCGTTGAAGCCGTCGTCGGCCCCGGCGAACGACAACGCGTCGAACATGCCTCCGACCTTGATGGTGTTGCCGCTGATGCCCTGCGCCCGCGGAGCAGTTGCGCCGGCACCTCCCGACAGCGCCATCATCGAGCCGGCGGCCAGCCCCACGACCGCGAACATTGTCAACCAACGTGCGTGAACACGCATGGACGTTCCCCCCTCGTCGAGCTGCGGCCCGAACGTTTTTGAACAGTAGACACTCACTTGCTAGCCGACCCCACGGAAGGCGTCAAGCCGCCTCGTTGCGCAGCCGGCCGGCGAATTTTGCGCAGTGTACACTCACTTGCTAGTCGAGGGCGCCGACCCGGGTGGGGAGACCACCGAGTTCTCCGACGGACGCGATGGGTGGCACCCTGATGGAGATCCGACCGGACACCTGATCGAAAGGGGTCGCTGTGGGTGCCGCCAGCGAGAAGTTGTGTGCGTTCCTCGGCGAACCGGACCCGTTCGCGCACTCGTACGCCGAGCTCGAACCACTCTGGATCGAAGCGTTCAACGAGCGGCTGGCCGAGCGCCGCGAGCAGATCCCGGTTTTGGCCAAACTGTGTGAAGCGACCGGCGTCGATGACATCAGCTCGCTCGACGAGATCATTCCGCTGCTGTTCGCGCACTCGAACTACAAGTCGTATCCGACTGCGCTCGTGTCGAAGGGCAAGTGGGGCGCGATGAACGCGTGGCTCGACACGGTGTCGAGCGAACGCGTTCGCGATCTCGACGTCGAGGGTGTCGCCGACCAGGACGACTGGCTCGCACGCCTGCATGGCGGTGGTCACATGGTGATGGCCACGAGCGGCACGAGCGGCAAGAACTCGTTCCTTCCCGGCACCCGAGGCGACATCGACTTCTCGATGCGGGCGATCGTGCCGTCGCTGGAGTGGAACTTCGGGGTCTCGCCGAAGCAGGACCGGCCGGTGTTCGTCCTCGGCCCGAAGTACGGGCCTACGCGGGCACCGCTGTACAACCGCACCATGGCCGAGGCGTACGGGCGCGAGGGTGCTCGCTTCTTCCTCACCGAGGAACCTCTGCGGATCAGCGACATCACGAAGATGGCTGCGCTGCGCAAGTCCATCGCCGACGGCACTGCGATGCCGAGCGAGATCGCCGCGCAGGAGCAGCAGGCCGTCGAGCGCGCCGCGCAGATGGACGCACGCCTCGCCGAGCTCATCGACGCGATCCTGGACTTCCGCGACGAGCCGCTGATCATCTCGGGCTTCTGGCCGCAGTTGTGGACGATGCTCGAGACCGCCCGCCAACGCGGCGTGCCGGCGGGCAGCTTCCACCCCGAGACGGTCCTGATCGCCGGCGGTGGCACCAAGGGGGCGTCGCTTCCCGACGACTACCAGGAGCAGGTGCTGCAGTTCTTCGGCTTCGGGCCCGAGCGGGTGCTCGGCGGCTACGGGATGTCCGAGCTCTCGGCCGCGATGCCGCGACGCGACGGTCGGTGCCGCGTCGCCCCCTGGGTCATCCCGCTGATCCTCGATCGTGAAGGCACACAGCTGCTCAACCGCACCGACGGTCACACCGAGGGACGGTTCGCCTTCTTCGACGTCGCGCTCGAGGGTCGCTGGGGCGGGCTGATCAGCGGCGACCACGTGACGGCCGATCTCGGGGGACCGAGCCCCGCCATCCTCGACGGCACCATCACCCGCTACACGGACCTCGAGGGTGGCGACGACAAGTTGACGTGTGCGGGCACGATCGATGCCTTCGTCCGAGGGAGCATGACGTGAGCACGCTCGAATCGCCGTCGGTTGCGCTGGCGGTGCCGCACTTCATCAAGGGACGCACCGTCACTGTCGCGTCGGCCGAGGAGGGCGCGACCCAGCGAGGCTTCTTCACCCCCACCCTCGATCTCGACGAGCTCATCTGGCCCCGGGTGCAGCCCGGACCCGCGTTCGACGTGCCCGTCGCCGAGATCATCGACCTCCTCGTGGAGCTCGGCGGCCGGCTCGACCCCGATCACAACGAGCACATGGCTCAGGCGCTCGAGGCGAGCATCGCGGTGAACCCGCTCGGTCCGCGCATCCTCGAAGCCGCGTACCGATCGCTCAGTGGGGTCTTCGATCGTGCGTCGCTCGAGTTCCAGGTCGAACAAGAGGTCGGCCGGGAGCGCCTCGACGGTTGGGCGCCCGTCGTGGATCCGTCGGGCCGCACTCGGCGTGTGCGAGCGTTCCCGCCGCGTCTGATCCACGTGCTCGCCGGCAACACCCCTGGCGTCACCGCGATCACCATCGCCCGGTCCGCGCTGACCAAGGGTGTGCACCTCCTCAAGCTTCCCTCCAACGACCTGTTCACCGCGACGGCGATGCTGCGCACGCTCGAGGAGATCGCGCCCGATCACCCGGTCACGAGGTCGTTCTCGTGCGTGTACTGGCGCGGTGGTGATGCTGCAGTCGAAGGCGCGCTCTTCCGGGCACAGTTCTTCGACAAGCTCGTGGCGTGGGGAGGCGACGCAGCCATCCGCAGCGCGCTCACATACATTGCGCCGGGTTTCGAGCTGGTCTCCTTCGATCCCAAGGTCTCTATCTCCATCGTCGGAGCGGGCGCGTTCGAGTCGCCCGAGACCATCGAGGACTCCGCCCGCCGCGCCGCAATCGACGTCGCGCTGTTCAACCAGTCGGCGTGCGCGTCGAGTCGATTCGTCTTTGTCGAGTCCGAGCCGGGTGAAGCTCTCGACCGCTGGTGTTCCCACCTCGCCGCGGAGCTCGGCGTCGATCGCCCGATGTCCGACGGCCACGGCGTCCCAGTCCCCTCGGACATCCGCGAAGAGGTCGACCTCCTGCGCGCGCTCGACGACATGTACGGCGTCTGGGGTTCCTACGAAGACGGCGTCGTGATCCGCTCCGACGATCCAGTCGACTTCCATCCCGAGGGCAAGGTCGTCAACGTCGTGCCGATCGATTCCCTCGACGACGTGCTGCCGCACGTCAACGTCGCGACCCAGACCATCGGTGTCTATCCCATCTCCCTCTCGGCCACGATGCGCGACCGGCTCGCCGCCCGCGGCATGCAGCGCATCGTGCCCCTCGGTGAGGTGCTCGACGCCATCCCCGGCCTCCCACACGACGGGTTCTATCCCCTGAACCGATTCGTCCGGTGGCTGGTCGACGACTGCTGACCCGTCCGCCCGCACGCGGGCGGGTCTTCTTCGAAAGGGAAGGTCGATCAACATGCTCCGACTCGATGATCGCGTCGCGATCGTGACCGGCGCCGGCGGCGGCGTCGGCCGGGCCCACGCGCTGGCCCTGGCAGAGCGCGGTGCGCGGGTCGTCGTGAACGACCTCGGCATCGCACTGGACGGATCGGCACCGTCGTCGGAGGTCGCGCAGCGCGTCGTCGGCGAGATCGTGCAGGCGGGCGGCACAGCCGTTGCCGACGCCCACAGCGTCGCCGAGCCCGACGGAGCCCGGGCCATCGTGCAGACCGCGCTCGACGCGTACGGCGGCATCGACATCCTGGTGAACAACGCGGGCGTGCTGGACGATCAACTGCTCGCCAACGTCGACGACGCGTACGTCGACCGCGTGCTCGACACGCACCTGCTGGGCGCGGTGAGCCTCTGTCGTGCGGTCTGGGCGCCGATGGCGGAGCAGGGCCGGGGCCGGATCGTCAACACGTCG
The DNA here is from genome assembly GCA_036502765.1 of Acidimicrobiia bacterium. Lineage (GTDB taxonomy): Bacteria > Actinomycetota > Acidimicrobiia > IMCC26256 > DASPTH01 > DASUAS01. The sequence continues at coordinate 39,410 of DASXXX010000031.1, read as the reverse complement.
TCGGGTGCCGTGTTCGGCTCGGCCGGCGGCACCGTGTACCAGACAGCGAAGGCCGGACTGATCGGACTCACGCGCAGCCTGGCGCTTGCCGGCGCCGACCTCGGCATCCAGGTCAACGCGATCATGCCCACGGCATACACGCGGATGACGGCCACCGTTCCCGACGAGACGTTTCGCGCGTTCATGGAACAGACCTTCGGTCCGGAGCGGGTCGCCGCGTTCGTGGTGGTCCTCGCGTCCGACGACGCCCCCGTCACCGGCGAGTGCTTCCTCGTGGGCGGTGGGCGCATCGCACGCGCGTTCCTCGGTGTCACCGCCGGTTACATCAGCGACGACCCGAGCCCCGAGGACTTCGCCGCGCACCTCGACGACGTGATGGACACCGACGGGATGTTCGTCCCGGTCGACCGGGCGTCCGAGTTCAACAGCTACCTCGGCGACCTCGGCTTCGGCGGCGGACTCGATCTGAAGAAGCTCAGCGCCAAGAACGACTGACCGTCGGCCTGCACGTCAGGGGCGGAGGGCCGACCCGCCGTTCACCATGATGGTCTCGCCGGTGATGAAGCCCGCGCCGCCGCCGGTGAGGAACACCACCAGCGCGCCGATGTCGGCGTACGGATCGCCGTCGCGCCGGATCGGACGCTTGGCCAGGAACTCCTCGTAGAGATCCGGATGCTCAGCGGCCCAGGCCTGCGCGCCCGGCGACATCGCCGACGGACAGATCACGTTGACCGTGATCCCGAACTCGCCCCACTCGCGTGCCGCGACCCGGCTCAGCCCGCGGATCGCCTCCTTCGTCGCGGCATAGCCCGCCAGACCAGCCTGCCCCTGCGTGCCGGCCGAGGATCCGAGGTTCACGACGCGCCCGTCGCCGGAGTCGCACAGCGTGGCGAACGCGGCCTGCATGCAGTGGAACGTGCCCCAGAAGCCTGAGTCCAACGCGAGGGCCATGTCGGCGGCGGTGTGGTCCACCAACGACACTTCGGCGCGCAGGGCCTGCGCGTTGTTCACCAGGACCGACAGCGATCCGAACCGTGCGACGACGGCCGCCACCATGGCGTCGACGCTCGCACGGTCGGACACGTCACACGAGATGGCCGTGGTCTCGGCACCCGACTCGGTGATGAGCGCGGCGGTGTCGGACGCGCTCGACTCGTCGATGTCGACCACGGCGACGCGCGCGCCCGCGTCGGAGAGCGCGCATGCGATCCCGCGCCCGATGCCGCGCCCGGCACCGGTGACGACCGCGACCCGGCCGTCGAGCGGCATCGTCACTGATCGGCGGCTTCGTGGACCACGAGCCGCAACGTGTGCGGCCCGTGGAGCATGCCGTGCGCCAGGTGGTCGAACTCGTAGCCGGCGCCGAGCCCGATCCGATCGAAGCGATCGACGAACGCGTTGAGCAGCGACCGCGCTTCGAGCCGTGCGAGGGGCGCGCCGGGACAGATGTGCGGTCCCGAGCCGAACGCGACGTGCTGACGCACCGTGTCGCGGTCGAGATCGAACATGTCGGGCGCTGGGAACACGGAGTCGTCCCAGTTGGCGGAGCTCAGGCTGATCATGACGTGTTCGCCCTCGTGGAGAGGTTGTCCGGTGAGCGCGGTGTCGGCGAGGCACCGGCGGACGAGGAACTGCGCCGGCGCGTCGATGCGTAGGGTTTCCTCGATCACCGCTTCGACCTGCGATCGCTCCGCGCGCACGTGCGCGTACAGCTCGGGATCCCGCGCGAGTCGGTACAGCGCACTCCCCATGAGGTTGCGCGTCGTCTCGGAGCCGGCGCCGATCATGAACAGGATCTGCACCCGGATGGCGCGAGGCGAGAGCCGCACCCCCTCGATGTCGGTCGAGAGGAAGCGCGTGAGCGCGTCCTGAGGCCAGTCGGCCTCGGGCGTCGCCAGCCGCTGGGCGATGCGGTCGTCGACGTACTGCGTGAACTCCGGTACTGCCTCGGCCATCGAGATCGAACGACCTTCGGCAGCGGCCGCCGCGAACGCAGCGCCGATCTGATCGGCCCACGCGTAGTAGCGGGCCGCGTCGGCCGCGGGAAATCCGAGGAGCCGGGCCATCGCGTTCGGCGGCACCGGATCCACCGCGAGCGGCATCACGTCGGTGCCGTCGGGACCGGCGACCGACGCGGCGGCCGCGAACTCGCCGACCAGTCGTTCCGAGAGCTGGACCAGGAACGGCTCGATCTGCTGTGAGCGGTGGAAGGCGACGACGGCGTTGATGATCCGACGGATCTGCCCATGGCGTGGTTCGAGAATCCCGGCGATCGACGTGTCGTCCTCGTCGAGTCCGGTCGATCCTGCACTCCCGCCGAAGGTGTAGATCTCGCGGAACACGGTCTCCACCGCTTCGTGCGACACGGCGGTCCAGGGTCGACCCTCGGCCAGTGGCGGCGCGACCGGGCACTGCGCGCGCAGCTCAGCAAGCGCAGCCATGCGCACTGCGGGATCGGCGTCGAGATAGCCCGGGACGCTGGTCACGAGGCCTCGTCGTTCGACCGGATGGTGGCGGGGTACGCCGTCGACAGGTAGCCGTCGAACTCCGGCACCCCGTCGACGACGTGGCGGATGGTGAGCCAGTCGCCCTTGAAGCCCTTGCGGTCGTACGGACCGAAGCTGATGTAGCTCCGGGGCCCGCCGCTCACGGTCGGCATCATGGTGAGCGTCTCGAGTCCCTTCACGACACCAGCAGGGTCGAGCAGCGTCGCATTGGCCACCCCCGCGATCGTGGCCCGGGCCTGGTCGTACGAGCACCCGAGCATCGCGTGCTGCACCCGGCGACCGTACCGCTCCTCGAACCGGTGCACGAAGGGCCAGTAGTTGCGGTTCGAGTCGTTCCGGTCGTTCCCGACCTGGTCGACGCCGTACCAGCCGTCCATGTCGTCGAGCATGCTCGGCTCGTTGATGTACCACATGAACGCGGTGCTCATGATGCGCGGCGGATCCCAGTCGAGCGCACGCAGGATCGGGTTGAACATCGCCACCGGGTAGCCGTAGCCGAGGTACGCGATGGCGTCGGGCTGCACTTCGTCATGGAGGTGGCGCAGTACGTCGGCGAGGTCGTCACCGGTCTGATCGACGAGGACGTCGGCGACGAGATTCACCTGGTTGCGCTTCGCCGCGGCGCGGAAGGCCTTGGCGTACTCGTCACCTCCTGGTGAGATCTCGGTGACCGCGGCGACACGCTCGAAGCCCTTGTCGCGCAGCCATCCGGCGCAGATCGCGCCCTCCTCCGACACGCCGCCGTTGCCGAGGGTGAAGCCGTAGTAGCTGTGGAACGGCTTGGCGCCGTTGGTCGAGACGACCGGCACCTGGCGCCGCTCCATCGCGGGCAGGAGCGCCATCGCGTTGTCGGTGATGTACGGCCCGAGGATCACGAGGCAGCCGGCATCGCACAACGCCTCGTAGCCCGCGACCGCGGTGGCGGCGTCTTCGCGCGGAAGTCCACGCGCCACCATCGGCACGATCTCGATCGGTCGCTTGAGCTCACCGTCGTCGAGGGCATCCTCGGCCGCGAGCACCACCGCGTCGAGGCAGTCACCGAGCAGCATCCCCGCGTCGATGTCGATCAGGTAGCCGATCTTCACCGGGGTGTACTGCTGGATCCGGTGCCCGATCTTCGTGATCGTCGGCGGGTTCACGATGATCGAGTCCAGCGGCTCCTGACCGTTGGTCCGCGTGCCGGTCGAGTGCCAGGGGTTCGGCTTCTCGATCGGTACGGGCGTGACCGCGCTGAACGACGACGACTTCGCCCTCGTCTCCGGCATCTCCGACCATCGGGACTGCGCAACCTCCATCTTCTGCTGCGGCGTGTCCGTGTCCCCCATGGTTGCTCTCCTTGTTGGCAGTGCTCAGACGCGTGTGTGGCTCAGGTCGACGCGGCGCGGATCTCGTCCATCCACGTCGAGGCGGCCTGCATGAAGAAGTCGTCGGGTGGCGGCAGGATCCAGAACCGCTCCTCACGAACCGCGGCGACGACCCGCGCCGCGATGACGGCCGGATCGAGCGCGTCTTTGAACACGTCGGCGGCGGGATCCTCCTCGTATGCCTCGTTGCCGTCGCCCCGGTTGCGCTCGGCGAACGCCAGGCGCGTGCGGATCATCTCCGGCAGCAGGACGGAGATCCCGACTGGGGTCGCCTGGAGCTCGTCACGCAGGCTGCAGCTCAATGAGACGATCGCGGCCTTGCTCATCGCGTACCCGGCCGACTGCGGCGCCGGACCGAACGCAGCCATCGACGCGGTGTTGACCATGTGAGTCGGGCGATCCCGCTCGATCATCCCGGGCAGGAAGGCACGCGCCCCGTGCACGATTCCCCACAGGTTGACCGACAGGACCCATTCGAGGTCGGCCGCCGGCGACGCCCAGAGGGGGACGAGCGGCGACATCACACCGGCGTTGTTGCAGACGATGTCGGCACCGGCAAACTCTCGGTCGACCTCGTCACGCAGGTGCTCGAGCGCCGCCGCGGCGCGCACGTCGGTCTGCACGGTGATGACCTCGACACCCCGTTCGGCGAGGGCGTCTCGCGCCCGCTCGAGCGCAGACGATTCGATGTCGGCGAGGGCCAGACGGGCACCCTCGGTCGCGAACGCTTCCGCGATCGCGAAGCCGATGCCCGATGCCGCCCCCGTCACGACGACGGTCTTGCCCGCGATCTCCACTCGGCACCCCGCCGTTCGTCCAGTTGTCGAGTGGACACTACACAACAGGACGAGACGGGTACCAGTGAGCGCTCACTTGGCGCCGAGTGAACTGGTTCAGGACTGGCGATGCAGATGGCCGTGCAGCACGGCCTGGGTGAGCTCTTCGACGATGTCCTTCCGGGCGGGAGCCTTCTTGCCGTAGAAGGATTCGCCGAACACCGCCATCCCTGCCGTCATCGCCAGGGTTGACCTGGTGGCGAGGTCTTGGCGGCCGAGCGCCTTCCCCTGGCGCCGCACCGCCTCGGCGGTCCCGATCTCGACGAGGACGCGGAGCTCGTCGTTGATCTCGTCGAAGACGCCGGCTTCCGCGAGCTCGCTGCCGCTCTGGGCGTCGGCCGCCCAGAGCATGACGACCAAGCCGCGGTTCTTGCGGAAGAGGTCGAAGAGGTCGCCGATGAAGGCGCGGCTCAAGTCCTCGACGTCGAGGTCATCGTTGTTGCCGGCTTGCCACTTGGTGTTGAAGTCCTCCACGAACTCGACGAACGGCGCGACGAGTGCCTCACGAAAGAGGCCGACCTTCGAGCCGAAGTACCGGAACATGAGGGTCTCGGAGACGCCCGCGCGTTCGGCGATCTCGCGCGTGCTCGTGCCGCTGTATCCCTGCGAAGAGAACAGCTCACGAGCAGCCTCGAGCAAGAGGCGGCGCGGTTCGCCACGCTTGCGACGAGTGGCCTTGATCTCCCCGTCGTCGGCGCGGGATGAAGCCTCGGTCGAGACCTTGGTCGAGGCCTTCTTGGTCGCGTGCGGGACCTTCGCCACAACATCTACCTTCCGGAGTGAACGCTGTCGGAGCTTACTGAGCGGAGGAATCGCGCCCGCGTACCACTGGGCGTATTCGCACTGGTATCGCGCTCTGGCGCGCCATGCCGACCTCGTCGCTGATCGGCTCCTCGTTGCTCACCAGCGCGTTGACCTGGCTGCCGACCGAACGCACGTCACCGATCTCGGGTTCGACGCCCCAGCAGTGCGCGATCGAGACGGTCGAGGTTGCGACGTCGGGGGCCGCGGCAACGACGACACGGATCGTGCCGTGCTGCGATTCGATCAGGGCGACGTCTCCGTCGACGAGTCCGAGGATCGCGAGGTCGTCGGGATGCACGAATGCGGGGTTGGCGCCGCTGCGTTCGCGTACAGCCGGAACGTCTTGACCCCACGAGTTGTAGTACTGATTCATGCGCCGGCTCGTGAGGAGGAACGGCCATTCCGAGTCGCGCATCGTGATGGGCGCATCGCGAGCGATGACGCGAAGCTCCTCCAGCATGACGGGATCCGCGAACTGCAGACGGTCCGAATCGGCGACGGCCTTCTGCGTCGACTCCACGATCCGATTCGGGAGCTCGGCAAGGAGCCCGTGCGGATGTGCGCGCACCTCCCGCAACGGGACCGCACCGGAAGAGCACAGCCGCTCCCAGAGCTCGTCGGTGGTGGTGGGTTCGTCGGCGAGCAACTCGCCGACGTCGAGTGGTATCGGCATCCCGACGCGGCCCTCGAGGTCCCACCGCGAACCCATCGCGTGGCTCAGGCGACGGAAGAAGTCCCACTCCTCGATCAATCCGGGTGCGGGCGCCACGACCGGCGCGGTGTACTGCGCGAACGGCGCAGGGAACCGAAGGTCGCTAGCCAGCGTGGCGTCGGACTTCTCCAGGCTCATCGGACATGCGACGACGTAGTCGGAGATGGCTGCAGTCTGCGCCATGCGTACGTCGAGCGAGACGAGCAGCTCGAGCGACTCGAGTGCGCGACGCGTCTTCTGCGCGTCGGGGAGCGCCACCAGGGGGTTCCCACCCGAGACGATCAGCGCGCGCACCTGGCCTTCGCCACTGGTCAAGATCTCGTCGGCGAGCGCCGCCGAAGGCATCTGGTCGTAGAACGTCTGCAGGTCTCTCACACGCGGCTGCGCGTCGCCACGACCGGTGATCGGACGCGGGCCCCGTGGACCTTCCGCGAGCGACCGTCCGGCGGTGAGCACGCCGGGATTCGTCACCTGCTCACCCGCTCGCCGGTAGCGGCCGCACACGGAATTCAGGCACAGCAGCAGGTATTCGTTGAGGGTGGGATGGGGTGACATGTTGATGCCGGTGCCGCCGACTGCGCAGCCGCGTGGTCCGAGCGCGAACGACCGAGCCGCCTCGATGAGATCGGCCGACGGCACGCCACTGGCTTCTTCGACGAACTCCGGCGTGAACACGTCGACGGTGCGCGCGAGCGACTCGAATCCCTGCGTGTACTCCGTGACGAACTCCTCGTCGTGGCGCGCTTCCGACACGATGACGCGCAGCATCCCCGCCAGCACGAGCGCATCGGTGCCGGGGCGCGGCCGCAGGTGCACGTCGGCGATGGCCGCGGTCTCCGTGCGGCGCGGATCGATGACGAGCAGTCGGAGGCCCCGAGCGCGCATCCGGCGCAACTCCATCCTGATGTTCGTCATCGGCATGCCGATGTACGAGGTCACGGTTGACACCACCGGGTTCGTGCCCACGAGCAGCACGACGTCGGAGGTGACGACGTCCTGGAACCCCGCCGGCCAGCTCCCGTGCCGGGCGCGAGCGAGGTCCTTGCCCGGTTGGTCGATCGTGTAGGTCGAGTAGAACCCCGGCGAGCCGATCCCTCGCAACCACGCGCGCGCCCCGGTGAGCTGCAGGACCTCGTAGCCGCGCGTCCCCACGTACATCGCGACGGCACGCGGGCCGTGTTCCTCGATGATCGCGTTGAGGTGCTCGGCGATCTCCTCGATCGCCTGGTCGGTGGCGAGCGGCTCGAACCCGCCAACTGTGCGCCGCAGCGCCCCAGTCAGGCGGTCCGGCGCGTGGACTTCTTCGGGGAGGGAGCGGCCCTTCACACACGTGTAGCCCTGCGACATCGCGTGCAACTTGTCACCGCGGACGTGCAGGACGCGGCCCGCGCTCCGGTCGACCTCGACCTCGATGCCGCAGAGCGCCGGGCACACCCGGCAGTACGACGTGACGACCTCGATCACACCGAGGCCCGCAAGGAGTCGCGCAGCTCGCGCTTCTGGACCTTGCGCAGCGCGTTCCGTGGTAGGTCGTCGGCGTCGACCACCCTGATCCAGGTCGGCGTCTTCAACGACCCGAGCCGCGCACCCGTGACGCTCAGCAGCTCCTCGGCGAGCTCGTCGGTGTCGCACGTCGGGTCGCGAGGCACGATGAACGCGACCGGGACTTCACCGAGGCGCTCGTCGGGTGCGCCGACGACGGTCGCTTCCGCGACTGCCGCGTGTTCGCTGAGCACGCGTTCGATCTCGGCCGAGTAGATGTTGAAGCCGCCGCGGATGATCACGTCCTTCTTGCGATCGAGCACGAAGACGTACCCGGCGGCATCGACCTTGCCGATGTCACCGGTGCGGAACCAGTCACCGGTGAACTGCTCCGCGTAGAGATCCGGCCGCCGCCAGTATCCCGCCATGACGCAGCTCCGGTGCACGGCGAACTCGCCGACCTCATCCGCACCGAGCGGCGTGTCGTCGTCGTCGAGGACGACGAAGACACGCGACCCGAGCGGTCGGACGCGACCGCAGCTCCCCCACGGTGCGTCGCCCTCGTAGTCGGCGACGAGGACACCGAGCATCTCGGTCATGCCGTAGCCCTGGGAGACGGGGACGCCGACCAACGCCTCGAAGCGGGCGCGGATCTCGGGTTGCAAGGGTGCGCCTCCTGCAGTGAGCAGACGCAACGCCGGGAACACCGGCTGTTCGTGCTCGGGCAGGCGCATGATCGCGTCGAGCATCGGGGCCGACAAGGTGAGGTAGGTGAAGTCGAACCGGCGCGACGCGCGGCTCAGCCCGGCGGCGTCGAACCGGTCGGCGAGGAAGACCGCGGCACCGGCCCGCGTCGCGCTCGCCACAAGAGGCAGGTAGCCCGGCAGCGCGAAGAGCGGGATCGCCTGGTACAGCACATCTCCGGCGCGATAGCCCTGCACGTCGGCGAGCAGATCGAGCTGCCCGTCGATCTTCCCGTGCGTGTGCATCACGCCCTTCGGGAGCCCGGTGGTGCCACTCGTGTAGGCGATGACGGCGAGGTCGTCGCTGCCGCGGCCGACGGGGTGGAGCGGAACCTCGGCGTGGTCGGGCCAGCCTCGGCCGCACGATTCGGCCCACAGCACCGGGACCGCCCCGGCTTCGGTGGCGAGAGGATCGAGGCGCTCGCGGAACGGTGCTCCACCGACGATGGCCGTCGGCTCGCTGTCGTGGAGGACGTAACGCCACTCCTCGTCCTGCACGATGTAGTTGACGTCGACGACGACGGCCCCAGCAGCGAGGATCCCGTACCAGGCCGCCACGTGCTCCGGCCAACTGCCCATGAGCAGCACGACCCGGTCACCCGGTTGGACGCCGCGGTCGAGCAGCCAGCTCGCGACCGCGCCTGCCTCCGCACCCAGACGCTGGTACGACCACGACGCGTCGCCGTCGTCGTACCAGAGCGCCGTGTCGTTCGACCGGGACGACACCGAGCGCACGAGATCGCGAGCGACGTTGACGCCCTCCACTCCCGCTTGCACGTCTCGATCCGACACGAGCCCCCTTCGGGTACCGCCCGTCTATTGAGCAGTGTCCACTTGCTTACTTGGGTAAGGTAGCGGCTCGTCACCCCACCCGCCATCGACGGCGTCGACGGGAAGAGAGCCGAATGCTGCAGGACGAGATCGCGGTCGTCACCGGGTCGACCGGTGGAATCGGCGAGGCGGTGGCGCACGAGTTGGCCGCCGAGGGCGCCCGCGTGGTCGTCACCGGCCGCCGGGCCGAGGAGGGCGAACGGGTCGCGGCCGACATCGTCGCCGGCGGCGGCACTGCCCGGTTCCTCCGCGCCGACCTCACCGTCGCCGACGAGGTCGAGGCCCTCTTCGCCGAAACCGCGGCCACGTTCGGGCCCGTGACGGTCCTCGTGAACAACGCAGCCCCCACCGACCTCGTCGGTCCGTCGAACAAGGACGGACGACTCACCGATGTCGCACCAGACCGCTTCGACGAGATCCTCGCCGTCGGACTCCGCGCCGCGTACCTCTGCTGCTACCACGGCATCCCGCAGATGCAGGAGGCCGGCCGCGGCTCGATCGTGAACGTGTCGTCCGTGGCGGGCGTGAAGGCGACGCCACGGGTGTTCGCGTACGCGACGGCCAAGGGCGGCCTGCAGGCGCTGACCCGCAGCGTCGCGGCCGATTACGCCCGCGACGGCATCCGCTGCAACACCGTCATCGTCGGGTTCGTCATCTCCAATCCCCTCGCCCGGAAGTTCGCCGAGGACGAGAAGATGAGTCGGGCGATGCGCGCCACGATGCTCACCGACTTCGGCGAGCCGGAGGACATCGCGCACGTGGTGCGCTTCCTCGCGTCAGCCGAGAGCCGGTTCCTGTCCGGCACCGACGTCTACGCCGATGGTGGCGCGACGGTGAAGCACGTGATCCCGGGCACCAAGCAGGAAGCACGCGCCGAGTAACCCGCGAACCATCGTCGGGGCATCACACAGGGACGAAACCAACCGATGCGAAGGCGCCGGTCCTCGCTTTCTCGTCGGTCGGATCGGTGATGACGACGCGGGCGACCGTGCACGCAGGATCGGCGGCGACGAGCTCCGCGGTCGCGCGGGCCACGCGATCGCGAGGCAACGAACCGACGAACCGCAGCACGACGTCGCCGACGCGTCGTCGTTCCGCGTCGGTGCAACTGAGCTCGCCCGCCGACGTGGCGAGGAGCGACAGCAGCCCGCCGTGCAGGATGCCCAACGGGTTCACCGCGTCACCGACCACGTCGAGCTCGGCGGTGGCACTGCCCGGGTCGCGGCGGAGCCCGAAGTGCTCGATGAGCGACGCCGGCGCGGTCTCGAGCGGGTCGGCCGGCCCGTAGCGGACGCCGATCGGCATGTCGGCAGGGACGTCGAGATCGTCGTCCTTCGCGATCACGAGGTGATTCACGGTGCCGAGCGCGACGAGCTGCTCAGCGGCACCTTCGTCGACCACGCGCACCTCGCCCAACGACTGCCGTCGACCGGGCCGCACCGCGACCGCGTCGGCACGCAGCGGACCCACGGTCGTCGCGTGCACGATGCGGAACTGGAGGTCGGCCGTCACGACCCAGTTCGGTACTGCGGCCATGCCGCACGCGACTCCCGCGGTGGAGTCGACGAGGTAGCCGATCACCGCGGGGTGGAGGTTGCCGCGTTCGTCGAGCAGATCCGGACGGCACGCGATCCACGACGACGCCGCTCTCGGTGCCGTGCGGATCGATTCGTAGCCGACGTGGTTCGTGAACCGGTCCGTGAAGGCCGGCGCGACACTCACGCAGGGGTCTCGGTGACGTACCCGCCGCCCCACACCGGCAGGTCGAGCACCGTGGTGACCCCCGCCGGTGCGTCGCAGACCGTCGGGATCGCGTTCAGCGGCGCCATGGCCACCGTGATCGACGTCGGTCGCTTGGCGTCCAACTGCGTCTTGGCGTTCACCACGCAGTCGAACGTGGGATCACCCTCGATGTGCATGATCCACTTGTCACCGACCTCCCAGTCGGTGCGGACCTTGTCGCTCACGCGCCACACGAACTCGTTGACCAACACGTCACGGCCCTTGGCGACGCCGACGAAGGAGATCTTCACCGCGGCGATCGTCCCGGCCTCGATGCGCCCGAACGGGATGTCGAAGCCGTCGGGTTCGATCGCCACCTCGCGCGTGTAGCGGACGTCCTCGAGCTCGAAGCGCAACGCGTCGGCGACCATGAGCAACGACGTGTAGAAGGGTGAACGGCTCCGGTCGTTGTGCATCGTGTCGAGCAGCGACGGAGCGTCGGGCGACTGCCCGAAGCCCATGAAGCCCATCGCGCTCGCCGACGTGTACTCGGCCATGCTCAGCGACTCGGTGATCTGGATCCGGTCGATGGTGCGGCTGATGCGCGACATCGTGATCGGCCACAGGTCCATCGTGAACCCCGGGTTCACGCCCGAATCGAAGAACGTGCTCCCCCCGGCTGCACACGCCTTCGCGAGGCGGCTCTGCACGTCGTCCGAGGTGCCCTTCGGATAGATCAACAAATCGATCGCCGACGACGTGACGTTGAAGCCGGCTTCCAGCAACGTGCAGATGTCGTCGAGCGGCGTACCCAACGGATCCTCGAGCGTCGTGCCGAGCGCGTTGTAGTTCACGCAGTCGGCGTCGAGCGCGAGGACCGCCTCGACGTCGTCGGTGGCGAGCACCCCGGTCGGCGCGGCACCGACGAGCTCGCCGGCGTCCTTCCCGACCTTGTCCGGGCTGTACACCCGGAGACCGACGAGCTCCATGTCGTCGCGCTCGATGATGGCGCGCAGCGCGTGCGTGCCCACGTTGCCGGTTCCCCACTGGATCACTCGGTATGCCATGTGGATGCTCCTCAGAAGATGGCGATTGGGTTGATCGGTGAGCCGACGGCCCCGGTGATGGGGAGCGGCGCGGCGATGAAGAAGAAGTCGAACCGGCCGCGTTCGTGCGCGACGGTCGCGAGCCGCTCCAGGTCGAAGATCTCGCCGAAGGTGAGACCCATGTCGCGCAGGCAGATCATGTGCAGCGGCATCATGCAGTCCTCGACCTCGGGCGGCATGACCTCGACGCCGACGTTGTCGCAACCCACCGCGGCGACGTCCTTCTCCTTCAGCCAGTGCGCGCACCGGACGGACAGGCCAGGCGCCGGGCCGAAGACGTAGCTCTGGCCCCACTCTCCGTCGCGGTGCACCCGACCCATGCGCCCGGTGCGCACCAGCAGGATGTCGCCGGGCATGATCTCGACGCCCTGCGCGGTCGCGGCGGCCTCGAGGTCGTCAGGGCTGATGGCCGTGCCGTCGTCGAGCGCGTCGACGCCGAGCGCCGCCGCGACATCGAGGAGCACGCCTCGTCCGACCACCCGCTCGCGCAGCCGGTCGATCGAGTTGGCGTGCGCGCCCTCCGAGGTGATCACGGACTCCGGGCGCCCGTTGTAGAGGTGGCCGTCGTAGTACACGTGCGAGAGCGCGTCCCATTGCGTGCCGCACTGCAGCGTGAGTTCGAGATCGTCATCGGCGTAGTGGAAGCCGCCCGGGAATTCCTGGTCGTGACCGGTCTGGGTCATGGTGTGCCTCGGGTTCATGCGACCCACGCCCGGCATCGGCCCCGCCGCGTCGAATGCGATCGCGCAGGACACGACCAGACCCTCGCGCACCGACGCCGCCGCCGCGGCCACGCAATCGGGCGTGATGAGATTGAGGGTGCCGATCTCGTCGTCGTCACCCCAGCGACCCCAGTTCGAGAGCTCCGCTCCCCATTCGCGCACGGTCTGCGCAGTCAACGTCATCGCTCGATCTCCTCGTGTCTGGTCACTGATTGCCTTCGACCCACTGCCCGTTGTTGGCGCTGAGCAGCTGGCCGGTGACGGTGCATGACATGTCCGACGCCAGGAAGAGCGCGACACCGGCGACCTCGTCCGGTCGCGGCATCGTGCCGGTGGCGAACTCGGCTTCGCTCTTGCGGGCGAGCCATTCGTCGAACGTGGTGCCTTCGGCCTCGGCCACGCTGGTGCCCCACTCCACGACGTTGTCGCCGACCATCGAGCTCACGTAGATGCCGTTGACCCGGATGCCCGAGCGTCCGAGCTCGAGGGCGAGGGTCTTCGTGACGCTCGCCAAGCCGGCCTTCGACGCCGAGTACGCACCGAGCGTGGGCTTGCTGCTGATGACGGCACCGGAGTTGACGTTCACGATCTTGCCGTCACCCTGGGCACGCATGAGCGGGATCGCCGCCTGGATGATGCGCATCGGCCCGTAGAGGTTGACCGCGAACACGCTCTCCCAGTCGTCGATCTTCGAGTCCGCGAGCTCGGTGAAGTCGCCCTGGTGGTGTCCGTTGTTGACGACGATGTCGAGGCGGCCGAACTCGTCGACCGCGCGGTCCACCAATCGGGTGCACTCATCGGCAACGGACACGTCGGTCGGAACCGCGATCGCACTCCCGCCCGCGTCCGCGATCTCGGCAGCGATCTCCTCGATGCGGGCCCGATTTCGCGCCGCGAGCACGAGACGTGCGCCCTCGTCGGCCAACGTCGTCGCGATCGAACGGCCGAGGCCGGTCCCGACGCCGGACACGATCGCGACCTTGCCCTCGACGAGACCACGGCCGTCCTCACGGAACCTCACTGGACGCGTGCCTTCTCGGTCATGAGAGGTACCCGCCGCCCCAGAGCGGAAGATCCAACGGCGAGCGCAGTCCCGGTGCCGCGTCGCAGACGCTCGGGATGGCGTTCACGATCGCGGTGGCCACGGTCAGCGAGACGACCCGGCCCGAGTCGAGCCGGGTCCGGGGCTCCATCGACAGCGTCATGCTCGGGTCACCCTCGATCTGCATCGTCCACTGCTCGCCGATCCCCCAGTCGGCGCGGACGTCGTCGCTGATGCGCCACACCCACTCGTTGATCAGCACGTCGCGACCGCGGGCGATGCCGTACACACCCATCTTCACGACCGCGATGGTGCCGCGCTCGATGGTGCCTGCCTTGACCTCGAACTTCTCCTTCGCGAGTCCGACCTCACGCTCGTAGCGGTAGTCCTCGAGCTCGAAGCCGATCGCGTCGGCGGTCATCACGAGGGAGGCGTAGAACGGACTGGTCTCGGGGGTGGAGTGCATCGTGTCGAGTGGCGCGGGTGCGTCGGGCGACTGGCCGAAGCCCATGAAGTACATCGCGCTCGCCGAGGTGTACTCGACCATGTCGAGCACCTCCGTGACCCGGATGCTGTCGATCTCGCGCGAGAGGCGCGTCATGGTGATGGGCCACACGTCCATCGTGAACCCGGGGTTCACACCGGAGACGAACAGCGAGCTCTGACCGTCGGCGCAGGCGCGTTCGAGGCGCTCCACGACTTCACGAGGCGCGGCCTTCGGGTAGACCAACGACTCGGGCGCGCTCGACGTCACGTTGAAGCCCGCGCGCAGCAGTCGCTCGAGATCGTCGATCACTCCACCACGAGCGTCCTCGGTCGCGCCGAGCGCCGAGTAGTTCACGCAATCTGCATCGAGCGCGAGGATCGAGTCGACGTCGTCGGTGGCGACGACGCCCGTCGCCGGCGACCCGACAATCGCGCCCGCGTCCACGCCCACCTTCTCGGGGTTGTAGACCCGAAGGCCCACGAGCTCGAGGTTCGGGCGGCCGAGGATCGCGCGGACGGCGTGGCGCCCGACGTTCCCGGTCCCCCACTGGATCACGCGGTAGGTCACCGGACGGCTCACTTGTACAGCGGGATCAGCTCCTGGCCGATCAGCTCGATCGACTCCATGATCCGCTCGTGCGGCACGTTGCCCATCTGCATGTGGATGATCACCTGGTCGACTCCGGCTTCGTGGAACGCGTCGAGCACCGGCTTGCAGTCCGCAGGTGTGCCCGCCATGACGAAGCCACCTTCGAGAAGTGAGTCGGCCACCGCCTGGGGATCGGCCCGGATGGCGTCGTAGAACATCTGTGTGTCGCCACCAGTGACGTGCGCGTAGCTCGGGGGCGGACCCTCCTCCGGCCAACCGGTGAGCATGTGGATGTTGCCGTGGTAGGTGTGCTCCACCGTCTTCATCGCCGCGAGCTGACGGACCTCGTCGCGATCGGGCCCGCAGAGCCCGTTGACGAATCCGGCGGTTTGGTTGTTGACGCCACCCGGCACGAACGGCTCGGCGTTCCCGATGTTGTCGCGGTACGCCTGGATCGACTCGCGCAGCGCCTCGGGTTCGGCCTTGAGCGCGAAGAACAGCATGCCGAGTCCGCGCTTGGCGGCGCGTTCGGCGTTGCCCGGTCCGACACCGCCGACCCACAGTGGCGGGTGCGGCTGTTGCACGGGGCGCGGGTACACCGTGCGGGGCGGCATTTTCACGAACTCGCCGTCGAGCTCGACGTCCTCCTCTGCCAACAGGTGCGCGACGTGTTCGAGGCCTTCGAGCCACTGCGCGCGTGAGTCCTCGGGGTCGAGGCCGAACCCGTAGAGCTCCCGCGGTGTCGTCGACCGACCTGATCCGAGGTCGACCCGGCCGTTGCTGAGGCAGTCGAGCATGGCGGCGCGTTCGGCGATCCGCACCGGGTGGTTGTACGTGGGCGGCGTGAGCGCGAGCCCGAACCCGAAGCGGATGTGCTCGGTCTGCACGGCGGCGGCACCGAAGACGATCTCGGGAGCGGACATGTGCGAGAAACCACCGAGGAAGTGGTGCTCGGTGAGCCACACCTGGTCCCACCCGTTGCGATCGGCATGCACGATCTGGTCGACCGTCTGACGGATGATGACCCGCTCCTGCGAGAGGTCCTCCAACGGCACGTACATCTCGTAGAACAGACCGAATTTCACTGGCTCGTCCCCCTCGCGGCCACCCTGTTTCGGCACATGATAGCCAGTGGGTACTTGCTTACAAGTTGGCGGTCATTCCTCGACGAACGTGTTCTCTGCCCCGGCAAGGACGTGCTTCATGACCTTCCCCGACGCGGTGCGCGGGAAGGGCTCGGTGCGGACCGTGATCCGTGCGGGAACCTTGTACGAGGCGAGCGCCGTCGCGCAGAAGCGTTGCAGTTCGGCCTCGTCGACCACGGCCCCTTCGGAGAGGACCACGACTGCCTCGACCTCCTGCCCGTAGAGGTCGCTCTCGAAGCCGAGGACCGCGGCTTCGAGCACGTTCGGGTGCTCGTCGAGCCGGTGTTCGATCTCGAACGGATAGATGTTCTCGCCGCCGCGGATGATGAGGTCACGGAGTCGCGTCGCGATGTAGAGGACGCCTTCTTCCAGGCGACCGAAATCGCCGGTCCGGATCCAGCGGCCCGGCAGGATGGTCTCGGCGTTGGCCGCCGGGTTCTCCCAGTAGCCGATCATGGACTGCCAGCTGCGCGCCTCGATGTGACCCGACTCCCCCTCGGCGAGTTCATTGCCATTCTCGTCGGTGATGCGGATCGACACCGTCGGGAGCGGCGGCCCGACCGCGTCGGACGCCATGCGCAACATCCAGTTCGACGCCTGGCTGAGCATTCCCGTCTCCGTCGATCCGTACCCGCTCGACGTCGTGCCCATCAGATGGGGGAACGTCTCCTCGATGCGGTCGATGACGGCGGGCGGAGTCGCCGACCCGCCGACGCCGACGGTCACGAGTTGGTGCGGGTCGACGGTGGTGAGATCGGGATGGTCGAGGAGTCGCACGACGTGGGTGGTGCCACCGCCCCAGACGTTGATGCCTTCCTGCTTGGTCAACTCGATCACCTCACCCGCGTCGAACCGCCCGAGCGGCCAGACGCTCGTCGCTCCGCTCATGACACAGCCCACGGCGGTCGACAAGCCCGACACGTGGAACATCGGGAACGTCGCAAGGCGAGTGGGCGGCGATGCACCGCTCGCGGTGAGACCGGCGAGGTAGCCGCCCCGAGCGCCGACGTATCCCTGCACCATGAGGTACGAGACGACCGAACGGTGTGAGAGCACGGCGGCCTTCGGTCGGCCGGTGGTACCGCTCGTGAAGATGAGCTCGAAGGGGTCGTCTTCGTCGATCTCTCCGTCGGGCAGCGGCTCACCCGTCGTCGGCACGGCGTCCCACTCGCGCTCGATCACGATCGTGCGGATGCCGACGTCGCTCCCATCGAGTCGCGCGTGACGCTTCTCGTCCATGATGAGGAGCGTGGGGCGGGTGAGCTCGAGCGCGTTGCGCATCTCGCCGCTTGTCCACCAGCCGTTCATCGCCACGACCACGGCGTCGAGTGCTGCGCACGCCCAGAACGTGAGGAGCCACTCGGGACAGTTCGCGGCGCACACCGCGACCCGGTCGCCCCTGCCGATGCCGAACTCGTCGCGCAGACCAACCGCGACGTCGGCGACCTCCTGCACGATGCTTGCGAAGGTCGAGCGCCGCCCGTCGGACCAGACGTACAGGTCGCGGTCACCGAACTTCACGGCAGCGTCGACCAGCATGTCGCGCAGCGAGTGCGGACGTTGCCCAAACACCGGCATGGCCTGACCCAGGACGTCCTCGACGACGATCTCGAAGGGCGCGCCACGCGCAGTCAGCGCCTCGTCAGCAGCGAGCAGCTGCGCGAACCGGGCGTCGACGGCGATCGGCGACGGCATGCCTACGTGCCTGCCGCAGTCGTGTAGCCGCCGCCGAAGACCGGCAGATCTAGGTGCGTGAGCACGCCGGGGCGGGCGGCGCACACGGACGGGATGGCGTTGATCGGTGCCTGAGCGGTCATGATCGAGGTCGCCCGGGTGGAGTCGTACGTGGTCGTCACCTGCACCTCGGTTTGGATCCGCGGCTCGCCTTGCACGTCGAGGATCCACCGGCCGTCACCGGTCGGCCACTCCGGCGCGACATCGTCGGTGTTGCGCCAGACGAAGCGCAGCTCGAAGACGGCACGCTCACCCGACCAGGCCGTGTAGCCGGCGCGGGCAGCCGACACGGTGCCGACCTCGAAGCGACCGGACGCGCTCTCGTACGGCACCTCGGTGAGCGCGAACTCGTGGTCGAACGTTACGCGGTCGATGTCGGCCCCCAGCGCGTCGCACACCATGCAGATCGCCGGGTAGTACGCCGAGTTCTCGACGTCCTGCATCATTGTGAAGAATGGCGCCAGCGGCTCGGCAGGACGGCCGAAGCCCATGAACCCGTGGAGCACGCTGACCGAGTCGTAGGTCGAGAGGTCGACGATCTCTGTCAGCGTGACCCTGTCGATCCGCTGCGCGATGCGGGTCATGGTGATGGGCCAGAGGTCGAGCGCGAACCCTGGCGTCGCACCCGCCTGATACATGCTCGTGCCACCGCCGGCGCACGCCTCCTCGAGTCGAGCGAGGAGCGCCTCCGTGTCCCACGATGAGGCCTTCGCCTTCGGGTAGAGGAAGTGGTCCACCGCGCTGGTGACGACGTTCTTGCCCGACGCGAGGAGCATCGCGATGTCGTCGACCGCGGGATCGAGCGTGTCAAGCGTCGTACCCAACGCGTTGTACGACACGCAGTCGGCGTCGAGTGCGGCAATCGCGTCCTTGTCGTTCGTGACCGTGATCCCGGTCGGTGGCCGATCGACGAGCTCGCCCGCATCGCGCCCGATCTTCGCGGGGTCGTAGCTGAAGACACCGACGAGGTCGAAGTCGGGACGTTCGATGATGCCGCGCAGCGCGTGGCGTCCGACGTTGCCCGTCGCCCACTGGATCACCTTGTATGTCATCTGCTCTCCTCGTTCATTGGTCCCACACGACCCCGAGCGCGGTCGGCGCACGGAAGCCGAGCCCGTCGACGTGAGACCCGTCGCCTCCCGGTTCCGCGTACCGGAGACCGGGCAGGGCGTCGAAGATCTCGCCGAGCATCGCGGTCATCTCCATGCGCGCGAGGTGGATGCCGACGCATGTGTGCGGTCCACCGGCGAACGACACGTGCGGTCGCGAGGCTCGCTCCAGGTCGTAGGTTTCCGGATCGGCGAACACGGAGTCGTCGTGGTTCGCCGCCGCCAGCGAGACGTGCACCGCGGCACCGGTCGGGAGCTCGCACGGTCCGAGCCGGACGTCGCGGGTCGTGACCCGGCCGATCGACATGATTGGCGGCTCCCATCGGAGCGCCTCCTCGATGGCGTTCACAGTGCGATGCGTATCGGCACGGACGATCGCCTGTTGCTGCGGATCCGCGAGGAGCGCGAAGAGGAGGTTTCCCGACGAGCGGAAGGTCGTCTCGGCGCCGGCAGGTAGGAGCAACCGGAGGAAGCTCACGATCTCCTCATCCTCGAGCCGCTCACCGTCGACCTCTGCCGTCACGAGCAAGGTGGTGATGTCGTCGCGCGGAGCTCGTCGCCGCTCCCCGATGATCCGGCGAAGGAAGTCGGTGAGCGCCGCCATCGCATGCTCGCGCTGCGTGGCGAGGGCCGGATCCTCGAACGCGGCCGGGTCAACGATCGTCGTGGCCCACTCGTGGAACTGCTCGCGGTCCTCGTCAGGCAGTCCGAGGAGGCGACCGATGACCCGCACCGGATAGGGGAATGTGAGCACCTCGACCAGATCGGCAGCACCCGACCGGCGCAGGTCGTCGAGCATCTCGACCAGGACGGGCACCGCCACGTCGTCGCGCCATCGTTCGACGGCTGCGGGTGCGAACGCCGCAGCGATCAGGCGCCGGTAGCGCCGATGTTCGGGCTCGTCCATCTCCAGGATGGTGCGGCCGAGCACTTGTCCGATCGCGTCGCCGTATGCGCTCGACGAAAAGGTGGCGCCGTCGCGCAGGACCTCTCGTACCTCGTCATATCCGAAGACGGAGAACGCGGGGCCGGTGACCGCGTTGAGGCCCGACGTCATTGGGAGGTCCGTGCCGAGGAGCGACATGATCTCGCCCTCCCGCACGGACCCCCGGTGTCGGAGCTCGGCCAGCGCCGGATACGGGTTCTTCGACAACGCGGCGACACCCGCCGTCCTGTCGACAGGATCCATGGTTCCTCCACCAGCCAAGCGTCAGGGCGGGATCTCTGTGTAGTTAGTGCTCACACTACACACGGCCAAGATGCGCCTCGCCGATGCGCCTGCCGTTTAGCGATCGGATGCCGACCCGCCCGGATTCACGACCAGAGGACGGTCTTCTTGCCAGTCGATCTGCAGGGACCGACGGGAGATGCGCCAGCCGTCGACCGTTCTGCGGTATTCGTCGCGGTAGCGGATGACCATCAGGGTGTCCCGATCCTCGCCGTCACGCGCGTACACGTGGTGGGCGAGGCAGTACACGAGCCCGGTTGCCGCGTCGCCGTCGAGCTGAACCTGGTGGTTGCCGACGAAGTGCATGGAGCGCGGGTAGTGCGCATCGAGGTGGTCGAGCGTCGAGACGACAGCATCCCGCCCGTCGTACGTCCGTCCTGTCGACGTGGCCAGAACACCGTCCTCGGTGAAGGCTCCGCCGAAGACCAAGCGGTCGCGGGAGTCGGCGCCGAGCGCGTATCGCTCCACGAGCTCGCGGAGCTCGAGCCGGTCGACGGCATCTTCCATGCGACCCATCGTCAACTCCTGACCGCGGGGAGGACAATCTCCACGAAGCAGCGAAGGTTCTTCTCGGCTTCCGCCACCGGATTGCCGCCGGCGAGCGGATGGAAGCTCGCGTCGTGGCCGGCACGCAGGTACTCGACGCACTCGTCCGGCGTCATCACGCGGTGCATGTCCAGTGCCTGCACGCCGGTGATGTCGTCGACCGGCCGGTACAGGTGCTCGTTGTCCCCGGCCGCCGCGGCCCACGACGCGTACATGTTGGCCTCGTGAAGGAGGTAGGGAGCGAGGCGTTCCCACTCGGCGTCGACGTCGTCGGTCAGGAACAGCACGGGCGCCACCTCTCCCCCACCCACGACGATCCCCGGATCCTTGCCCAATGCGACGCACTCGTCGCGGTACACCTCGGCGAGTGACGGATCGTCCACGATCGGATTGAACCCATCCGCCAGGCGGGCCGCTCGACGGGCGACGGCGGGTGCCGTCCCGCCGAGCAGAACCGTCGGGCGCGGTCGCTGCACGCACCGGGGCGTCGCCTGCGCTGTCGTCCCGAGGTGCTCGAACGGCTCGCCCGAGAGCGCCGCCAGGTAGAGCGGCAGCTTCTCCTCCATCAACCGCGCACGGTCGTGGACGTCGAGTCCGAACATCGCGAACTCGCGCGCGACGTAGCCGCTTCCGACGATGATCAGCACTCGTCCGTTGCTCAGGATGTCGACCATGGCGGTGCGCTCCGCGGCACGGATCGGATCGTGTAGCGGGAGGATGAGGGCACCGATCGCGAGCGTGGCTCGGCTCGTGACCGCCGCGATCGCCATGGCCATCATGAGCGCGTCGGGGAGGTACCCGTCCTCCGACTGGTGGTGCTCGGAAACCATGATCGAGGTGCAGCCGTGGGCGTCGGCGTAGCTGGCGAGCTCCAGCGCACCCCGATAGTGGTCGGCGGCCGACGCCGTCAGGAAGTCGGGCATGCGCATGTCGAATCGCATCGACCAAGTAGTCATCGAACGTCTCCCTGTGGGTCAGCGTGTGGTGCCGAAACCGCCGGTGACGGCGATCAGTTGGCCAGTGATGAAGCGTGAGCCGTCACCGGCGAGGAACACGAGCACGGGAGCCAGGTCAGTCGCGGGATCGCCGAGGCGCCCACCGATCGCGATCTGTTGCGCCATGCGCTCGTCGTGCAAGCGCAACTCGTCGACCGAGAGGCGCTCCCGGTACTCGTCGTACATGGGGGTTCGCATCGCCGGGAGCACGCAGTTCACGGTGATCCCGTACTGCCCCCACTCCTGGGCCACGCTCCGCGTCCACGCGATGACGCCACCCTTCGCGGCGGCGTAGTGCGACGCGTGCACCGCGGGCTGCAGGCCCGCATGGGAGCCGAAGTTGACGATCCGACCGCCGCCTTCGCACAGGTACCGGAAGGCCACCTGATTCGTCAGGAACGTGCCGCGGAGGTGCACGTCGAGCATCGCGTCCCAGTCGGCGTCGGTGAGCTCCTCCGCGGGTACGCGACGCTCGATCCCTGCGGTGTTGACGAGGCCGTCGAGCCCACCCATCTGCTCCACGGCCACGGCGAACGTCGCTTCCACCGCCGCGCGCGAGGAGATGTCGCAGACGAGCTGGGACTGCCCTACACCACTCGCCTCGCCTTCGAAGTCGAGGTCGACGCGCGCCACGATGGCGCCTTCCGCTGCGAACACGTCGGCGACCGCGAGGCCGATGCCGCGTCCCGCGCCCGCAACGACGAACCGCTTCCCGGTCAGCTCCATCGCGACTCCCGGCAAATCAGACGTTGAAGTAGACGTTCTTGATGTCGAGGAACTCGGCGAGCCCGAGGCGGCTGCCCTGGCGGCCGTAACCGCTCTGCTTCACACCACCGAACGGTGACGCCGGCGACAGCGGCCCCGGTCCGGTCCCGTTGATGTGGACGCTGCCGGCTTCGAGGTCGCGGATCAGGCGACGCGCCCGGTGCATGTCGCTCGTGTGCGCGTAGGCGGCGAGTCCGTACTGGGTACCGTTGGCCAGCGCCACCGCCTCTTCCTCGTCGGCGAATGGGATCACCGAGAGCACGGGACCGAAGATCTCGGTCTGGGCGATCTCACTCTGGTTGTCGACATCGGCAAGCAGGGTGGGTTCGAAGAAGAAGCCATCGGCGAGGTCGCCGCCGATCCGGTGACCGCCGATCACGAGCCGGCCGGCCCCGCTCTCGACCGCGCGGTCGACCAGGCCCTGGATGCGTTCGAGCGACGCGGCGCTGATGATCGGGCCCATGGTCACGCCCGCGTCGAAGGGGTCACCGGCGACGACCTGGCTGGCGCGCTCGACGACCCCGTCGATCACCCGGTCGTACACCGATCGCTCGACGAGCAGGCGCGTCGGCATCGAGCAGCCCTGCCCCGCGTTGTTGGTGAAGCGCGACGACAGCGCGATCGCGGTGTCGACGTCGGCGTCGGCAAAGATGATGTTGGCGGACTTCCCGCCCAGCTCCATCACCATCGGCTTCAAGGTCGCCGCGCACGCCTCCTGCAACTTGCGGGCGGTGACGGTGCCCCCGGTGAAGCTGATCTTCGCGATGCCCGGGTGGCTCGCCAGCGCATTGCCGACGTCGGGCCCACCGGTGACGACGTTCACGACGCCCGGCGGGATCCCGGCCTCGAGGCAGAGCCGGCCGAACGTGACCGGCGAGAACGGCGCCGCCTCGGGCGACTTGATCACCAGGCAGCAGCCCGCGACGAGCGCAGGCGCGCCGCCCATGCCACAGAAGCCGAATGGCCCGTTCGCCGCCACCATCAGTCCGACGACACCGACCGGCTCCGGGACCGTGAAGTCGAAGCCGTCGAACGGGTAAGGCACGATGCTCTCGCCACCGATCTTGTCGGCCCAGCCCGCGTAGTAGCGGAACCAGTCGGCGACGTAGGTCCCGACGAAGTCGGAGTAGATGTTGCCGCTCTCGAGCGCGGAGATCGCGCCGATCTCCCCCGTGTACGCGGCGATCCCGTCGGCCAGGCGGTTGATGACCTCGCGGCGCGCATCGGGCTTCCAGCGTCGCCACGCCGGGAACGCGGCCCGCGCCGCGTCGACCGCCTGATCGACCTCGGCGACCGACGCGATGGCGAAGGTCTTGTGCGGCTTGCCCGTCGCCGGGTTGACGTGCTCCATGGTCCCGCCGGCGGACTCGGTGACCCAGCGGTCGCCGATCAGCAGTCCGCTCTCGAGCACGTGCGTACGATCTTCGCGTCCGGTCATCGCTCCCCCGTTCCACAGCGGCGATCAAGCTGGCCGAGTCCGCACACAGTATCGGCTGTCCCTTCGGTTAGAACAGTGAGTGCCCGCTGTCTTCCGGCGGGCACCGGCGCTGGGAGGACATGTGCTGAAGCTCGTACAAACCGCGGTTGGCGGTCACCATCACAGACACTCGACGAAGCGTTGCGTTGACCGCCTGAGACCGCCGGGCAATGTGCGTCGCCCCGGGATCACATGATCACGCAGCGCGGGTCGGCGCCTACGGGTGACGGTGCGGAAGCAATCGTCCTCTTCGAGGGCAACGAGGATCTCGACTCATGTCACCCTGCATCGCATCCGTGACTCGTGCTCGGCGCCTGGCAATTCAGCCGCCAAAGGCCTTCGCGGTGTCGGCGATCTCCCAGACCTCGACGATGAGACTGTCGACGAGCCGGAAGAGGATGTTGTACTCGGCGTCGTAGCCGGCGCCATCCAGACGCTTCGCCGAACGGTGGTAGTGAGCCGATACCAGGTCACCCTCGGCCACCAAGTGATGGATGGTGAGCATGCTTGTCCCGGGCTGGAAACCCTTCCAACCGTCACCGCCGAACCAGTCGATGTCGTCCCATCCCTGGAGCGGTCGGCTGAGCCCGAACCGCTGCGACGCCGACGCCGGAACCCACCAGATCACGTCGTCGCGCACGAGTGGGCGCATCGCCGACGCGTCGTCCACGACCAGTGCATGCAGGACACGCGCCACGATTTCCTTGTTCTCGGCCGTGCTCATCGTTCGCTGCGCCTTTCGCTCTCGTCGATCCGCGATCGGAGGCAGCTCTTCGCGAATGCGCAAGCTCGACGCCTCGTCGTGTAGCAGTCTTCCGTGAGATCCATGGATGCCATCGTCAGGCTTCTGTGGGCGCACGACGTGCACCTCGAGGTGGCGCCGAGGCCGAAGATTTGCGACGCGTTCATCGAATTCACGTCGACGGGGCCGTCGAGAAGCAACTGGACGTCATCGAGCGGAGGTGCCGTGAGCGATCGCCCGGCCTGCACCGGGGGAAACTGAGCAAGGTGCAGGCACGGGCGAGCGCTTCTCGTCCCCGCTTGCACGGGGGCAAGAAGGGATGGATTCAGGACGCAGGCGCGGCGGATGTCGTGGTGACACCGGTGCCGGCGCTGCTCTGGTACTGCTTGATGAGAGCGGGGTCGCCGACGAGCTTCCCCTTGACCGGCTTGCCGCCGAACAGGACCTTCCACTTCCCGTCCTTGACCACCACATACCAGCCGCAGGTCTCGGTGGCCACCTTCCCGAAGTTCGCGGTGCTGAAGTTGCGCGGCGAACAGGTCAGGCCGGCGTTGTCGTAGATCCCACCGTTCGTGGTGCGGATCCCGTCGACCCATCCCTGGCGCGTCGGATTCTTCCCCGCGGCCTGCAGCCCGACGATGGCCAGGTCGCACGACACGTAGCCCGTGTACTCCCCGAACCCGGGAACGCCGGTGAAGTCGGCGTACTTCTTCAAGTTCTGCTGGAGGGCCTTGACCGCGTTCCCACCGAGTTCGACGGGCCGGTACGCCGTCGCGAAGACGTCGGTCGAGGTGAGCGTCTTCCCCGCGGGCTGATCCAGGATCGCCTGGCCGTAGCCCGTGGCCGAGACGATGGCCTTCATGTCGACGTTGTTCTGCTGCAACCCCTGGATGATGGCCACATTGGTGTTGGCGTCGAGTGGCAGGTACAGGCCGTCGGCGCCGGCGTTCTTGATGCCGAGCACGATCGGCGCCACGTCGGTGGTCCCGAAGTCGACCGCCGTGTTCAGGTACCCGCTGTCGAGTCCTTGCGCCTTGGCTGCGTACGTCTCGTTGGCCTTGGCGCTCTCACTCGACGACGGCGAGATGCCATACCCCACCGCGCCCACGCTCTTGGCGCCGAGCTGCTTCATCACCTTCGTCGTGTTGTCGTACGCGAGCCCGGGCACCGGGGTGCCGTCGCCGTACGCCGAGACGATGTTCTCGTTGCCCTCCTCGAAGTAGTACGACCCGTCGAAGCCGCCCCCGAGCATCGGCACGCCAGCATCCTTGAGGTACCGGTACGTCTGGAACGCGAACGCCGAGTCGTTGATCACGATGAACGCATCGCGGTTCTCGACCAGGTCCTTCGCCGAATTGAGGTTCGCTGACGACTTGTCGTCGATCTCCTCCAGCTTGATCGTGCGGCCGTTCACACCACCCTTCGCGTTCTCGGCCCCGACGCGAGCCTTGCAACCCGCAGCCGAACCCTCACTCGCCGACGCCGCCACCCCGGTCTCCGACGAGATGTACCCGAGCGTGATCGCCTTGGCGGTGACGCCGGGCGTGCCACCGGACTGCGCGGTCGCGCTCGTGGCGAGCAGTCCGCCGGTGGCGAGACCGAGCGCGCTCGCGAGCGCGAACGCACGCAGCCCCCATTTCCACGGTCGTTGCATTGCATTCCCCCCTGGTTGTGGCCCGACGAAGGGCCCTGTGCTGTTCAATGAATCGATCTGCTACCGCAGCTCGACGCGGATGAGTGCAGCGATGTCGGTGATGGCATCGTTGGCAGCCGGAATGACGCCCGGCATGAAGGCGTACCCGTGGATCTGATCCGGATAGTGCCTTGCCGTCACCGCGACGCCAGCGTCGCGCAGCCGTTCGATGTAGTCGAGGCCCTCGTCTCGGAGTGGGTCGTATCCGGCGGTCACGACGATCGCGGGTGGAAGTCCGCGCAGATCAGACATGGCCGACGGTGAGGTGTACGGCTCGCCCTTGTTCCGGCCGAGGTAGACGTGCCATCCCAGTTGCAGAAACGTGGTGGTGGTGAGGTATCCCTCCGCGAATTCGCTCGCCGAGCCGGTCTCCAACGCTGGATCGATCATCGGATAGACGAGGACCTGCAACGCGACCCGCGGGCTGCCTTCATCGCGTGCTCTGATCGCGGCCACTCCTGCTAGTGCGCCGCCAGCGCTGTCACCCATGACGACGACCCGTTGTGGGTCGGCGCCAAACGATTCGGCCTCTTTCGCCGCCCACGTGACCACCGCGAACGAGTCGTCGAACGCGGCGGGAAACGCATGGGCCGGAGCGAGGCGGTAGTCGACCGACACGATCACCGCCGGAATGGCATTGGCCAGTCGTCGCAACACAGGATCGTGCATCTCGAGGTCGCCGAGCACAAAGACACCGCCGTGGAAGAACACGACCAGCGGCAGGTTGGTGCCGCCGGGACGGTAGATCCGGACCGGAACCTCGCCTCCTGCCGCTGGGACTGTCCGGTCCTCGACGCGCGCGACAGGCGGAGGTTCTCCTTCCAGGAGATTGCTCCCGCCTCCGCTCGCAAGGCCTTCGAACAAGACTGCGAGCCCAGCTTCGTCGTCGAGGCTAGGGACTGCAGACAGCGCCATGGCTCCGAACTGGTCGAGGAACGTAGCGGTGTCCGGATCGAGAGTCATGTGCAGCTCACAGCAGCACGACCTGGCGCGCCAGCTGACCATCGTTCATCGCCGCGAAAGCATCGTCGATCTCGTCGAGACCGATGGTGCGGCTGACCATGGCATCAAGCTCGAGACGCCCGGCGAGGTATTGGTTGGCGTAGCGGGGAATGTCGAGGCGAAATCGGTTCGAGCCCATCTGGGATCCTTGGATGCGTTTCTCGAACAGCAGGTCGAGTGCGTCGAGTTCGATCTTCTGCCCGAAGCCGATCAGTCCGCACACGGTCGCGGTGCCGCCCGGACGGAGCATCCGGAACGCTGCTTCCACGGTGGACCGGGATCCTGCGGCCTCGATGGCATGGTCGACACCACCGGATGTGAGCTCGAGCACCACGGCGACGGCATCGTCACCACTGGCGTCGATGAAGTCGGTCGCACCGAATTTGTGTGCGATGGTCGCCTTGCTCGCGACTCGGTCGATGGCAATCACTCGATCGGCGCCTGAAATGGCGGCGGCCTGAACCGCTGCGAGCCCGACACCACCGCATCCCACGATGGCGACGACATCGCCGGGTCGCACGCGCGCCGTGTTGAACACGGCCCCGAGGCCGGTCGTCACTGCGCAGCCGAGCAGCGCCGCTCGTTCGAGCGGCATCTCCGGCGGGATGGTCACGAGCCCCCGCTCGTGCACAACCATCTCGTCGGCGAACGCGCCGAGATCGCAGAACGCGGTGACGGCTTCTCCGTCGTGGTCTCTCACGGCCTCTTCCCCACCGCGGGCGACGACTCCGCCACGCGCGCAGAGGTACGGCCGCCCGGTCAAGCAGAAGCTGCAGACACCGCAGAACAGGCTCATGCAACCGACGACGTGGTCACCGACGGCAACCTCGCTGACGCGTGGACCGATCTCCTCGACGATGCCGGCGCCTTCGTGGCCGAGAATCGTCGGCAGCGGCAATGGAACATCACCGACCGCGGTGTGGAGATCGGAGTGGCACACGCCGGATGCGACGACACGGACGCGTGCAGAGTGTGGACCGAGGTTGGCGGGCGTGACCTCTTCCACGCTCAAGGGGGCGCCGTAGGCGCGCAGGATCGCCGCTCTCATCCGGCTGGCTCGAGGAGCAGCGGAAGTTCGACGAGGCGCCGGACCATGAGACTGCGGTGATGGTGGAGCGGCGGGCTCTCAGGGTCGATGGAGAAGGAAGTGGTTCGGCGGAGGAGTTGCTCGAACGCGACCTTCGCTTCGACTCGGGCGAGTGGCGCGCCGACGCACAGGTGGATCCCCCAGCCGAATCCCACGTGTTGGCGCGGGTTCGGTCGGTCGAGGTCGATGTCGTCAGGATGCGCGAAGGTCTCACGATCGCGGTTGGCGGCCGGCCACGCGAGCACGAGTGTGGATCCCTCGGGGAGGTGCACACCTCCGAGCTCGGTGTCGCTCACGACGTGGCGGTAGTGGCCGCGGAACGGGGGGTCGATGCGGCACGCTTCCTCCACGAACGCAGCGATGAGATGCGGTTCGCGTCGCAGGCGCTCCTGGAGGTCGGGACGCTCGGCCAAGATCCGGACGCCGTTACCGGTCAAGCTCGTCGTGGACTCGCCGCCGGCGGAGATCAGGAGGAACAGGGTTGCGAGCGCCTCGATGTCGGTGAGCTCGCCGACTTCGACGGCGCTCCCACACACGCCGATGAGCGTGTTCGGGTCGTACTGCTGCGTCTCGCGCATCGCGAAGTACGCGTCGACGACGGGTCCGACGTTCATCATGGGCGCGCCGAGTTCGGCGAAGCGCTCGTCGGTGACGAAGCCACTGATCGCTTCGACGGATGCGTAGCCCTGCTCCTTCAGCGCCGGTGCCGCCGCATCGTCGAGACCGAGGATGCGCGCCACCATGACCATCGGGAGTGGCTCGGCGAGCTGACCCATCCATTCGATGCGTCCCGTGGGCAATGCCTCGTCGAGGACATCGTCGACCAGCTCCCGGAACTCGGGTTCCATCTCCTGCATGACCGACGTCGAGAGACGGCGGGTGACCACCTTGCGTTGGCGGGTGTGGTCGGGCGGATCCGCGGTGGCGAGCACCGAGCCCTGGCTCGTGTCGAGGTCCGACTCAGGCGACACGCCGCGCAGCCCCGGCGCGCCGTCATGTGCGCGGTGGTGGAGGAACTGCCCGCTCACGCTCGAGTACCGCGCCGGCTTGGCCACCACTTCGTGGATCAGGTCCATGCGCGTCACCAGGAACGTGCCCGTCCCCGGGAGCTCGTGCACCGGATCAGCATCTCTCAGCCGCGCGTAGTACTCGTGCGGGTCCTCGACGACTTCCGGATCGAACAGCGGGTCGACCACACCACTTGCCAAAGCACGCTCCCCCCGGACGCTGCACGCTGAATTGTCGTACAACCTACAGTTATTCTTCAGGCCGTCAAGCGCGCATGATGAGCTCAACGCCGCCACACTCCGTCCGCTCTCGTCATCGAGGGGTAGCTCATGGAACAGCTCGTCGACCTTGCGGACCGGCGGTCCCTGGTGACAGGGGCGGGGCTGGACCTGTGAGCCGGCATCGCGCGAACGCCTGCTGGAATCGGTGCCCACGTTGTTGTCAACGACTCGTCCCGGCTCGGGCGCACGTGGTCGTCGACGAGATCCGGGCCGACGGCGGACACGCGGCCGAGCATCGTTTTCGATGCCACCGACTTCGACCCTGCCCTGCTCGGCGTCGAGTCCATCGGGCCGGTCGACGTGTTGGTCAACAATGCCGGCAATGCAGGAGCAGCGCCGGCCGATTGGGCTGCGTTCCTGCAAGGTGAACCTGTAGGGAGTCATGCACTGCGTGCGCGCGGCGATGTGCCCGTCACCTGCCGTTCGGCGTTGCGAACACGGGGAGCTTGTCCCAACCACGCACGCTGCTCGTGTGGGCCATGACCGCGTTGGGCCAGTCGACGTCCCAGGAGCTGAATCGTTGGAGCACCTCGTCGAGCGCGACGCGACCCTCGAGGCGCGCCAGCGCGGCCCCGAGGCAGAAGTGCAACCCGTAGCCGAACGAGAGGTGGTGGTCGATCGATCGTGTGATGTCGAACGTGTCGGGATCGGCGAAGTGGCGTTCGTCTCGATTGCCGGCGGCGGTCAGGAGCAACATGACGTTGCCCGCCGCGACCGTCTCGCCGTGGTGCTCGACATCCTGCGTGATGTAGCGCGCCTGCACCGGCGACGGCGCTTCGTACCGCAAGAGCTCTTCGATCGCGTTCGGCACCAGGCTGCGATCGTCGACGAGCAACGCCCGCTGGTCGGGATGCTCCGCCAGGAGCTTGCCAGTCCACCCGATGAGCCGGGTCGTCGTCTCGTTGCCCGCCGCAGCCAGGAGTCCGACGTAACCGAGGATCTCCTCGCGCGTCAGCGTGCGGACCGTGCCGGTCTCATCCTCGAACTCAGCGAGCAAGAGGTCGGTCATGAGGTCGTCCGACGGATGCGTTGCTCGCCACTCGATGTAGTCCGCGAAGGCGTCGCCGCTCGAGGCACTGAGCATCTTGTCGGCTTCGGGAGCAGTTCCTTCCTGCAGGTGCATCCGATCGTCGATCTGGTCGCGGATCGCTTCCTGGTCGCTCTCGGGAATGCCGAGGAGCATTCCGATGGTGCGCATCGGCATCGGTGCCCCGAGATCAGCGATGAAATCGAAGCCGGTTTCGTCGCGGAGCGGATCGAGACAGGAGGCGCAGAACCGCCTGATCTTCGGTTCGAGCTCTGCGATGCGTCGAGGTGTGAAGACCCTCACGAGCAGCGAACGGTGCAGGTCGTGCGCGGGCGGATCCTCGAACAGGATCGCTCCCGGCGGCACTTCGACCCCGCTCTTGATGAACTCGAGCACGGAGCCCTTGCCCGAGATGTACGTCCGCCAGTCGATCGAGCAGCGCTCGATGTCCTCGAACCGCGTCAGCGCGAAGAAGTCGTACCGATCGTTGTGGTACAGGGGCGCTTCGTCACGCATGCGCCGCCAGACCGGATACGGGTCGGCGTCGATGTCGAAGTCGTACGGGTCGTAGTAGAGCTCGGGCGAGTCCACAGTCATGATCTTGTTCTTACAGTGTGATATCCGCTGGACGCAAGTAGGGTTCTACCCACTGACGACGAGGAGATGCGATGACTGCGCTCGACTTCCCCGTGTTCGACGCCGACAACCACCTCTACGAGACCGAGGACGCGTTCACTCGGCACCTGCCCGCGGAGTACTCGGGGCTGATCAAGTACGTCGACGTGGCCGGCCGCACCAAGATCGCAGTCGACGGGACCATCAGCGAGTACATCCCGAATCCGACGTTCTCGGTCGTGGCCCGGCCCGGCGCGTTCGCCGACTACTTCAGCGGCAACAATCCGGCCGGC
This sequence comes from Acidimicrobiia bacterium, assembly GCA_036502765.1. Lineage (GTDB taxonomy): Bacteria > Actinomycetota > Acidimicrobiia > IMCC26256 > DASPTH01 > DASUAS01. Next base: position 7,717 of record DASXXX010000031.1, on the reverse strand, counting down.
AAGTCACTCCGCGAGATGGCGGGCGAGCCGATGCGGGCAGTCGAGGCGTTCCGCTCGGCCGTGCCCCGCGTCGAGATGCTCGACGAGCTCGGACTCGACGCCGCGCTGATGTTCCCGACCCTCGCCAGTCTGCTCGAGGTGCGCTTCACCGACGACCCCGAGACCACGTCCGTCCTCCTCCACGCATTCAACGAGTGGCTCCACGACGAGTGGACGTTCAACTTCCACGACCGGATCTTCGCGACGCCGATCGTGAATCCGTGCGTCGTCGAGACCGCAGTCGCGGAGCTCGACTGGTTGCTCGAGCGGGGTGCACGAGTCGTCTTGCTCCGCCCTGCGCCCGTCGCCGGGCACCGCGGGACGAAGTCGCCGTTCCTCCCGGAGTTCGATCCCTTCTGGGCCCGAGTCACCGAAGCCGACCTCGTGGTGGCGCTGCACGCGTCGGACTCCGGGTATCAGCGGTACGTCAACGACTGGGAAGGCTCGAGCCGCGAACACACACCCTTCAAGCAGAACGCCTTCGCGGACGCGGTCAGCTCGGGTCGCGCGATCAACGATGCGATCACGTCCGCCGTCTGTCACGGCATGACCAGCCGCTTCCCCACCGTCAAGCTCCTGAGCGTCGAGAACGGCGGGAGCTGGGCGATCCCGTGCCTGAAGGAGCTCGAGAAGACGTATCGCAAGATGCCCGGTGCCTTCGCCGAGCACCCCCGCGACTGCTTCCTGCGCAACCTGTGGATCAATCCGTTCTGGGAGGACTCGATCGAGGATCTGGTCAGCCTGATGACGCCCGAACGAGTCCTCTTCGGATCCGACTACCCGCACCCGGAAGGGATGTCCGAACCGATCAATTGGGCGAAGGAGATCGGCGACCTCTTCCCCGCCGACGACGTGCGCAAGATCATGGGCGGAAACGCGTACGAGCTCCTGGGCGTCACTCCGCCTCGAAGCTGAGCCTCCCCCCGGGGGGGTTACGACCCCTGACCGAGGAACCCGACCACTTCGTACGCCTCGCGGATCGCGGTGCGCATCGCATCCGGCAGTGGGGGTTGCGGCGGACGGGAGCGGGGGTAGTCGCCGACCGGGAGTCCGAGTTCGGCGGCCGCGGCCTTGAAGGCCGAGCCCCAGTGGCTGTAGGTCGACTCGACGTTCGACGCGCCGAAGGCACGATGCAGGCTCGTGACGAGCTCGTCGAGACCGGAGTCGTACCAGTGGTCGATGGCCTCGGAGAGCTTGTCCGACGCGATGAGATCCCATTGCTCGCTGTACAGGCGATTGTCCGGGAGGTCGTAGAGGAAACCGGAGCCGCCGAGGATGCCGGCACTGACGATCCCGCGGCGGAGGAATCCGCCGCGGTAGGCGAGCATGTCGCATTCCCAGATGATGAGGTCAGGCTGCAGTCGGTGCAACGCTGCGGTGTGGCTCGGACGGAACATGCCGTTCTTGATCGCGCAGATCGCCGGGAACTCGTCGTAGAGACGCGAGCATTCGTCCGGGGTGAGGATCCATCCGGCCGCGTGGGTGTTGAAGAGTCCGAGCGCGATGTCGGTGCGTGCGGTCATGTAAAGCAGCACTTCGCGCATCGCGTCGTACCCACGGGCTTCGAAGTACGGAGGGAACAGGAAGCAGATGTCAGCGCCGGTCGCGGCGGCGTGATTCGCGAGCTCGACCGTCTCGATGACGTTCATGCTCGCAGGGCACGCTTCGACGATCGCTCCGGGCTTGATCGCGCGGGCCTGTTCGACACCGATCTCGAGGATGCGCTTGCGCTCCTGCGTGCTGAGCGACCAGCACTCGCCCACCAGCCCGCCGACCCAGATGCCGTCGTGGTCGAGCGCGCCGATGCAGTGATCGACGAGGGCGCGCAGCGCCGGCTCGTCGATCTCCTCCCCTCCGGGCCCGCTGAAGGGGGTGTACAGGGAATCGATCATCCCCCGGAGTGCGCCGGGTGCCCAGTCGCGCGCCTCTGCTGCACGGACCACGGTGGTGCCTCCTCCCCCAGCGTCTCGCCGGGCTCGCGAGCTGCTCTTTCGTAGAGCATACGACATTCTGCTCCAGCGGTCATGGGTCTGCATCCGACGCCGATCCCGGTAGGATTCGAGAACCGGATTCTCCATCTGCGACATGCCTGGGCGTTCAGGCACCTACCACTGAAGGGCCAACGGCATGGCGCGTCGGAACTCGACCAGCGGAACGGCAGCGGCGCTCGCGAGCGACGACACCATCCCCGAGTGGAAGCGCCAGAGCGTCGATCGGTCGTTGCAGGCAGCCCGGGTCCGGGCCCAGGCCCGCACCGATCGCTTCGTTGCGGCGGCGATGGACCTGATGCACGACCAGGGCGGCATCGACTTCACGGTGCAAGAGGTCGTCGAGCGCTCACGCATGTCGATCCGCACCTTCTACAACTTCTTCGCGAGCAAGGACGATCTGCTCGTCGCGGTGCACGAGACGATCCTCGCGAGGAACGTCGTGCCGTTCCTCCGCGAACGTTGTGCCGAGGAACCCGACCCGGCGAAGCGGATCCGCGCCTACATCGACGGGTTCTACGAGCTCACCGACGACCTCGGGCCCGCGGCGCGGGCGATCACGAGCCATCACTACCGATTGGTCGAGACCCGCCCCGACGATCTCGAACGCGCCGTCCAGCCCCAGCTCGACCTGGTCCTCGAGCTCGTGCAGGCGGCGGCCGACGCGGGGTGTCTGCGCCCGGCGCTCGACCCGGTCAAGACGGCCCAACTCCTCTACGACACGGTCCTGGCCGCGATCCACGCTCGGATCCTCTGGTCCGACCATCGCGTTCCGGTGACCGCCGACGATCTCTGGGGGTTCTGTGCATCGGGCCTGGGACTCGACCCGGCACCGTCTCAGAAGCCCCCGAAGCGCTGACCGCACCGACCGATCCCTGGTAGAACAGGGTCTTCCTCATGGGACATCCTGATTCTCCGGGGACGGTGATGGCAGCTCGGCGCGACGTGCTCCCAGACTCCGCCGCTGACGCCTTCCAGCGTCCGCTGCACGACCATCCCGGGAGCCTCGCATTGGTCGCCCGGGACGCACGGATGACCTACGAGGACCTCGACGGCGCAGTCGATCACGCCGCCGGCGTCTTGCACCGCCACGGTGTGCGCCGCGGGGACGTCGTTGCGATCAGCCTGCCGAACACGAGCGCGGTCGTGGTGTCCTTCTACGCGGCACAACGACTCGGGGCGATCTGGCTCGGCGTGAACCAGAACCTGGCGCCCCCCGAGAAGCAGTTCATGCTCGACGACACCGACGCGACGTTGTTCGTCACCGACGACGAACGGTGCGCCCGGGAGCACGAATCTCATCGCACGCTGGTCGTCCACGAGGCATCGGATGCCGGCTGGCACGCGTGGTCAGGAGGGGCGTATCCACGAGCACGTCCGAGGCCGAGCGACCCGGCGGGGATCGCATACACGAGCGGGACGACCGGCCACCCCAAGGGCGTGGTCCACACGCACCACAACGTGTTGCTTCCGGGCGCAGTGCTCGTCGCGAGCCGGGGTTACGACTCCTCCTTGCGGAAAGGCGACTGTGCCGCGCTCACGATCCTCAACCTGCAGGTCACGAGCACGTTGCTCGTCGCGCAGGCCGGCGGCACCCAGGTCGTCATGGATCGAGTCGATCCCAGTGGTGTGGCCCGGTGGATTCGCGACGAATCCGTCACGAGTTGGTTCGGAGTTCCGACGCTCCTGCACGGTCTGAGCGGCTCCGAGGACGTACAGCGCGAGGATCTCGAGAGCCTGACCGACGTGTGGACCGGCGGCACCTTCCTGGCGGCGTCGATACGTCGCGCGTTCGAAGAACGCTTCGCGAAGCGCGTCAGCGCGACGTACGGTTTGACGGAAGTCCCCACGATCGTGACGATCGAAGACGGCGGCGATCCACGCGTCGCCGAATCGAGCGGCAGGACGCTTCCGCACCTGGTCGTCGAGATCCGCGACGATGACGGCGCCGTGGTTCCTGTCGGTGAGGTCGGCGAGATCACGGTGCGCGCCCGCGAATCGGGTGAGTGGGCGCGCGCGTACGAACCCATGGTCGGGTACCTCGGTCATGCGGGCGCGACGGCGGCGGCACTCAAGGGCGGTGTCTTGTTCACGGGTGACATCGGACAGCTCGACCCCGCGGGCAACCTCTCGGTGCGTGATCGTCGCCGTGCACTGATCTTGCGCGGCGGCGCGAACGTGTATCCCGCGGAGGTCGAACGGGTGCTCCTCGAGATCGACGGCGTGGGCGGCGCGTCGGTGGTCGGTGTCGACGACGAACGTCTCGGTCAGCGCGTCGCCGCTGCCGTCGAATTGGACGCGGGGCACGAGCTCGACGCCTCCGTGCTCACCGAACACTGTGTCCAGCAGTTGGCTCGCTACAAGGTGCCGGAGCGTTGGCGCATCGGCCCGCTTCCACGCAATGCGATGGGGAAGGTCGCCCGGCGCGAGGTGGAGACGTGGTTCGCGAACGGTACGGGAGGAACGTCCCATGGTGCGTGACATTCGTGATGGCCCGCCCGAGCAGTACTGGGAACGCCTCCGCGAGATGATGGGAGCGGGGGGCCTCTTGACCTACTGGTACCTCGGACGCGGGTTCAACCAGCTGGAAGACCCCGACACGATGCGCCTCCGCCGCGACATGCGCAACGCCGCGGGCGGGATCATGGCCGCACCGCTCGCCATCGCCGCGCCCGAGACGGGTGGGTGGCGCGACCGCGAGGTCGTCCCGGCCCCCGTCGCGTACGGGCTGCACATCATCGACGCCGCGCACGACGTGGACGCGGTCCGGGTCACCCGCACGACCGTGCGTCGGGGCCGCGCGATGGGGTTCAGCCGATCTGAGATCGTCGACGCGGCCGACCCGGGTCGCACGATCGCGATCACGACGGGCATCGGGGTCACGTTGGGCGACGCTCCCCCGGGGTTCGCGCCCATCGATCTCCCGCCGGAACTGCCCGACACCGACGACCTACCTCCCCTGTCCGTCGTCTTCGGCGCGATGCGAACCGCTGAAGGCTGGCGACTGCCACCCCTCGACCAGCGCAACGCATCGACGTCGGCGTCGCTCCACATCGGGCCCATCCACATCGCGTTCGAAGCCGCGGCCATGGAAGCCGCCGCGACGCTCACGGGCACCGACACCCTGCAGGCCGAGAACTGGGACGTGCACTTCGTCGCGCCCGGCACGGTCGGCCCGTTCCTCGTCTCGGCTGACGCGCTCGTGGGGCACGACCAGCGGGTTGCGTGTCGGTTGACGCTCGTCGACGAAGGACGCGACGACAAGGTGATCGCGGCCGGCGCCGCCACGTTCCGCGTCGCGTGACCCGCACCCCCGACCTGCCGAGACCAGGCAGGTCGCGCGTGGTGATCCCGTGCACGTACTGTGCGGACGCAAGGAAGACCGGTCCGCAGGAGGGTCGACGTGGTGACGAAGGGTCCGGGGCGGCCGGCGACGATCACCCGCGACGACGTGATCGACGCCGCCCTCCGCCTTGCGAGGCGCGTCGGACTCGACCGGTTCACGATGACGCAGCTCGCCGAAGAGCTCGGGGTCGCCACGATGACGGCGTACTACCACGTGTCGAACCGCACCGAGCTGGTGCAGCTCGTCGTCGAAGACCTGTTGCACCGCGTCGAGATCCCTGGTCCCGAGGCGGGCCCGTGGGACCTGCGCCTCAAGGCGCTCGAGCTGAACGTTCGGCGGGAGCTCGGCGGCGTGCCGGCCATGGGGACGGGTCTCAGCGTCGACGGATCCCCCGCGTCGAGGAGACTGACCGACGGCGTCCTCGCGATCCTGCACGACGCCGGCTTCGACGAAACCGACGCACTGATGGCGTACGGGGTGCTGTTCACCTACATGGTCGGGCAGCTCGACCTCGACGTGCTCGTTGAACGCGGTGAAGCCTCGCCCGCCGACAATCGCTTCGCGGAGCTGCTCGATCGAACCGGAGGACAACGTCCGTCTCCCGACGAGCTCTTCGATTTCGGGTTCGACGTGCTCCTGATCGGTCTCCGCGCGGTGCTCGATGGCGGCCTCCCCCTCAGGGAGGGGAAACCTCTGCGCGTCAAGCGAGGTTCGGAGTGAACACGAGATGCAACGGCTCGACCGTCCGGACGCCGCCGTCGTTGTGGAACACGGGTGGGCGTTCGGGGTCGATGGTGTAGTCCCCGACCCGTTCGTGCAGCGCTTCGAGCGCGATGCGCAGTTCCATGCGGGCGAGATGCGAACCGAGGCAGCGGTGGACGCCGGTCCCGAAGTCGATGTGGTGCTTCGTCCCACGGTCGAAGTCGACCGTGAGGGGCTCCGAGATCGCGGCCGGGTCGAGGTTCGCGGTGCACAGGAGCAACTGCAGCGAATCGCCGGCGCGGATCTGTTCCCCGCCCACCTCGAAGTCCGCCACTGCGAAGCGAGCGACCGCAGGAACCGGTGACTCGTAGCGAAGCAGCTCCTCGATGGCCTGCGGGAGCAGCGCGGGATCGTCGATCACCCGCCGGCGTTGTTCGGGATGGCGGGCGAACCACGCGACGAAGCACGACAACGACGCCGTCACCGTGTCGAGGCCGGCGAACACCAGCACGAAGATGATGTTCATCACCTCCTCGCGACTGAGACGCTGGCCGTCGATCTCCGTGCTCATGAACCCGCCGATCAGATCGTCACGCGGCTGCGCCTCTGCCTCGCGTTCGTCCAGGACCCGGAACAGGTACTCGACCATCCGGGCGCTCGCGTCCGCTCGGTGCTGGTCGTCGGTCGGGCGGATCACGCCGTCCTTGAACCACAACAAGAACTCGAGGTCGCCGAACGGGAGCCCCAACAACTCGAGGAAGATGGTGCAGGGCAGCGGCACGCAGAATTCCTCGTAGAACTCGACCGTCCCCCTCTCGGCGAAGGCGTCGATGAGCCCGTCGGCGAGTCGACGAACGTGCTCCTCGAGGCGCGCGACCGCTCTCGGGGCGAACAGCGGATCGAGGAGCCGGCGGTAGTTGCGGTGGGCTTCGCCGTCGATCTGCAACGGGATGAGCGCTGCCGGCGCGCCCAGGAACGCGTCATCGCCGCCCGGGGTGCTGCGCACCTCGGGACGGTGCGTCACATCCGCGATGTCCGCCATCCGGAGCAGCGTCACGGTGCGGTCGTGGCGAACGATCGGCTGGGTCTCGAGCGCATGGAGCAGTTCGGGCTGCTGATTCTCCAGGCCCTGCTCGAACACGTCGATGCCGCTGGTCAGGCTGTGCTCGCTCACTCCCGCTCCCCCGCTCGTCGGTGCATCCATGCGTTTCCATCCCATTTCTAACGCCGTTAGAGTCTCGGAGTCAACGCGTCCCGGCGGGGCCGGATCCGCCTACGGTGACGGGCCGTGACCGACCCTGCGGACCACACCCGCGACCCGACACACTCACCATCGGTGCGGCTGGCGTCGAACGGTGGGCGGTTGGTGACGCGGCAGGAGATCGTCGATGCCGCGCTGGTCATCGCCGAACGGATCGGCGTCGACCGAGTGACGATGCGCATCCTCGCCGACGAGCTCGGCGTCTCGGTCGCCACCGCCTACTACCACGTCGAGAGCAAAGCCGAGCTGCTGCGGCTGATGGGCGACGCGGCGCTGGCGCAGGTTGCGTGCCCGCCACGGGAGACGCCGTGGGACCGACGCCTCACCGCCCTCTCCCACGATGTCCGACGCACGACGGCGCGCTACCCCGGACTGTTCCCC